>NZ_JACUZX010000003.1:0-471797 GCF_014851575.1 Rhizobium sp. RHZ02
CATGGCAGGGACAGAACCAACCATTGTATTCGCCGGCCTGGCCGAGCGGGATGCAGCCGAGATGGGTGCACGAGCCGATCATGACGATCCAGTTTTCCTTGTCCTTGCCGGCCGAACGGTCGACGCCCGTCGCCTGCGCGTCGGACGGCAGGTTGGCGTTGCGCGCCACCGGGTCCTTCAGGTCGGAAAGCGGCACCTCATCGGCAGCCTTCACTTCCTCGGGCGTACGGTTGCGGATGAAGATCGGCTTGCCGCGCCACTTGGCCGTCAGCGACATTCCCGGCTCGAGGCTGGAAACGTCAACCTCGATCGAGGCCAGCGCCAACGTCGAAGCATCCGGACGCATCTGGTCGATAAACGGCCATGCAACCGCAACGGCCCCAACCGCCCCCGCCATGCCTGTGGTGAGATAAAGGAAATCACGGCGAGTCGGCTCGTTTACGATTTCTTGCTCTGTGCTGTCTGTCACGCGTTGACCTTTCGACGCTTCAATCGATCGCTTCGCCGACTGGCGTCCCCTTGCTAAGCAAGCGGCTGCAGGGCGATTGTGACCTCCATAGGTCGAAGGGCGCTCCCGGTATTTGCGCTCCCTCAAAGATCGCTGCGCTCGCCCGACCGCCCCGGCGAAACAGCTCAACTTTCCCACGGTCCTTGCACGCAAGAGGAAGTGCAATTGAGACTTTGCGTCTCCAAAAACGTGTGCTACGATTTTTGCTGTGGGGGAGCCGCCATGACTGATTTGATCGACAAAGCTCCGAAGGAAATCAACCCCCGCGGACGGCGGCGGGTCGAGGTCCTTGCTTTCCTCGTCTTGGCCTTTGGAATCTGGCCGCTCGTCGCCGTTGGCGTGGTCGGAGGATACGGCTTCCTCGTCTGGATGTTCCAGATCATTTACGGCCCGCCGGGGCCGCCTGCGGGTCATTGAGGGCGTCATGCGGACAGAGCCCATCTCACGTCGATCGCTGTTTTTCGGCCGACCCGCCAGGAGAAATATCGGAATCTGTCCTCCTGGGGCGACGGCCGAAAGCCTCAACGCGTGCACGGGATGCGGGCTTTGCGCCGAACGATGTCCGACCGGCATCATCCGCCTTTCGGACGGGATGCCCTCGATCGATTTCGCTTTTGGCGAATGCACCTTCTGCGGCGAATGCAGCTCGGTCTGTCCCGAACCCGTCTTTT
Organism: Rhizobium sp. RHZ02; assembly: GCF_014851575.1. NCBI lineage: Bacteria > Pseudomonadati > Pseudomonadota > Alphaproteobacteria > Hyphomicrobiales > Rhizobiaceae > Rhizobium > Rhizobium sp. RHZ02. The sequence goes on from NZ_JACUZX010000003.1 coordinate 1,180, forward strand.
TGACCGTGAAAGCCGATCGTTTCCCGCATGTCGCGGTAGTCGGCGATGGTTGCCTGGCGAAGCGCCACGTCGCTTGCCAGTCGTGCGGCGAATGCTGTCCCGAGCAAGCGATCCGCTTCCGTCCCCGGATGGGCGGCCCGTTCGTTCCGGAATTGAACGAAGCGCTCTGCAGCGGTTGCGGCGCGTGCCTCAGCATATGCCCGGTCAGCGCCATCGGCCTCCAGGCCCGCGAAGCGGAGGCCGCCGATGTCTGAGCAGCCGCAGCGCTATCATATTTCCAGCGCGGTGATCGCGACGGTGCCGGCGCGAACCGAAGACGTCCTGGCTGCAATCGCCGGGATAGAGAATGTCGAAGTCCATGGCCACGGCGGCGGCAAGATCGTCGTGGTGATCGAGGGAACGAATACGGGCATGCTCGGCGAATGCCTGACGCGCATTTCGCTGCTTGATGGGGTGATCACGGCGAGCATGGTTTTCGAGCACGTCGAGACAGAGGAGATGCGAAGCGATGACCGGAACACTGACGCGGCGTGACATCTTGAAGGCCCACGCCGCCGGCATCGCCGCGGCGACCGCCGGTATAGCACTACCTGCCGCCGCCCAGCCGGTCCCAGGCGGCGTCGAGGCGCTCGAGATCAAATGGTCCAAGGCACCCTGCCGCTTCTGCGGCACCGGCTGCGGCGTGATGGTCGGCGTGAAGGATGGCAAGGTGGTCGCCACCCATGGCGACATGCAGGCCGAGGTCAATCGCGGCCTGAACTGCATCAAGGGATATTTCCTTTCCAAGATCATGTACGGCGAGGACCGGCTGAAGACGCCGCTCTTGCGCAAGCGTAACGGCGCCTATGCCAAGGACGGCGAGTTCGAACCGATCACCTGGGACGAGGCGTTCGACGTGATGGCCGAGCAATGCAAGAAGGTGCTGAAGGAGAAGGGACCGACGGCCGTCGGCATGTTCGGCTCCGGCCAGTGGACGATCTTCGAGGGCTATGCAGCGACGAAACTGATGCGCGCCGGCCTGCGCTCCAACAATCTTGATCCGAACGCTCGCCACTGCATGGCCTCGGCGGCCTACGCCTTCATGCGCACCTTCGGCATGGATGAGCCGATGGGCGTTTATGACGATTTCGAGCATGCTGACGCCTTCGTGCTCTGGGGCTCGAATATGGCGGAGATGCATCCAATCCTGTGGACCCGCGTCGCCGACCGTCGTCTCGGTCACCCGCATGTCAGGGTTGCGGTTCTATCCACCTTTACCCACCGCAGCATGGATCTCGCGGACATACCGATGATCTTCAAGCCGGGGTCGGACCTGGCAATCCTCAACTACATCGCGAACCACATCATCCAGACCGGGCGGGTCAACCAGGACTTCGTGGATCGGCATACGCGGTTCGCCCGCGGCGTTACCGACATCGGTTACGGGTTGAGGCCGGATAATCCGCTGGAATTGAAGGCTGCCAATGCGACCGATCCGGCGAAGATGGAGCCTATTGACTTTGCCGCCTTCAAGAAATTCGTGTCCGAGTACACGCTGGAAAAGGCAGCAGAGCTGAGCGGCGTTGATGCAGGCTTCCTCGAGCAGTTGGCGGAACTCTACGCCGATCCGGAACGCAAGGTCATGTCGCTCTGGACGATGGGCTTCAACCAGCATGTGCGCGGCGTCTGGGCGAACCAGATGGTCTACAACATCCACCTGCTGACGGGTAAGATATCGGAGCCCGGCAATAGTCCCTTCTCACTGACCGGGCAGCCGTCGGCGTGCGGTACCGCGCGCGAGGTCGGCACCTTCGCCCATCGCCTCCCGGCCGATATGACCGTTACCAATCCCGAGCACCGCAAGCGTGCGGAGGAAATCTGGCGCATCCCGCATGGCATCATCCCGGAAAAGCCGGGCTATCACGCCGTTCAGCAGGACCGCATGCTGAAGGATGGAAAGCTCAATTTCTACTGGGTGCAGGTCAACAACAATATCCAGGCAGCACCCAACACGAGCAACGAGACCTGGCAGGGATACCGAAACCCGGACAACTTCATCGTCGTCTCCGATGCCTATCCGACGATCACGGCGATGAGCGCCGACCTGATCCTGCCGGCTGCGATGTGGGTCGAGAAAGAGGGCGGCTACGGCAATGCCGAGCGCCGCACCCAGCTCTGGCGCCAGCTTGTCCAAGCCCCCGGAGAGGGACGGTCGGACCTCTGGCAGATCGCGGAATTCTCCAAGCGCTTCAAGACCGACGAGGTCTGGCCCGCCAATATCCTCGACGCCAATCCGGAATATCGCGACAAGAGCCTGTTTGACGTGATCTTCCGCAATGGCGAGGTCGACCGCTTTCCCCTCAGCGAACTCAATGCCGACTACGACAATCAGGAAGCGAAGGCCTTTGGCTTCTACATTCAGAAAGGCCTGTTTGAGGAATATGCCACCTTCGGGCGCGGACACGGCCACGATCTCGCACCCTTCAACATGTACCACGAGGTGCGCGGGCTGCGTTGGCCGGTGGTCAACGGCCAGGAGACGCTCTGGCGCTATCGCGAAGGCTTTGATCCTTTCGTGAAACCTGGCGAAGGCGTGAACTTCTATGGCCAGCCGGACGGCAAGGCGGTCATCCTGGCCGTTCCCTACGAGCCGCCGGCGGAGGCCCCGGATGAGGAGTTTGACGTCTGGCTGGTGACTGGCCGCGTGCTGGAACACTGGCACTCGGGTTCAATGACATTGCGCGTTCCCGAGCTCTTCAAGGCATTCCCGGGTGCACGGGTATTCATGAACGCGGAGGACGCCCGCAAGCGCGGCATCAACCAGGGTGCGGAAGTGCGGATTGTCTCACGTCGCGGCGAGATCCGGTCGCGTGTCGAGACGCGCGGGCGAAACCGCATGCCGCCCGGTGTCATCTTCGTTCCCTGGTTCGATGCAAGCCAACTGATCAACAAGGTTACTCTCGACGCCACCGATCCCATCTCAAAACAGACGGATTTCAAAAAATGCGCGGTCAAGATTCTCCCCGTCGCCATTTGAGGCGGCCTGATTGGATGCTGGTCACGGCGGGTATTCTGCTTTTCGTCGCGACGGCCACGATTGCCCAGGTATTGCCGGAGGCGGCACCGCAACTGGTGGGGCGAGTGCCGTCGATGGCGATCGGCCCGGCGGCGCCACTGCCGAAGTGGATCGTGGACGACCGTCGCAGGATGCGCGCCTATCCCGACCAGCCACCAGTGATCCCTCATTCGATCGAGGGATACGAACTGTCGGTGAACGCGAACCGATGCCTTTCCTGCCACAAGCGGGAGTTCACCCAGGACTCCGGTGCGCCGATGATCAGCGTGACGCACTACATGACCCGTGACGGCCAGATGCTCGCCGACGTTTCGCCCCGGCGCTACTTCTGTACCGCCTGCCACGTGCCGCAGGCGGACGTGCGTCCGCTGGTGAACAACCTGTTCAGGGATATGAGCGAAATGGGCGTCAAGCCTGCCGGAAGCGAGTGACGCCGATGATCTCATGGATCAAGAAAGCGATTGTCTGGGCCTGGTCGATCCTGACGACGCCTGCGGCCACGATTGGGCTCGGCGTCCTGACGCTCGGCGGTTTCATTGGCGGGGTGATGTTCTGGGGCGCGTTCAATACGGCGCTGGAACTCACCAATACCGAGAAGTTCTGTACCTCCTGTCATGAGATGCATGACAATGTTTACCAGGAACTGTCTCGCACGATTCACTTCTCGAACCGCTCAGGCGTCAGGGCCACCTGTCCGGACTGTCACGTGCCGCATCAATGGACCGACAAGATCGCTCGCAAGATGCAGGCATCCAAGGAGGTGTGGGGCAAGATATTCGGCACGATCAATACGCGGCCCAAATTCCTGGAGAAGCGGTTGGAGTTGGCACAGCACGAATGGGCGCGTATGAAGGCCAATGACAGCCTGGAATGCCGCAACTGCCACACCGCGGTGGCAATGGATCTGCAGAAGCAGACGCAGCGCGCTGCCGAGATTCACACCCGATATCTGCTATCCGGACAGGCAACCTGTATCGACTGCCACAAAGGGATCGCCCATGAGCTTCCAAACATGGAAGGCGTCGACCCCGGCTGGAAGATGCCGAAAGAGCTGGAAGGCAATGCGATGACGAGATCGACGCCGATCGAGGATCTGCAGGATGCCATAGCCAGAGCGCATGGATCCGCCTCCTCGCAGATGGTTGATTGATCTGCCGCGGAAACCGCACGCGAAGTGGCCATTCATTGGAAGGACGGCAAGTGGATGAGACCGCCTTCCGCCGAGTGACTGACAGCCGAACACGATCGCGGTGAGGACCTCGCCCTCCCCCGTCAGAGGAAATGTTTTATCGGTCGTTCTTTTTCACGTGGCGTGTAACCACACGGGCGCGATCGAACGAGATGCAGTCGCCATTCAAGCACCGTTCGAAGCCCCGGCATTTTGACGACACTGCGACGGATCGGTTCATTCGGTGGACAGATAAGGCGGCGGCTGGTTTGCGTAGTACCGCGCTGCCTCTTCAATCTCTTCGGGCGTCATCGCGCGCGCAACGTTGCGCATCTGACTGCTGATGTCGTTCTGCCGCGAGCCAGATACGAAGGCCTGGAGCTGGGTCTTGAGGTAAAGTTCGGACTGGCCCTCGAGCCACGGACTGCCCAGCTTGTTTTCAATAGTGCCATGACACGAACCACAGGGCGCGATTCCTCTCGTTGGCGCGCCGCTGATCACGATCCGCGGGGCCGGATTGGCCCCGGCGGGATGAAAGCCCGGCAGTCGCGGCAAGAAGGCGTAGTATGCAGCAAGATCCTGCATGTCCCGCTCGGTCAGTTTTGCTGTGAACGGGCTCATGACAGCATTGACACGAACGCCGTCCTTGAAGTCGCGAAGCTGTTTATAGACCACGCTCGCATACTGGCCGGCCAGATTCGGGGAGTCTGCGCGGCTTATGCCTGTGGGGCCGTGACAGATGGCGCACTGCTGCGCAAGCGTGGCCCCTCTCCCTATCGCCTCCTCGTTGCGAGTTCGCGAAACTGCGGTTGCAATCTTCACAAGAGACGTCTTGTAACCTGGCTGCACGGGTTCAGAAGCTTCTCCGCGCTGCGGCAGCCCGGCGGCCCGGCAGATGGTATCCCATAAGCCCACCACCTGCTCCCTTGCGTCAAGGCGCGGAAGCAGCACAAAGCCCAATAGCGCGGCGACAACGAAGATTGCGGCTGTGACGAAGACGCTGGTCAGCGTCCACCGGTTCCGAAAGCTGGTCAGCCTGTCGCCGTTCATCACCTTTCTCCCACATATACCGCTGGCACGGAGGTGTCATTGCGTATGGCAAGTTGAAGGATCGGATATCCATAGTTCGTGATCGTCAGTGCTACCATCAGGCCAACCCAAAGACCGTAGCTGTTCAGGGCAGCAGGAACTCTGGTGGTAGGATGGACGGCCAGCGCGAACCGATACTCCTCCGGCTGGCTCGGCGAAGCGAGATGCGAGCGGATAAGAACGACAAGGAAAAGAATACCCGAGGCAACGAGAATGAACCCGCCAATTGCCGAGAGCACGACCGAAACCGCCTCGTTCGCAAGCGCCGGATCCGTATAGTCGAAGAAGGACATCCGGCGCGGCATGCCGAGGATCCCGACATAGTGCCAGGGAAAAGTCGTCACGATCATTCCGATGAACCAGAGCCAGAGCTGGAGCCTGACCAGACCAAGGCTGACGAGAGGACGTCCCGTCAGATGGGGCCACAGGTCATAAGCGATGGCGAAATACATTATGACGATCGCGCCGCCGAAAATGAGATGAAAGTGTCCGGTGATCCACTGTGTGTTGTGGATCGACGCGTCGAGCTGGTAGCTCATGTTTATGAGCCCCCCGGCCCCGCCGAAGCCGAGCATGATGAAGGAGAACGTCACCGCCAGCATCATGGGGTTGCGCCAGGGAAGCGCGGTCAGCCAGCCGAAGGCGCCCCTGCCCCCTCGCGCACGCGCCGCGATTTCCACAGACGCCAGTATGGTGAAGACGGTCAGCAGCGTTGGAAGTGCGACCAGGGCGGTGAAAGTGGAATGGATGAACTTGAAACCTGCACCGACCTGAGGGTCGGCGAAGGCGTGGTGGATGCCGATCGGCATGGCAACCACGAGAAAAAGGATGAACGAGATACGCGCCATGCTGTCGCTGAAGACGCGACCGCCGATCGCCCGCGGAACGATCGTGTAGTAGGCGATATAGGTCGGCATGAGCCAAAAATAGACGATTGCGTGCAATGTCCACGAGAAGAACACGCGCGCAAGACCGGCGTCGATCGTCGATTTGAACCCGAGTGCAACCGGGATGATTTGCAGCAGTAGCTCCAGGGCGGCGCCGACGGCGGTCCATGCCCATAGATACGAGCCGGCCACGTTGGCAAACATGGCGAGTGGCACTGGTGCGCCCGGATTGGCCCTTTTCCAAACCCTCAGATTGATGGACATGAGAGCCACCCAGATCCAGGAGCCGACAACGACCATCACCACGCCGATATAGTAGAGCGCGCTTCCGATCAAAGGCGGGTAGAAGGTGTAAAGCACTGACGCCCGACCAAGGGACACGGGGATCATCGCGATGACAGCGCCGACCGCAATCAGCCCAAAACCGGTCCAGGCCCAGCGGACTCCAACGAGGGCCTGCTTCAGGGAAGCCTCGCTGATCGCATAGCCGAAGGCCATTGCGACAAGCGTTGGGAACACATAACCCATCACCGTGCCATGAGCGGTCAGGGAACGGTAATACCATTCAGGATTGCTGATCCAGGGAGAGAGCGGACTGCGGACGTACATCTGCCAGGCGCCGAGCGGCAGGGCGAGGCCAAAGGTCGCGAAGGCGAGCCAGAAGTGCGCCAGAATTAGCCTGCGATTATGGAGCACAGGAAAGCCTCCTCTTGTCCGCAATTTCCGAAAGGAACTGCTGCTTGTCGACGGCCTTCACTTTCGCCCACATGCCTTCGTGGCCAACACTGCAGAACTCCTGGCATGGCATGAGGTGTTCACCGGGTTGGTCGAAGCTGGCCTTCTGAACCGATACGTAGCCAGGAACGAGCATCGTGTTGATGTTGGTGCCCTGGATGAGGAAGCCATGCACGACGTCGGCGCTGGTGGCCCTGAAGGTAACCGGGGTCTGAGTTGGAACGACGATGCAGGGCGGGGAGAACGAATACTGCTGGCCGATCGCCCTTACCGTCACGGAGCCATCCTGCTCCACCGCGCTGCCCAGATTGGATTCAATGAACTCGCCCTGGAGATGGATCGTGGTCGGGTCGATGGTTTCGACCGCTGTCTGCGGCATGGTCGCCTGATGTATCCCGGCGAACGCCGCCATCCCCGCCAAAAACACAATAATCAAGATCGCAACGGTCGCCCAGCGCCGTTCGATGCGTTCAGCGACCGCCGCCGCTTCGTTGTGAACATCGCTCATCAGACGCTCCGGGGCACGAACACAAGCAGATAAAACAAGACCCACATTGCAACGACGGCGGCGGTCGCAATCCCGGCCACAACAACTGCTCCTCGTGGCCCTTCAGCGACAATGCGTTCGACCATCCGGTCGTCGGGGATATGGGCAGGCTCGTCAGGATTGATCATGTCGTCCTCATTGCAGTGGAGCAGATCGAAGCTTGTTCGCCTCGGCGGCGCTGACCGGGGTGCCACGGTTGCCCCATGCCGTCCTGATATATGATGCTACCGCGGCGACCTCGTCGTCGGAAAGCGTGACGGCAAATGGCGGCATGCCATGCGGCATGGGGTTCTTGGCGGTAGCCGGCGGATATCCGCCGTTAAGAACCATGCGAATACCATTTACGGCCGATTCCATCTGGATCGACTGGTTTCCGGCTAGCGGCGGGTAATGAGGAGGCTTTCCTTCGCCCTCAGCCCCATGACAGCTCGCGCAGTGCTTGTCATAGACAGTCTTCCCGAGACTGATGAGGAGGCTTGCTTCTTCGGTCCTGACGGAAGGTTTTGGCGGGGAAGGTTCATCCTGCGCGATGCTTTTCAGATAGACGGCCATCGCGCGCGTATCCTCGTCGGTCATGTACTGAAGACTGTTGTACACGACCTCGGCCATCGGCCCGTAGACCGCTCCGCGCGTCGATATTCCCTTCTGCAAGAGATCCGAGATCTCCTCGATCGACCAGTCGCCCAAGCCTGCTTCCTTGTTCGATGTCAGTGATGGAGCATACCAGTCCTGCATCGGAATCAAGCCGCCCTGAAATGCTTCGGACTCGCGACTCCCGCCGAGTGCGTTGATGGGCGTATGGCACATGCCACAGTGGCCAAGCCCCTCCACGAGATAGGCTCCCCGGTTCCACTCGTCGGACTGCTTTGGATTCGGCTTGAACTCGCCCTCATTGAAGAAGAGGGTTCGCCAGCCGAGGATCAGAGACCTGTTGTTATATGGGAATTGCAGGTCATGCGGCCGGTTCGTCTGGCGCACGGGCGCAATCGTCTTCAAATAGGCGAAGATCGCATCGCTGTCGTCGCGCGTGACCTTTGTGTAGGAGGCAAAGGGCATCGCCGGATAGAGGAGACCGCCGTCCGGGAACCTTCCGCTGTGCATGGTCCTGTAGAAATCGTCCGCCGACCATTTCCCGATGCCCGTTTCGGCGTCGGGCGTGATGTTCGAAGTATACAACGTGCCGAAAGGCGTGGGCATCGAACGACCCCCAGCAAATAATTTGCCCTCGGGCGCCGTATGGCATGCGACGCAGTCCCCGGCTCGCGCCAGATACTCTCCCTTTTTGACGACATCGCCCGATTGCGGCGACTGTGCGGCAGCCGGCACCAGCGTTGCGGCTATCGCCAACATCGATGACACGACAAGAGCGGTTGATATTCGAAAACGCGCGCTCATGGCGTCCTCCCCTTCTCGGGCTGGCTGCCGCACGCGAAGGGCAACGAATAAGAGCCGGCGGCGGATGGCGCAGGATCGGCGGGCTGAGCCTGATTGGCGAGATAAGCTGCGACGGCTCGAACATCGTCTTCCGTCAAACGTCCCGCGACGAGCTGCATGCAGTCGGGCGCAGTGGCCGTGCGTGTTCCATAGCGCCATCCTCCGAGCTGAGCGCTAATGTAACTGGCGCGCAAGCCGAGGAGGCCGGGAATGCCAGGCTCCTGGCCAGTCAGGGAGCCGCCATGACAGCTCACGCAGGCCGGAATGGAGCGGTCCAGGTCGCCCTGCGTCACAAGCGTGTGCCCGTGATCAAGCACTGCTGCGCTGGCATCCGTTGGCGGCTTCTCGGGAAGCGCCGGCCGCTGATCGGCGAAATATGCCGCAAACTGCCGCAGATAGTCGTCCGTCAGGAACGCGAGGAGATAATTCATCGGCGGATATTTCCGCCTGCCCGATTTGAACGCTTCCAGCTGGTTGTAGAGATATCCGGCGGGCTTGCCCGCAAGCCGTGGGAAATACGGATCGTTCGTGCCCTTTCCCTGCTCCCCGTGACAGGGTGTGCAGGCCTGGACACGGTCGGCCATGTCCGGAGGATAGGCCTCCTCAGCAGACGCCACCGCGCCCAGGAGGCTTAGACAGCTTGCAAGGAAAACCCCTCGTACGAACACCAGCGTCACCCCACAGCATCGCACTTTGCTAAAAATCGTGATGCGATAGGATATCGCGCGAAGGCGCCTGTCAAGAGTGCCGAGGTATAGCTTTTCAGTGGGCGGTCGGTCGGCTAACCAAAGAACTTGGTCAAAGTACTTTTGTCGCTCGAGGGCAGAGTTTCTTTAGCTGACTTTGCCAACGAAGCCGGGCTTCGGCACGGCTGCCGAGATGGCAAGCCGTAGAGACCCCGAAGACGCCTTCCACGGCTGCCTCGGCATGTTGATGCGCTCGCAAGCCTTCTGCGCAATGTAACCACGCCGACGGTCGCCCTGACGATGTGATGGGTAAGTCCAAGCTCTGTTTGAATTTGATTTCGCATCGCTGCCTGGCGGGTTTCCGACACGCGTGAAACGATCCCGACACGCGGACGCGACTTCCTCAATCGACCGGAAGTGCGGGTCGGTGCTTCGACCTCTCGGAAGCAGCGCATGAAACGGGACGAATACAGTTCCAATGCAGGAAGGAAGCGCTGGAATAGCTCGAAAAAAGTGATCTCCAGACGCGGTCGCATCGATGATGGGGCATATGAAGCGACGTCCCGGCGCTGTCAGCCTTGTCAGACCTGTGACGCTATATTTGCCGTATCGAATGGGGACGTTGCGACAGTACGTGCCTACATCAAAGACTTCGAATAGTGGCACGCGAGGTCAGTCGCAAACCTTATTCTTGATGCGAAATTCCATGCGCGAACGCCAGCGCCCTGGTTTTATCCCAAGACATCCCTTCCGCGTGCAGTTCGCCGTAACGCTCGGCACCCAGTTGCGCCGTTGTCAACTCAATCGCCTTGTCGAACTCGACCTGATCGGCAAACTCGAATGTGACGCCGACCCGATGCAGCATCGTGGTTACCGCTCCGAACAGCCTTGCGGCATCGTCGAAGTTTGATTCCTTCAAGGCGATCTCTCCTGCAAGGGCAACGTAGAGATTGATCATCATGGTGTAGTCAAATTCGGTCGCCAGCTGGATCGCCTCGCGCAGGTAATGCCTCGCGGCCCCAACATCGCCGTTGCTGATGCAGACATGGCACATATTCAGCAGAAGCGCGCCCATCCAATATTGGTCACCTGATCGTCGCATGAGTGTCAGGGCTTCATCGTAACACTCCGCCGCCGATTGCATGTCACCGCCACCACGCGCGCCTTCTCCCAGCGCGATAAGCGCAATTCCGGCGGAGTGCCAGTCTTCGAGCTTCTTGCACTCATCCAGGGCGGCAATAACCATGTTCGGCCCGGTGTCGCTCTCTATGGTCGCCGCCATGGTTGCTCCGAGCGTGATCATGGTGCGGGCAACATCCTCGGCGTGACCGAGGGATTTGAAAATTTCGTGCGCGACTTCGAAGTTCGGCACGGCACCCGCGTAATCGCCGGAAATCAATTTGAACCAACCGGCAACGTCATTCAGGATCGCGAACTCTCGCGTTCCATTGATACCCGAAGCGATGGCCAAGGCCCGATCTGTCCACATGAGCCCTTCAGTGAATTGGGCCCTTGGGATCAGATACCACAGCACTGCTTGCAGGTATCGACAGATATGGTCGAAATCGGCGCGCTCCAAACTCCAGCCAAGGGCCGCCCGGATGTTGTCCATTTCCATCTGGAGTTCTCCGACCAGCCGCCGCTGGTCCGGACCCACCAATCCAGGTGACACTTGCTCGACGAATTGCAGATAGTAGATCGCGTGGGCATCCTTGCAGGAATCGAGTTCGCCGGATTCCTGCAACTTTCCCAGGGCGAACTGCCGGATTGTCTCCAGGATGGAAAAACGCGAACTCCCGCCAGCGGTATTCGTCGTGAGAAGGCTCTTGTCGCACAGGGAAATCAGGATATCGACAACCGGCAGGTCGGGTCGCGTTTGATCGCCACACAGGTGCTCGGCTGCTGCCAGGCTGAAACCGCCCCTGAAAACCGACATCCTTGCGAAACAACGTTGCTCGTCGGGATTCAACAGGCGATAGCTCCAGGAGATTGCTTCGCTCAATGTCGTGTACCTCTGGTCGTCGTCGTAGTGGGCTTTCCCGATGATGGACAGGCTCTGGTCAAGGCGGCCCGACAGTTCGGCAAGCGTCAGTATCCGTAGCCTTGACGCGGCCAGTTCAATCGCTAAAGGAAGACCGTCCAGACGTCTGCAAATATTGGCAACCAACGGCACAGTGCGTTCGTCGAGAACGAAGTCGCGCTTCACGGCTCGTGCTCGCTCCGCAAACAATTGCACGGCATCGGACTGACTGACTGCCTCATGGGCAGTTGCGTCAGGAAGCTGCATCGGGGCGACTGGATAGACCACCTCCTCCGCGAACCTAAGCGGCTCGCGGGTGGTCACCAGAACATCCAGCCTGGGACAGATACCGAGCAGCTTTTTAAGATCGGCAGCGGCTTCGATGAGGTGCTCGAAATTGTCGATAAGGAGCAGAAGGTGTCGTTTTGTCATGAAGTGGGTCAGTCCTTCCAGGACTGTGCGCCCACGGTATTCCGGCACTCCCAGTGCTTGTGCGACAACAGGCAAGAATAGGCTTGGTTTCGCGACAGCACCCAACGACACCATGAAAACACCGTCACCATAGACAGGAACAAGCCTGTATGCCGTCTCGATGGCCAGCCGTGTCTTACCTGCGCCGCCCGGACCCGCGAGCGTCACCAGCCTCTGGTCGCTCGTCAAAAGGCTGATGATTGCCGAGATATCATTCTGGCGACCGACAAAGCTGTTGGTCGCCTTTGGAAGGTTGGTTGGGTGGTTGTCGATGGACTTTATGGGAGGGAATTCCACCAACAGTCCGGCTATCTGGACTTCGTAGAGATGCTCTGGAAACGAAAGGTCCTTTAGCCGATGGCTGCCAAGGAAACGAACGCTGCCCTTCTCGGCGATTTTGTCTTTGTCCAACTCGGCCATGGTGGAACTGGACATGAGAATTTGTCCGCCACTCGCGGCCTCAGAAATGCGGGCCGCGCGGTGTACGTCAATTCCCACGTAACCGATGCTCGTGTCGGAAACGGGGTACACCTCGCCGGTATGGAGACCGATCCTGACCTTGAGAACGACATCGTCGGGCCAATCTTCCTCGGACAATGCTCTCTGGACTTCGACGGCGGCGAGAAAGGCGTCGTCCGCATTATCGAACGACGCGAAAAAGGCATCCGAGTGAACAACCACTACCTTGCCGCCGTTGGATACCGTTTTTTCCCTGAGGATCTCGAAGTGGCGATCCACCACTTCGAAGAAGACCTCGGAATGATTTTGGACAAGCAAGGTCGACCCCTCGATGTCCGTAAACATCAAGGTAGCCCACTCGGAATGATCAAGTCTGCGGGGCAAAGCAGGCATTTGCGTCAATCGAGCTTATATTGGGTTGAGGTCTGTGCTTACAGCATTGTTGGCTTCTTGACGGTCTTAATCGGCCACTCGAACTTGTCGAGTTTCGCCTTGATGTCGATCAGCGCCTTGACCTCCTGTGAGGTCAGATCCTCAAGCTGCTTCTTTTGCTCGTCCGCCATCTGTTGTTCGTCGTCGAAAACCTTGGCTTGCTTGAGCTTGTCGTAATTCGCGGAAGCCATAGTCGTCTCCCCTCAGAAGCAAGATGAAATTCCAGCACCCCAGCAATTCAACTATACACTTTCGATATTGTTTGAGCCATAACTAATATAAGTTGAATGTTGTTGTTGGCTCCGTTTCCTTACTTCTTTCGAAGCGTCAATCAGCGATCGGCCAATGGGGATTTTACAATGGAAACGAGTGATCGGCTTCGGCTCAGAATGGCGATGACCAACGGGCATCTCGTTAGATCCCTCGACGCGCTTTGGAACAGCCCCGACATTGCCCGGCTCTTTCCGGAATATCTGATCCTGCTGCATCAGGTCATCCGGGCGAGCGTCCCCTTGATGGAGGCTGCTCGCTCCGAGGCCTTGAAGCTTCCGATAGGAGACCCGCTTCGCGATCCGCTAGCGAGCTATTTTCAGCACCATATCAACGAGGAGAGGGACCACGATGACTGGACGCTCGAGGACCTCTGCGCGGCAGGCTTTTCCAAGGACGAAATATTGAACCGGATCCCGCTGCCGACGACCGCCGCGTTTGTCGGATGCCAGTATTATTGGATCTATCATCATCACCCGGTTGGGTTGCTTGGCTATATCCTCATGCTGGAGAGCGACCCCGGAACCACCGAGGTGTACGATGACCTCGAACGCCGGACAGGGCTCCCCAAAGCCCTTTTCCGGACATACAGGATGCATGGTGAACTTGACCCGCAGCATGTGAAGGAATTGGACGAGTTCATCGATTCCCTGCCGTTGTCGGAGAGCCATCTGTCATTGATGGGGATTTCCGCGATGAGCGCCTGCATCGGATTTGCTGAATGCGTCACCCGGCTGCAATAACCCGGCCCCAAAAACGAAGATCACCTTCCTCCACTACGGAACACAAAGATCCTGGCGACGTCGACCTCGCACCACTGCTCAACAAATCCCAGTTTGGGCACTGTTTCACTGCCGAGAGCAACGCGGTCGCATGTTTCAGTGTGTTTATTTCGCTGCCTTGTGAGCGGCGTGGTCGGATAGATCAATTGCGTAAGCTGCGCCGTCGTCCCTCCAGGACCACGGTCGAATAGGGGTTCAGGATAGACACGTCATCCAAGACCAAACAAATGCCTTATCCTTGCCGATACCGACGACGCATGTTGCAGAGGAGAAAGATGGTTCGCCATGTGCAAGCGTTCCTCCGCTTTCGACCGAGCGGACAATAGCATCGCCAGTTCTTCCGCAATGGCGGGACGTTCTCGCATGATCGCGGCGAGCCGTTCCTTGGGAATCTCATATACTACGGCGGCTGTGATCGCCTTGATATCACCCGGCTCCAGTGCTCCCATCAGCACCCCGCGCTCACCGAAGACATCACCCGGAGCAAGGCGTTCAAGCTCGATGGTTTGGCCATCCTCAATCTCCTCGACTGTCATCACACCGTTTCGAAGGATCATCAGCGACGTCAGCGAGGTGTCCCGATGGGCGGCGATATCGCCTTCCTTGAACGACAGCTTGTTCATAGCGGAGGCCAACTCTTCTCGTTCCTCGCTTGTCAGAGAGGAAAACAGAGAAATCGCATCCAGAAGACGCCGCCTTGACGTTTGTCGTTGGACACTCATCTCGGGTGTCTCCTGGGTGAGGACTACCCTGGTAGCTCCTCCGTCGGAGGCAAGCTGAAGACCTGACGCCTCGGTGTGACGAAAGACGAGATCGTATAATTCGTTTCGAGCACGAGGCAGTTGACTGCGTTCCGACACCCGAAATGACAGTTCGATCTCCAGATAGTTCGCATCCATCGCCGTAAAATTCGCGGTGGGAGGGGGCGATTTCATGATCGCATTGCTGCTCAACAGTACACGTTCCATGGTCTGGAGGATTACTGATGGCGGCTTGGTCGGGGCCAGCTTGAATTTCAAGGTTGAGCCGTGTGTGTTGTCCGGACTACTGATGTTGACTATCCGGCTCTTGGCGAGAACGCTATTGGGCACAATGATTAGGTCGTTGGTGCCGCTAAGGAGTTCGGTGGACCGCCAGTTGGTTTCCACAACGCTTCCTTGCGTGTCGTCTTCCAATCTGATCCAGTCACCTACGGACAGGGGCTTTCCGAGATTCAGCGCAATGCCGGAGAAAACATCGTTGAGGGTACTTTGCAAAGCCAGACCCAAAACGATAGCGAACACACCGGAGGTGGCGATGAGGGTGCCCACTGGTAAACTGAAGACGTATGCGATGATGCTCAACGCGGCGCCAAGATAGACAATCCCCACTACCAGGTCCTGCAGAAGTCGCCCTTCCCTCGGTTTCCGTTCGAGTGTCAAAAACGTGCGGACCAAACTGGCAAGGAGCATCGCTCCTCCGATCCACCAGATCGCTTTGAGGATCCCGGAGCCGATCCGATCAGCCACCGTTTCCGCAGTTATATCAGGCGCATACGGCGGAATTCTATGGTAAAGGAGCAAAGCCGTTAGGGCGACGAAAAATACGATGTTGGCCGCGAGCCGTCCAATTACGCGATCGCCCGTCAATGGCGTCGCGAGCATTCTCAGAAGAACGAGGATCGCAAACTGGACAACAGGCTCTTTCAGCAGACTGGCGAACTGATCAGAATACGATAGCATCAACCGTGACCTTGTCTAAAATCTCAGCCCGTAGCGAACTTCTCGACCTTTCTGATTTCAAAAGCACTATTCCCTCGCGCACGCAACTGCGTCGCAAGTCTGCGGCCCCGGCAACATCATCCGGGACCGCGGAAGCCACCATGAACCTGTGGAAGAAGGCGAACGACACCTCGACCGCCGGCGGCAAGATTCTGGGGGCTGGCAAGCTCATGGGGGGCAGCGCGTAGTTGCGAAGCCCACTCGGTCAGTCTCCTCGCCAAAACGCCAGCCATTTGCCGTCAATATGCGCGAAGATAGACACGATACATCCGCCGAGAGAGTTGGCGACTGCTGCTGATTGTTGGGTGGCAGAACTATGGCTGTGGAAGGAGTGAGTGGCTAGCCATAGCTGTGCATATACTCGTCTTCTTCGAAATCCTCGAAACTTTGGGACCAGTGCTTGCCGGGCCAGATATAGTCCACTCTCCCTTCCACGGGGCGGTAGACGGCAGTGTAAAGCGTCAGAAAGGAACCGCTCCTGGAATACAACGGCGGCAAAAGAAATAGATCGGTCAGTCGCGAGAGTGTCATGGTTGGATCATCGATCGCCTGCTGAATCAGATGCTGGCGCGCCAATGATGACGATGGGGGTCTGGGGGTTCGCTGGTGGTTCGTGCAGGCCTTCAACCTGGTAACGATCGGCCGCTGGTGGGGAGCGAGCAGCACTGTGGCGTAGTGCCCTGAACGGTCGAGGACAGTTACGTTTTGTGGGAGCGCTACTGGTATTCGGCAGAGCGTCGCCACCGCCTGACTTACATCGTGGCAAGTTTCGAGGATGTAGCGGATGATCAAAATGATCGAGAAGCCAAGTCCTTGAGCACGGCTGCCGCCAAGGGTGACACTGGCGACGAGTCCGTCCTCGTTCATACCATCGACACAGCCTCCCCAGGGCCGCTGCGCCTTGCAGATCACCCGCATTCCCGACCACGCTGTGATCTCAAATCGTTCCGAAACAATATCGGGTGGGTAATCGAAATTGCGGATGAGGGCTGGCCCTCCTCTTCCCAACCAGACGGCCTGACTGCAGCCATGGCGTTCTGGCGCAGGACGGAAGTGACTGAGCATTCGATGCGCCACGTCATCGTCGCCAACGAGGTCGCAGGCGCGGTCGTAGTGGAGCGTCAACTTCGGCATGTAATTCACTAGGGCCGCGCGGCATTCCTTCGCCGTTGGCGTCGGTGATGCTTGATGGCCGAAATACCATCGTTCTGCTTCCGCTCGCCCAGCAACGAACCGGGAAAGCCAAGCCTTTCCCGGGCGATCTTCCCGTTCCATGAGAAATCTCTTGAACATTGTGAGCTATTGTAACCCGCTGCAAGCGGTGCGGCTACGTCGCTCTATTGCTCTAAACAACAACCGATCGTTCGGCTCTGCTGCGGCGGCAACTCGGCGTAGTCACCCGGTTCAAGTTCAGGCTGCACCCGCCAGGCCCGGTTGTCTGGTCGCGCGCCGCTACAATTGGAAAGAAGGATTTTGGGCGGATATCACAGATGAGGCGATTGATTCGTGGCCCGGTTGAAGATTGGCGGCCCCATTGCCGAGCTGTTCGAGGGTGGCGTCGGTTCCGCCTTTAAAAGGTCGCCGGCGACGACATCACAATCACCCCGAAGCTTACTGTTCAAACAGACGCACTTAGACGATCTCAGTCGCGAGCTGTGCGTCCAGAACGGTCATGCCCTCATGTCGCGCAAGTGCTTTCCGGATCTGCCCTACGATTTCCCGTTCGGCCTTGATGCGTCGCCGCATCAAGCAGAAGAACGATCGCAGGAGATATCCGATGGCATCCCACGACAGCCTGCAGTCGCCGTTCTTCAAAGCCAGCAGGACGTCGACCACCTCTTGCGCGGCATCCATGTCGAACAGCCGTTCGGTGGATCTTCTATTTTCGGCCTCCACGCGATCATGGTCCGGCATGATTGCATGCAGTGACGCAGAAACAACATGTTCCTCCAGGCTATGGGTTGCCTGGAGCAGCGGGATCAGGCCGCCCGTCACGGTGTCACACAGCCTCTCGTCTACGTGGCAGGGAAGAAAATCGGCAATCGCTTCCAGAAGGTCGCACCACGATACAAGCTGCCCGTAGCAGGCCTCGAGCTCGGCGAATTTGTTCGGCATTTGCATGATCGCCATCTACCTTTGCAGAAAGAGGCTTGCGGCGATCGCAACGGCGGCAAGGACGGCTGACACGACGCCCGTCCGCTGCAGGACGCCCATGCGGTAGAGCGTGATTGCGAAAATGACGATCACAGGGGTGGCTATGGAAAGTCCGATCTGGGCGTCGGTCATTATGTTCTCCTTTGAAGCGGACCATAGGCCGGTCGAGAACAGACGTCTTTGAGATCGATCAAAGAGACAACAGCAGGCCCGGAAGCGACGGAAGGAGCAAGAAGAAGTGGGGGAACGGGCTGGCTACTCAATACGAAATGCCAGCCTTTGCCGTCCCGGATATCGTCTAGGACGGCACCAAGGTCTCATGTCTTGGTAAACAAAACCTTGCCGACAGGATTGACCGCTGATGCGAGGACCCTGGGGTTTTTGCGTTTCCTCAAAGAAGAAAGCAGATCCATTGCCTATCGAGGGCGCATGACCTCGACGACATCAGACGATCTCGCGGAGCCTGGAACTGGCGACCTGCTTGTTTGGATTCTTGCCTGGAGCGAACTGGCCGCGTTCGGGGCTCTCCTGGCTGCGTTTGTGATAGCCTCCTGGATTAGTCCGGAGGACTTCCTCGCAGGCAGGGCAAGGCTGGACACCACCATACCCATGGCAAACACGGTCGTCCTGCTTGCAAGCGGTTGGTTTGCCGCAATGGCCGCCCGGCAAACAAGATTGTTGGAGCGGCGGTTATTGTTGCTCGCAGCTGCGGCAGGAGGGTTTCTCTTCACTGCCCTGAAGGTCCATGAGTACGGTCGGGAGGGAGCGTCCCTTCTTTCAAACGACGCGTTCTCGACGCTCTATGTGCTGATAACGGGCTTCCACCTGGCGCATGTGCTCTTCGGCTCTTGCGTGCTCGCCCTGATAGCTCGCTTCCCTTCCCGTGAGAACGTCCACCTGATGACGACCCTGTGGCACGTCATCGACATTGTGTGGCTCGTAATGTTTCCGCTGGTCTACCTTCTATGAAAATCGAAAACCGGACTTCCGCACGTCCGACCAAGGCGCTTGCCTATCTCTTCGCGCTCACCGGATGCATTGCCATCGGATCGACCTATCTAGGCGTCGCATCAAGACCGGCGTTCATGGCGCTTGTGGTCGTTGTTGCGATCGCAAAAGTCAGGTTGGTTGCTGCCGATTTCCTTGGACTTCGCGGTCGCCGTTCGCCGATTTACCCAGCCTTGATTGCATGGGCGATGACCATCCTTTCCATGGCATTGCTGAAGACCCTCGCTTCGAGCACGTTTTTCTAGATCGCACTGGTCCAGAGCAGACAAAGCAATCCGTCGAGCGCGGCAAGGTAATCGGGTCGGTGCCGGCGCAGGTGCCCCTCGCAATGGACGCTATTTTGCTATCGACCGAAGGTGCCGTCGGAGCGGGCTTCGACGTCTTCCCGGTGTCCAGCCCGGCAACGTTGGTCTGTCGACATCCGGCTGCCTTTCTATGACGCCCGCCGCCGAGCTCAGACCTCGCCAACAATGCGTAATCCTTCGCTTGCTTGCGAATTGACAAAGACCCCCCGGCGGAATTCGGCCATCCACCAATAACGAGCCCCTGGCTCGATTTCCGACGTCACGGCGGCACCGCCACTGACATGAAAGGATGATCGATGGCTGAACGCCTGACCAAAACCGCGGCCCGAAACGTGTTCTACGGCGGGTCCGCTTTCTTCTTCGCTATATTCGTGGGCCTTACGGCCCACAGCCACTATTACATTCGAACGGTGTCCACCAACGAGGCGACCCTGACAGAAGGCGTCGCCCGCGGAAAACACATCTGGGAAAAGAACTCCTGCATCAACTGCCATACGCTTGACGGTGAAGGCGCCTACTTCGCGCCGGAACTGTCGAACGTCTGGATACGCTGGGGCGGCGACAAGGATCCGGCAAGTGCCCGCGAGGCGCTTCATGCGTGGATGGCCGCTCAGCCATCAGGCATCGAGGGGCGCAGGCAGATGCCGCAATTCAATTTGACTGACCAGGAGGTCAACGACCTTGCCGATTTCCTCGAATGGGTCAGCAAGACGAACACCCAAAACTGGCCACCGAACCAAGCCGGCTGACAGGAGAGGTTTTTAAGATGAAGTACAAGACTCAGAGCGTTGCGATGCTCTACTTTTACGGAGCGCTCGGCCTCTTCATGGCACAGCTCCTGTTCGGCGTGATCGCGGGCACAATCTACGTGTTGCCCAACACTCTCTCCGTCATGCTGCCTTTCAACATCGTTCGAATGGTACATACGAACGCACTGATCGTATGGCTGCTCATGGGCTTCATGGGCACCACATACTTCCTCCTTCCCGAGGAGTGCGAGACGGAGCTTTACAGTCCGAAACTCGCAAAGGCGCAGTTCTGGATCTTCCTCGTGGCCGCCGCAGTGGCGGTCGTCGGATACCTCTTCCATATTCACGAAGGCCGGGAATTCCTGGAGCAGCCCTTTGCCATCAAGGTCGGTATCGTCATTGTCGCCCTGATGTTCCTGTTCAACGTCACGATGACGGCTCTCAAGGGGCGCAAGACCACCATCACCAACATCCTTCTGTTCGGTCTATGGGGCGTTGCAATCTTCTTCCTGTTCGCCTTCTACAACCCCGTAAACCTTGCGCTGGACAAAATGTACTGGTGGTACGTCGTTCACCTGTGGGTCGAAGGCGTGTGGGAACTGATCATGGCCTCGGTTCTGGCCTTCCTCATGATCAAGTTGAACGGTATCGACCGCGAAGTCGTCGAGAAGTGGCTCTATGTCATCATCGGCCTGGCCCTCTTTTCAGGCATCCTCGGCACCGGCCATCACTATTACTGGATCGGCGCACCGGGATACTGGCAGTGGATCGGCTCGCTGTTCTCCACCCTCGAAGTCGCACCGTTCTTCACCATGGTCGTCTTCACCTTCGTCATGACCTGGAGGGCTGGACGCAAGCATGAGAACAAGGCGGCTCTCCTCTGGTCGATCGGATGTTCTGTAATGGCCTTCTTCGGGGCCGGCGTTTGGGGCTTCCTGCATACGCTGTCGTCGGTGAACTACTACACCCACGGCACGCAGGTCACCGCCGCTCACGGTCACCTCGCCTTCTTCGGTGCATACGTGATGCTGAATCTCGCCGCCATGGCCTACGCCATCCCGCAGATCCGCGGACGCGCGCCATACAACCAGTGGCTCTCGATCAGCAGCTTCTGGATCATGTGCGGGGCAATGTCGGTCATGACTTTCGCGCTGACCTTCGCGGGCGTCATCCAGGTTCATCTGCAGCGCGTTCTCGGTCAGTCCTACATGGACGTCCAGGACCAGCTCGCCCTCTTCTACTGGGTCAGGCTCGGCTCCGGCGTCTTCGTCTTCATCAGCGCGCTGATGTTCATCTGGTCGGTGCTTGTCCCCGGACGCGCACGCATGCCCAACGCAGCAGTACAGCCCGCCGAATAAGGCGGGCCCCCTCACTGGAGATCAGTCATGACAATAGCCCTCAATCATCCGCTGCATCCAAAGGACGAAATTCCCTACTATGCGCCTCAAGGCAATGAATGCGCCCTTTTCGAAAGCGCCTGGACGCGGCAACTTCCGGTCCTGCTAAAGGGCCCGACAGGATGTGGCAAGACCAGGTTCGTACAGCACATGGCAGCCCGCCTGGGGCTGCCCGTATCGACGGTATCCTGCCACGACGACCTGACCGCGGCAGACCTGACCGGTCGCTACCTCCTGAAGGGAGGCGAGACCGTATGGATCGACGGCCCGCTCACAAAGGCGGTTCGCAACGGTGGCATCTGCTATCTCGATGAGATCGTCGAGGCGCGCAAGGACGTGGCAGTGGTCCTCCATCCGCTCACCGACGATCGCCGGATCCTTCCCCTGGAAAGAACCGGCGAGCTTCTCGAGGCACAATCGGGCTTCATGGTCGTCGTTTCCTACAATCCCGGCTACCAGAACCTTATGAAGGCGCTGAAGCCCAGCACGCGGCAGCGTTTCGTCTCGATCGAATTCGACTTTCTGCCGCGGGACAAGGAAATCGCCACCGTCTCGCGCGAGAGCGGGCTTCCTGAAGCCAGGGTCGCGTCTCTCGTCGATCTCGCCCGACGGCTCCGCTCGTTGAAGGGACAGGATCTCGAGGAAGGCGTTTCGACCCGGCTCCTGATTTATTGCGCGACGCTTGTCGAGGCCGGAATTCCCATGGTCGAAGCCGTCAGGGCCGCAATTATTGAACCACTGACCGACGAGGCCGATGTCAAGGCGGCGCTCGTTGAAGTTGCCAAGGCGACGATAGGCTAGGTGCGAGATGCTTGAGTTTCTGGAGCTGGAAGAAACCGTTGGACGCACCTGGCATCGCCTCGTAGGCGATACCAGCTCCTGGAAGCGCCATCCGGAGCACGCTGTCCATCTTGCCGACCTAAAGGCGCAGCTCGCGGTCTGCTTCCGCGCCTTTGGTGGTGGGCGCACGCTTCAGATCCAGAAAGCGCGCCAGAAAACCTCGTCTCATCGTCTGCGGCTTCGCCAGGTTGTCGGTCTCGGCGAGGAAAGAAGCGATCATCCATCCTGGGACAGTTCCGCGATCCATCTACCGGCCATGATCGACCTCTTCCACGACGAGAGGCTCAATCGTGACCTCTACTTCTGGCTCGCGGGATATATCGCTGTCGCACAGATGCCGGGGCCGGCCTCCAGCGACAGGATGCTGGGCGACATCGCCCGGATCGAGGCGGGGCGCAGCAATTGCGCGCGGTTGGTCAGGGAATTCCCCGGAATGGCAGAGCGATATGCCCGCCTCAGCCATGCGGTCCTTTCCTGCCGCGTTCGCGGGAAACTCCCTCAGGCAGAGATGCTTGTTGAAGATTTCGTGAAGAGTGCCCTCTCCTTCCCCTTGGAGCATGTCCTGCCGTCGGGGTGCCGGCCCGCTCTTGCGGCGGCTCCTCCCGGATACCTGCCGATGCTACCCGTTCCCCTCTGGCCCGACTTCACTGGGCGGGCGGAATGCCAACCGACCGACCGAGACGACCTCCCATCCGACGACACATCGTCTGATGACGATGGAAAGCGAGTTTCTCACGAGGCAAAGCGAAAGGACGATGCCACCGACCGAAAGCGCGACCCGTTTATTCTCAACCGCTTCGAGAAGATTCTCGCCATGGCGGAAATGGTCAATGTAGACCGCCCGACAGACGACAGGGAGGACGACGAACCGTCGGCTGCCGACGAGCTCGACGACATCACGCTCAGCGGAACCAAGGAGCGGCCGAAGTCAAAGTTCCACTTCGATCTCGACCTCTCCCCCGAAGCCGTTGATCCTTCGCGAATAGAAGGCGAGTTGCTCTATCCGGAATGGAATTTCAGGACACAACAGTACGCTGAAGACCATTGCCGGGTTGTGCTCGGGACAATTCAGGACGCGAAGATTTCCCCGATTGCAGGCGACCAGTCCGTGATCCGGAAGGTACGCAAGCAGTTCGAGATCCTTCGGCCACGACGCGAGATCTGCCGAGCACAGTTGGACGGAAACGAAATCGATCTTGAAGCGGTGGTGCGCTCGCGCATCGATCTTCTGGCCACCGGTTATCCCGATGACCGCATCTACGAATCGTCGCGTCCTGCGGCCCATGAGCTGGCCACATCCATTTTGGTCGACGTCTCGCTATCCACGGATTCGTGGCTCGACAATCGGCGGGTGCTCGACGTGGAGATGCAGGCGCTTAACGTGCTGGCTCGTGGCCTCGACGCCTGCGGCGACAGCTTTGCGATCGACACGTTCACGTCTCGCCGACACAGCTGGATCCGGGTGGACAGTGTGAAGCGCTTCGAGGAGATGTTCTCCGCCACGACCGCCAGGCGCATCGCCAGCTTGAAGCCCGGCTATTACACCCGCATGGGCGCGGCGATCCGACACGTGTCTAAGCAACTCGACTTGCAGGGGGCAAGGAAGAAGCTGCTGCTGATTCTGACCGACGGAAAGCCGAACGACGTGGACCATTACGAAGGCCGGTTCGCGCTCGAGGACTCCCGGCGGGCGGTGATGGAGGCCCGCAATCGCGGCCAGGCAGTGTTTGCGGTCACAGTCGACCGCAATGCTGGCGATTACCTTCCCGCGATCTTCGGGCGGTCGGGCTTCTCGCTGGTCTCGAATATTGCGAAGCTTCCGAGTGCTCTTCCTGTGATCTATCGAAACCTGACGGCATAGCGGGGCTACGATCACTGCCAGGGGCGTATGTGCGGTCGTCTGTGCGGGCGGTCCAGGCGGTTCTTTTGGCATTGGATGGGGGCCGACGTCGAGGCTGAGGGGCTGGAAAGATTTCCGGCGGCGATCGCGCAAGCCAAGTCGCCCTTGGTTCTGCGGCTGGTTACCCGCAAAAGGGTTGCCGGACAGGAGCATCGAAACAACGATGTTGCCATCTCGCGGACCATCCCATGTCACGCCGATCGTTTGACGAACGATGCCGCCTTCTGGCGGCGAGTTTCACCGAAACTGGCTCACCGCGAACTTCCATCCACGAGATGCTGCGCGACAGGATTGAGATGGGCAGGCCGGCGACGGTGCTCGCAAGGGGAGCCTGGCCGCCAACCCTGCCAATGGCGACGAGCGAGACCCCAGAGATTGCCGGAAATGGCGGATACGGTCTGGCGGGTTGCGTCTGGCCGAAACCGTCCCGGCCAGCAGAGAAGGCGAAAGGTCAACACCCCATGAAGAAGCGGGCGCCGATCAGCTTAGGCTGCCTTGCTGTGAGATCGTCCCAAGGACCCGAAATAGGCGTCGAACGCGGCAGCAACCGCCCTGACCATAAAGCGGGAGCTGCGGGAAACGACCACCCGGCCCTCCTCGATCGTGACTACGCCGTCCGAGACAAGCGCCTGCAACCGGTCGTTCCTGTCGAGCAGAAAACCGCTCTCGTATCCTGATTCCTCGGCCAGCTTCGGCAGATCCACCTCGAAGTCACACATCAGGCGCTCGATCACTTTGGCACGAAGCTTGTCTTCCCCGGTTAGCATATAGCCTTTCGCCGTGGGCAAAACACCGGATGCGACCCGTTCAGCATAGCGGCCCAACGCCACATGATTTTGGTAGTAACCGGACGGCAGCCTTCCTATCGCGGAGGCGCCAAGGCCGATCAGGGTGGCACAGTCATCCGTGGTGTAACCTTGGAAGTTCCTGTGGAGGGTGCCGGCGCTGGAGGCGACTGCGAGCTCGTCACCTGGCAGCGCAAAGTGATCCAGGCCAATGCGGACATAGCCACAGTTGACAAGTTCCTCCGCCACCGCCTCGGCCTGCTCGTTTCGCTGCGCGGCATCCGGCAACGCGGCTTCATCTATAAGCCGTTGATGCTTCTTGAAGGCCGGGACATGAGCATATCCAAAAACCGCGAAGCGCTCGGGGCTCAATTCGACTGCCTGTCTGACCGTATCCACGCACGATTGGACAGTTTGATGTGGCAGGCCATAGATCAGGTCGAAATTGATGCTCGTCACCCCGAAGGAGCGCAACCCTGCGACGGCTGCCTGGGTCTGACCAAAGGTCTGGATGCGGTTGATGGCCTTCTGTACGACGGGATCGAAACTCTGCACGCCGAGGCTGGCACGATCAACGCCGTTCTCTCCCATCGCCGCGATCATTTCTGGCGCGAGTGTGCGCGGGTCGATTTCGACGGCCACGCTGGC
The DNA here is from genome assembly GCF_014851575.1 of Rhizobium sp. RHZ02. NCBI lineage: Bacteria > Pseudomonadati > Pseudomonadota > Alphaproteobacteria > Hyphomicrobiales > Rhizobiaceae > Rhizobium > Rhizobium sp. RHZ02. The sequence goes on from NZ_JACUZX010000003.1 coordinate 26,761, forward strand.
GTCGTGCTCGAACTGAAAGGCGCTCCTGAGTTTCATCATGAGCGCCGCGAACTCATGGGGCTTCATGATCGTTGGTGTTCCACCTCCGAAGTGGACGTTCTTGACCGGCACATTGTTTCGGGCCGCAAACGACACCAGTTCGATCTCCTGGCTCATGACGTCGAGATATTCCAGGATCGGTGCGTCCTGCCGGGTGATGGTCGTGTGGCAACCACAGTACCAGCACATCGAGCGGCAAAAGGGCACGTGCAGATAGATCGAGACAGGGTCCGAGGCGGATATGGCTTGAAGCCCTTGCGCGTATTCGTCAGGTCCAACTGTCGCAGCGAATGCCGGTGCGGTTGGATAGCTTGTGTAGCGCGGGAGTCGGGCGTCGCCGTATTTGGCGACCAGAGCTTCCGACATGTCGATCTCCTTTCTTGAGGATCATCGCGCTCTTATGTCTGCCCGCCGCCTGCATTTCCTTGTCATATGTCAATGAAAACGAATTCGCACGGGTCAAACCTCCTCGATGTTTGTTCGCTGTCAAAGTGCCCCAATCCGCGCAAGCCTATCGTTGCCAACTGACAACGGATGCGCCGCGGTCCCGTCGATCATCATGCCAGCGGCTGAAGGAACAATCACATGACTGACGCGCCCTCCACGCAAAGCGAAATCACGCATATCGACGTGCGTGTACTGCCGCCATTTGAGCGTCATCCCCAAATCTTCGGCACGCTGCATACGCTGACGCCTGGAAAGGTTTTGCATATCACCAGTGATCACGAACCCCGGCCGCTTCAATACCAGTTGGAAACGGCACTTCCTGGAAAGTTTTCCTGGGAATACCTGGAGCAGGGGCCGGAGGTCTGGCGTGTGGAGATCACCCGTCTCGACGCCGGCTGCGACTGCTGCTGCGGCAGCCACTAGCACCGGAGAAGCACGATGATGCCAATGGGCGCCAGTCTGTCGCGATGGACCATGTGCTACTTCGGCGCAGCGCTCCTCTTTCTGCTGTTTGCGGAGGTTCTGCTGTCAACAGGAAGCTGGGCGCCATCCGTCGACGTCAGCGATCCTCGCGCCCTCATCGTCGTGCACTCTGTAACGATTGGATGGCTTGCCCTCTTGATGATTGGCGCACTGCTGCAGTTCGCACCGGTTCTTACGGGGTTGAGCCTTCCCAAAGGACGGTACGACGTCCTTGGCCTCGGCGGCATCGTCGCCGGGCTTGCTCTTCTGCTGCTGGGCTTCCATCTGATCGACCGTGGATCCGAAGTCGCGGGCGGGGTGATGCTCGCTGCGGTCACCGCTCTGGCGCCTTCGCTTTCCTGGGTGGGAACTGCGTTGCTGCTGGTGCTGTGGCGCGGTCGCAAAAGCCATCCTGCATCGCCCCTCGTCCTGATCGCAATCGGTTGCCTCGCGGCAACAGCCGCCCTCGGCTCGCTCTTTGCTGTAACCGTTTCGGGTGTCTCCCAGGCACCGGTTTTCATCGTCCTTCTGCTCCACGGGATTCCCTTCCACGCAAGCTTCGGCCTCGGGGGGTGGATGACGCTGGCGGCCATCGGCGTAAGCTATAAATTGCTCCCGATGTTCCTGTTGTCCGACGACATGAAGCGGGCGCAGCTTATCGCCAACATGGCTGGCGTGAGTATGGCCGTGCTGGCGGTGGCGACTGCGATTTCACTGACGTGGCCGACCGTTTCCCAATGGTTGCTGGCAGCGGCAGCAATAGTGTTCGCTGTAGCGATCGCCATATATGTACTGGAGTTGATATCGGCCTACAAAGGACGCCGCCGCGGGCCTCTGGAGGTGAACATGTCCGGATCACTGCCGGCCTTCACGCTACTCGGACTGTCAATGTCGATGCTGGCCACAGGCCTCGCATCCAATGTGGGGAGCCATTTTCTCGCAGCCGCGGTCTATCTGTTCGTCTTCGGCTGGCTGACGGGCCTGGGTCTTGCCCAATTGCTCAAGATCGTTCCCTTCCTGACGTGGATCGAGGTTTTCGGCCCCCTCCTCGGACGCCGGCAGACGCCGCGTCTCTCCGATCTCGTATCGGGAGGCAGGGCCGCGATCTGGCTTTGGCTCTTCTACGGCGCGGTTGTCGTCGCGTCGTTTGCAATATCTTTGGCTTTTGACGGCCTTTTCCGTGTTGCCGTCATCCTCCAGACCTTCTCGACCGCTGCTCTCATCATCGAGCTTGTCCTTGCTCGCTCACTCGCAAATATAGATGCTTCGATGAAGACAGCACCATTCAAAAAGCCGGCGCTTCTTTTCGCCGTTAATCAAAGGGGTAACGCCAATGGTTCAGCTTCGTGAACTCGACGTACGTCAGATCCTGCGGGACGGCGGGATGCCGTTCCAATTGATCATGGATACCGTCTCCAGCCTTGATCCTGGCGAGGGACTTAGGCTCCATGTGATATTCCAGCCGGTTCCCCTGATCCGTCAGCTCGAGCAGCGGGGCTACTCGCACGTCGCTCGAAAGCTTTCGGACGATGACTGGGAGATCGATTTCGTCCCGGGCGACCAAGCTGTCGAACCTGAGCCGGCGGCCCCGGCGACGGAAGCCATCTGGCCCGATCCGGTTTGGAACCTCGATCTAACCGACCTTCCGCCTCCCGAACCGATGGAGCGTATCCTCGCGCGGCTCGAGACGATGGAAAGCGGCGAAGTCCTTTTCGCCCTGCTGAACCGTGAACCGGTTTTTCTCTTCAATGAGCTGAAGGACCGCGGCCATGAGTGGATCGGGAACTTCGACGACAGCGGAAAGGTTTACAGGATCATGATCAGAGCGACGCCGGCAGGTTCGGATGGCTGATCTCTCTGCGAATATGATCCTCGACGTGCTCCGGGGAATCAAGGACCCGGAGGTCGGAACCAGCATCGTGGACCTGGGTCTCATCTACGAGATAGATACCGACCCCACAGGCATCGTAAGGATCAAGATGACCACGACCACGCGCTTCTGTCCGGTATCGGGCTTCATCGTCGAGGCGGTAAAGAACCGTGCCGCCGAGGTCGACGGCGTGATCGATGTCGTTGTCGATCTCGTCTACGATCCTCCATGGTCGCCAGACATGGCCGCGCTGTTTTCATTCGAGCAGCCAGCCTGACGACGGCCAAGATAGAAAGGCATCAAACTGTGAACATCGACCTTGATAACCTGGCCGTAGACGCTTCCTATCTGGCAGGCCGGTTTGGCCTGTCGGCAGAGACGCTTCGAGGCTACATGAAGCGGGGCCTTGTCCGTGGCACAGTCGAGGCCGGTGTTGGTGACGACGCCGGCAGGACGCGCCTCTCTGTCCGCTTCGGCAACCGCATGTGGATTGCAATCGTGAGCTCAAACGGCAGCGTTTTGAGCGAAGAGACAAGATTTGTCGCGAAGGGACCGCAGGGCTCGTAATCGGGTACGAAACGGTTGCCCACCCTGTCGCTTGTTCCCGCTCGACCCTCTGGAGCGTTCCCTTGCTGACGGCCGCGACCTTGTGAGCGCCACAGGACCGTCATCGCGCGTCTTGCCGCTTCCCCTTTCGGCTGTCGGACGACCGCGCGGAAACGCTCGGCGCGGAACGCTGCCAGACACTCATTTTCCCCTGACGGTCAACGGCTTGCGGCCAGTGCAGAGCATCGGGGCATGCTCGAATGCAAACATTGCCAACGCAGCCATCCATCCGATCGCCGAAGTCATCAATATCTGTGCAGTGAACGATGGCGCGATTTCTGCAAGCGGTCGCAGAAGAGCCACGAAGGCAAGAACAACATAGGATGCATTCGTCATCCTGCTCGATTTGAGCTTGCGTCCGGTATGGCCGCGAGTGGCACGCGTCATGACGGCCAGCATCATCAGCGAAATGGCGCCGATGGCGAAGACATGCAGCACTGCGATCTGGGGTAGGCCCGCGGCACCAAGAGCGACGGCGGCAAATCCCAATGGCACGAAGGCAAAGGCGGCATGTAGAACGAACACGATCGGCTCCGCCCAGGTGGTCCAGCCGCGCCAACGGTACAGGCGAATGACATTCATCACCGTCGCGACAGCGGCGACGATGCCGGTCGCGATCGCGTCTGGCCAGACCGCCCAGGATCCGAGCGCGACTGCGCCCACGATGATCGTTGCCGCGTCATACCGATTGTACGGTACGGGAAAGTCGGTTCGCCCGAACTGGTTCAGCCAGTTGCGGGTAAAACTGGGAAGGATTCGGCCGCCGACGATTGTCACCAACAGCACGTAGGCGCTCAGCCCGAGACGAATAGGCAGCTCGGGGTTTATCCCGTTGATTGCCTTCACCTGGAAGCAGATGTTGGCGACGGACAGGATGAAAAGCCCGGCGACAACCTTCAGGTCCTTCCATTTCTTGCCTGCGACTACTTCTCGCGTGCACAGGACAAGCATTGCGGGCAAGAAGAGGGCGTCGACAAAAGCGGCTGCCACAAGCCCTGTAAGACCGCTCGCCAACATCGCGAGGCGGCCAGCGCACCAGATTGAGAACAGGAAGGCCAGCGGTCGCCCGGCTATCGGAAGTCTGCCCGTCCAGTTCGGTATCGCCGTGAGCAGAAATCCCGCCAGGATTGCCGGCGCGAAGCCGAACAGCATCTCGTGGGCGTGCCAATATAGTGTCCCATAGTCTTCAGCGACCGGAACGCCAAGCGTCAGATAAGCGGTCCAGAGGCCCATGCTGACAATGCCCCAAAGCGCGGATGCTAGAAAGAATGGCCGGAAGCCATACGAGAAGAGGACAAGGCCGGTCCGCGACATGCCGCGGGGGACGCGCGTCTCGGCGTCCATGGTCTTCTGCATGATCGTAGTCTCCAAATTGACGGCCAAGCAATGCCAAGTTTTGGAGCGCAGGTCGTTGATATTACGCAAATAGGGACAGTACAACTTTGCGCTGCCACAAATAGCAAATTTGCGCCAAGTCAAAGAGTTTGACCGCCTTTTCTCTACTCTCCTTGTCGACAGGGCGGGGTTCGCTCGCTCTTCGACCACAGGAGTTGGGAAATGACAAACACTATGCAAATGACCCGGCGCACCATGCTGACCGGCGCCGCTGTCGCAGGGGCGCTTACACCCATCATCGTCGCGAGCACCGCTGCCCATGCCGACGATCATGCCGCCCCCGCGGAACTCAAGGGTGCCAAGAAGGTCGACCTGTCGAAGCTGGCTCGTGAAAAGGTCGAACTCGTAAAGCCGCCGTTTGTGCACGCTCACGATCAGAAGGCCAAGGGTGGCCCAAGGATCAAGGAATTCACGCTTACCATCGAAGAAAAGAAGATGGTGCTGGACAAGGACGGCACGGAAGTGAACGCCATGACGTTCAACGGCTCGGTCCCCGGCCCGCTGATGGTTGTCCACCAGGATGATTATGTCGAGCTGACGCTTGTCAATCCCGAAACCAACACGATGCAGCATAACATCGACTTCCACGCCGCGACCGGCGGCCTTGGGGGTGGCGCTCTGACCGTCGTGAACCCCGGTGAAAGCACCGTCCTTCGCTTCAAAGCCACGAAGGCAGGCGTCTTCGTCTACCACTGCGCTCCTCCCGGAATGGTGCCTTGGCACGTGACATCGGGGATGAACGGGGCAATCATGGTGCTGCCGCGTGAAGGCCTGACAGACGGTCACGGAAAGCCGCTCGTCTATGACAAGGTCTATTATGTTGGAGAACAGGACTTCTACATCCCTCGGGATGAAACCGGGAAATTCAAGAAATACGAAAGCCCCGGCGAGGCCTACGAGGACACCGTTGCGGTGATGAAGACCCTTACGCCGACCCATATCGTCTTCAACGGCGCGGTCGGTGCACTGACTGGCGACAACGCGATGACCGCCAAGGTCGGCGAAACGGTCCTGATCATTCATTCGCAGGCCAACCGTGACACGCGTCCGCATCTCATCGGTGGCCATGGCGAATACGTCTGGGCAACCGGCAAGTTCGCCAACGTGCCCGACATCGACCAGGAGACCTGGTTCATTCCGGGCGGTACCGCAGGCGCTGCGATTTACACCTTTGCTCAGCCTGGCATCTACGCCTACGTGAACCACAACCTGATCGAGGCGTTCGAGCTTGGTGCGGCGGCCCACTTCAAGGTCACGGGGGACTGGAACGACGATCTCATGACGTCGGTCAAGAGCCCGCAAGCAAGTTGACCATTGGCGGGGGAGGTGCGCGGACGGGGTGGTCCGCGCACCGTTTTTTATAAGGAGGCGCTACTCGCGAAAAGACCATGAACAGGCACGCTGAGACTGGATCGGTTTCAGGCATTTCGATCGCTATTCCACTCGCTCTTCTGGCCGCGCTCTCCGGAGCGGTTGCCGTGAAGGCGGGTTTTGCTTCGTCCGCTCAACACGACGGTGGAGTTGCCGCTCCGGAAGTGGTCACCATACAGCCTCATTCTTTCGAGTATCGCGAGGCGACCGAATACTTTCGCAAGGGGCTTGCCGTCGACGCGCCAAAGCACGACGCGAAGGTCCGCCTCCCGCTCGACGTCATGAAGTTTCAGACGAGCCGCGCAGAATATCAGCGCTGCGTGCTGGACGGCGCGTGTGCACCGGCCGAATATGAAGGCCAGGCCGGGCCTGACCTGCCGGTCACAGGGGTGAGCTACGACGATGCAGTGCAGTACGCGGCATGGCTATCGCAGCGGACAGGCGAGAACTGGCGCCTGCCGAGCGACTTTGAACTTGCATACGCCGCAGCCGACCGCTTTCCTGACGATGCGCTCGGCATCGACGCCGACGACACGAACCCGGCGACACGTTGGCTTGCCGATTACGAGCGCGAGGCCCGCCGCGCGGCGTCGACCAACCCCAAGCCGCAGCCGAGAGGTTCGTTCGGCATCAGCACGACCGGCCTTGTCGACTTCGCGGGCAATATCTGGGAATGGACCTCCACGTGCAACAGGCGCGTCGATCTAGACAAGGCAGCAGAGACGGAGACACTGGATCCAGCAGGCTGCGGCATTATAATAGCTTCTGGTAAGCACAGGTCGCCGATGAGCAGCTTCGTTCGAAATCCCAAGGGCGGTGGCTGCGCAGTCGGAGCGCCGCCCGACAATCTCGGTTTCCGGCTCGTCCGCCGTCCCACGTTTTTCCAGAGCGTGGTGGCGTTCGCCCGCAGGGCCGCAACGGACGCTCTTGGCCCCCATATCAGCGCCCAGACGGAGCAGAACGAAAATGAAGGTTGATCGCGCAGTAGTGAAGTCCCTGCCGCTCTTCGAGCGGATGACGGACACCGACCTCGACACGATGCTCGAGCACGCTGTGCCGCGTCGCATCGCCCAAGGAGATACCGTTTTCGAGCAAGGGGCACAGGCGAAGTCGTTCTTCCTGCTGCTGCATGGGCGGCTCAAGGTGACGCAGGTGACGCAGGACGGCCAACAGATCATTGTCCGGATGGTACACCCCGGCGACTTGTTCGGCTTCGCCATGGCGTTTCGCAGGACCGACTACCCAGGCACGGCCCGTGCCGCGGCCGAGAGCTTGATCCTCGGATGGCCGACGGACATGTGGGGACGCTTCGTCGAACAGAACCCACGCCTGGCGATGACTGCGATGCAGACCATCGGCCAGCGGCTTGAAGAGGCCCACGTCAGAATTCGCGAGATGTCGACGGAGGAAGTTGAAAAGCGCGTCGCGCACGCCGTGCTGCGCCTGTCCAAGCAGGCGGGAAAGGCCGACGGTGTTGGCATCCGGATCGACTTCCCGATATCGCGGCAGGATATCGCGGAGATGACCGGAACGACGCTTCACACGGTCTCACGCATCCTCAGCGCGTGGGAATCAAAGGGTATCGTCGAGGGCGGGCGGCAGAAACTCACCGTCACCGATCCGCAGCGCCTTCTGAAACTGGCCGACGGCGAACGCGAGTAGACCGCCATGGCCGTGATGTTGGACAACGGCATACGGCTGCTTCTTTTGGCCGCTGGGCGCCATCCCTTCCGGGTTACGATCGCCGAGACCGCCGAGGCTTTCGGGGCGTCACACCCGCACCTTGCGAAGGCAGCGAACCTTCTGGTTCGTCGCGGTTTTTTGGCGAGCCGGCGCGGCAAGAGAGGAGGCCTTTTCCTTGCGCGGTCGCCAGAGACGATCTGCCTTGCGGAGGTTGCCGCAGCGCTCGTTTCCTGCGAGGCCAGGTCGGATGCGCTGGACACTCTCCAAGGATGGCGGACGATAGAGCAAGGAGCTGCCCTCGCCTATAAAGGTCATCTGGCCAGCCATACGCTCGCTGACCTCCTTAAACCCGCCAACTCAAGGTAGCTCCCCTTACACCTTTGAAGCGCTGCGGCATGCGGGATGTCTTCGCCAGGGGCGCATGCGTCGATATTCGCCTTCCGTTTCCCGATAACTTTGATGGAGGTCAAAGTGCGCTCTTGCCTGCTTCGCTAGGCTTCGTGCAGGCACTGAATCAATTGCTCGCTCAAGCGGGTTCAACGGAAAAGAAATGAAAAGAACCATGAGACCACAGCAGAAGCCGTTCGTCGTAGAGATCAAGAAGCGCAGAGCTCCCCGTGAAGCCGGAGCCGAACACAAGCCCGACCTTGATGCGCGCACCGGCAAGGTCGACACGGACAAGCTTTGCCGGCTGGTCTTCGGTCGTCTGCAGCGTTCCTGAAACAGGCTGATGCCTTGTGTGCGGCCGGCGATTTTTCCAAACCTTCCGGGCACTCAGAAATCCCTCCGCACCAGCGGTTTTCCATCTCGATAGTGTTTTGCGATGGAGAGCTTTGATCGGTCGCAATCGACGGTCACCGCATCTGATTGGTTTGCCTCGCCGACGGCTGAATGATGCCCTCTTCCCACAAGAGGTGTCCTTGTCAACAGACCAGCAACCCTGGAGCGTCGCTAGCTGAACGCCGCCCAGCCGACTGCAAAGGTCAACGTCGGAAGCGCCAAGAGGCACGTCGCCAGGAGCCGCCGGCCGAAACACCGGTCGTACAGACCAGTGATCTGATGGCAAAGTGCGACAGACCAGACGGCGGCCGCCAGAACCAGCGCGCTTCTTAGATCGTCGACGATCGGCAACATGATCCCGTCCATCCGCAGCTGCGATATCGTGAGCGACAGAAGGCCCGTGAACAACGAAGCGGAAGCAAGGGGAATAAGGGATTGCGCGAGGTGATGCATCGGGCGGACGCGATTGCGAAGGATCCAGGCGCTCGCTGCCAGAGGGAACCCAAAAGCGAGGGTCGCCAAGGCAGCTGACAATGCGAGAAGCGCAAGCAGGGACACGGCGTCGACGATCGTCATGATATCGCCGGCTGCAGGATAGTTGGTCAACAGCCACCATGGCAGCCGTAACGAAAGCGGCCACATCAACTGTGCGTCGAGGCAGGCTTCCACCAGCCACTGGCGTATGGCCAGAAACCAGTCGCTGCCCGACCAGGTGAGCGCTGCCGGGACGAGACCAAGCATGACCGGGAGCAACATCGCAGTCTCCCATCCGGTCGCCATCCGGCCGGATCCTCGCACGATGTCGATCGCCGGCTTTCGCCACGCCAGCCGGATCGCGCCCCTATGTCCGGAACAACGGCCGCACATGTGACAGGCGGCAGCTCCCTGCATGGTCTTGATGGGGACCAGGGGCGCACAGTTCACGGCATCAGGTCGGCCGCGTGGCGCGGGCCAGCTCGCGGGATCCACCCTGAAATGGAGGGGCGCTATCTTCGACACGATGCCGAATACGCCGCTGACAGGACACAGGAACCGGCACCACACTCTCTTGGCCTTGCCATATCGAGCGCCAACGGCGATTGCTGCGAATGTCGAGCCACCGAGCAGAAGTGCGGCCGGCTTGGGATACTGATAAATGCTCGTAAGCTGACCGTACACTGTGGTGGAAATGAACGACAGGACCGGCCAACCCGACCACTTCATCCAGCCAGGAATCGCCCTCCCCGCGCCCCGCTCACTGGCAAACTCCGAAAGCGCGCCTTCCGGGCAGAGTATCCCGCACCAGAACCTGCCGACGAGCGCCGTTGCAAGGATCACAAACGGCCACCAGAGGCCCCAGAACACAAATTGAGCGAAGCGCGTCAGGTTCGTCCATATGAAGTCGGTCCTCGCAGGAAGAGGCAGGACGACGGGCACGACCAGAAGCGCCGCATAGCCCGCCACGATCCCCCATTGAAGGCGTCGGATGAACACCTGCCGCCGCAGGAGAAGATCGCCGAAGCCGCCAAGAAGCGCCTGCGCGCCAATCTGAATGGAGGTCATGCAGGAGCCTTCTCTCTAAGCGGCGGCATGTAAGCCAGAGAGGCGGTGAGCCAGTAGGCCCCGATGCCCAGAAGAGGAAGAAGTTCTGGACGGGCCCGATAGCCTGCGAGCCCGGCGAGGAAGGCGCCGGCCCCCCTGCCATCGTCGAGAAGCCAGCTCAAGTCCCATAGCGGTGCGGTCAAGGGCGTCAGGTTGCCAAGGGAAATCGACTTGTCGATGACGGTCATTGCCAGGCCGCTGCCGAGGATGATGAGGAGCGCCTGACTGATCCGCGACAACACCTTCTTGGATGCCATCGCCGCACCGGCCCTAAACGCCCAGAACGTTCCCGCGGCCAGCACCAGACCAATCGCTCCCGACACGACGACAATGCCGGTCTGCCTCCCTTCGGACGCAGAGAGCATTCCATAGAGAAAAATGACTGTTTCGGCTCCTTCCCGGGCTACGGCAAGCGCCGCCAGGGAAGCCAGACCCAGCCAGTTGCCAGCCCGTACATGCCCGAGCGCCTCATTGCGCAGTCCCCCGGTATCGCCCTGTTCCATCCGGCGCATCCAGAACACCATTCTCAGCATGAGGACTGAGGCCAGCGACGCCATGATCATCTGGAGTATTTCCCCGGCATCCCCGTCGAGCAGTGCGGAGGCCCGGCTCATGATCAGCGCCAGGGCGGCGGCGAACAGGATGCCGGAGGCAACCCCCGCGGCAATCCATCCGACGGCTGTTCTTTGAGCGGAAGGCCCCTCCCGCAATGACCAGGTCAAAAGGATTCCGACGACGAGCAAGGCTTCAAATGTTTCCCGCCAGACCACGGATGCGATCTCGAAGGACTGCAGATAAAGGTTCGCGCTCATTTGGCGACCATGCTCGCCGGTGGCATGTCGAGGTGAAAGTCGTCGAAGAAGGCATAGGTTCCGACATCCAACGAGCGAAACACGAGAAAGCTTGAGGCGCCCGGAGCGAGCACCTTTTCCTTGCGCAGCGGAATGCTTTCGAATTCGACCGGTGTCGAGCCGTCGTTGTGAAGCTCAAGTTTGAAACGCGTGTTGGCTGGCACCTCGATGACGCATGGCGAGATCATCCCATTGCTGAAGTGAATCTGGATGACCGGATCGTCGCCCTGCGCAACGGCGGGCGTGACCGCGAGGCAGACCGAGAGCCCCGAAACGAGCGTTCGCAGCCACATCAGTAGCCGCCCTTCTTTCCGACGCCGGCAAACACGAATTCATATTTCAGGGTAAATGCTTCAGGCCACGCGGCTACTCCGGTCTCCTTGTCGACATGCCGGCCGAACGACATCATGCCGTGACCACCAGGGTGCACGGTGAGTTCAAGCGCATAGCGGCCCGGCCCTGAGAGCTTGACGTTGTCGCCGTAGTGCGGCCCGTCGCTTGCGACCATCGCCTCAAGGGCACCCCCCTGTTCAGCACCGTTGTCCAGGTTCTTCACCCTGTATTCGACATGAAGACCCGGCACCCAGTCGCCCTCGGCAAAGCCATTCGCGTTCTCGGCCGTGGCGTGTATGTCCGCTTCCAGATGAACGTCGGATTCGGCCGTTGCAAGCATCATTCCCGGAGGATCCATTTCGACCGGCTGAAGATAGACGGCTGCCACTTCCATCCCACCCGCAAGCTGCGGCGCTCCGATCGGATATTCCGCGGCGCGCACAGCAAAAGGCATGGCGGCGAGAAGAACAGGCGCGAGGCAAAGGCAGGTAGCTCGAAGCATTGTGTGTGATCCGTAAAAGGTGACTGAACGGCTCACCTTTATCAGCGCAATTGCCCCGCTCTTTGCGCTGGCGCAAAGATGAGGACTTCGCAAGGCTGATTTGACATTCCTCAACGCCCGTTTGTGCAGATCGTGCCATCGACAAGAAAAAGGAGGCGAGCGTGACCGAATTTCTAGCCGCGTTTGTGGTGTTTCTGGCGCTTCATTCGATCCCCGCTACACCAGCGGTTCGCGCAGGCATCATCAGTCGGATTGGCAGGCGGACCTACTTCGTCGCCTATTCAGCGGCCTCGCTGCTGGCCCTGGCCTGGCTCTTTGCCGCTGCGCTGAAACTTGACTACGTGCCTTTGTGGGACCTGCAGCCCTGGCATGCGGCGATCACGTTTGTCCTGGCCCCCCTGGGCGGCTTCCTGGTGATTGCAGGACTTATTAGTCCCAATCCCCTTTCGATCACCGTCCGGTCATCGGAAAGACCTGGCGCCGTGGTTGGCATCACCCGCCATCCGGTTCTCCTGGGATTCGCGATCTGGGCAGTGGGACACATCATCGCCAATGGCGATCTGCGGTCCATGCTGTTGTTCGGCGGTTTCGCCCTCTTTGCCATCGGCGCCATACCGATGATCGAGAAGCGGGCAAAGCGGCGGCTTGGATCACGGTGGGAGAGCCTGGCTGCGCCGACCTCGATCCTGCCTTTTGGGGCGTATCTGGCTGGAAGGCGACCCGCCATCGACGTGCCCTTGGTCGCCTCCATTCTCCTGACCGGTATCCTTGTTGGCTGGCTTTTGTTTGGCGGCGGTCATGCCCTGCTTTTCGGCGCCGACCCTGTTGCAATATTCGGCTGATCGAATAACGCCTCGCCAAGCCAGGCGCGCGATTGATGCGGCACAGGAAGTCCGAGCAGATCGACTGCCCGACGAGCGAGGTGGTCCACCACGTCCTGGATGGACTCGGGCCGATTGTAGAATGCCGGCACGGGCGGCATGACAACCGCTCCCATCTCCGTGGCGGTGACCATGTTGCGAAGGTGTCCGAGATGCAGCGGCGTCTCGCGGGTGAGCAGGACCAGCCTGCGCCTTTCCTTCAGTTGAACATCCGCCGCCCGGGAAATCAGGTTTTGAGACAACCCCGTGGAGATCGCTGCCAGCGTCTTCATGGAGCAAGGTGCAACAATCATGCCCGTGACCGGAAACGAACCACTCGCGATAGCCGATCCAATGTCGTTGTTGTCATATGTCCTATGTGCCTTGAGGAGCATGCGCCCGTGGGCTTCAGCCCCAACTTCGTGAGCGAGTGTCCGGCAGCCACTGTCGGAAACAACGAGGTGCACCCTCACATTCAGCGAGACCAGCAAATCGAGCGCGGCGACGCCAAGCGCAGCGCCTGACGCTCCTGTCACTGCAAGCACGACATCCTTGTGTTCAGATACCCGCATCACGTCGCAGCCTTTCCCATGTTTGCGCGGCCTTTTCCTCAAGGTTTTCGGGCATCTCCAGCACTCGACCCCATTCCCTTTCGGTCTCAGCACCGATCTTGTTGGTGGCGTCCAAGCCCAACTTGGCGCCGAGCCCGGACTTCGGAGACGCGAAGTCGAGGTAGTCGATTGGCGTGTTTTCCAGCACCACCAGGTCCCGCGAGGCATCGAACCGGGTTGCGACCGCCCACATGATCTCCTCCCACTTCCTGACGCTGATATCCGGATCGACGACGATGATGAGCTTCGTATAGTTGAACTGCGGGAGCATCGACCACAGCCCCATCATGATGCGGCGAGCCTGACCCGGATAGCGCTTGTCGATCGAAACAACGACTGCCCGGTAGGAGCAAGCTTCCGGCGGAAGCCACAGATCCCTGATCTCCGGAAACTGGCGCTTCACGATCGGGATGAAAAGCTCGGTCATCGCCTCGCCCAGCCGTGATGGTTCGTCGGGCGGGCGCCCGGTATACGTCGAGAGATACACCGGCGAGCGCCGCGTGGTTATCGCACTCAACCTGACGACTGGAAACGGCTCCACGGAGTTGTAGTACCCGGTATGATCTCCATAGGGTCCCTCTGGCGCCGTTTCCTCCGCGGAAACGTAGCCTTCGAGAATTATTTCGGCATTTGAAGGAACCGCAAGCGGGACAGTGAGCGCGCTCGAGACCTCGGTTCTCGATCCGCGCAGAAGGCCGGCGAAGTTCAGTTCGCTCATGCCTTCGGGAAGTGGAATGACGCCGGCGAGAAGCGTCGCCGGATCGGCCCCGACCACAACGGCGATCGGCATATCGAGGCCCTTACGCTGCCACAGCCGAAAATGCTTCGCGCCACCACGATGGGCCAGCCACCGAACGATCAGCGACGAGCGGTCGCGGACCTGCATCCGGTATATGCCCACGTTCACGTCCCTGGGGTCGTCGGGATTGCATGTAATCACCAGCGGCCAGGTCACGAGAGGCGCCGGCTCGCCTGGCCAGCACCATTGTACCGGAAACTGCCCGAGATCGATCTGCGGTCCCTTGTAGACGACCTCCTGCGAGGCAGCCGCCCTGCGCAAGCGAGGTCGCATGCTGCCCACCGCCTTGAGCATTGGCAGCTTGCTCCATGCATCGGCGAGCGACACGGGTGGTGTCGGCCGCTGAAGCTCGGCCAGGTCATTCGCGAGGCCCGTCAATCCCGCTTCGCCGACGCCAAAGCCGAGCTCGATCCGCTGCCTTGTACCGAACAGATTTACAACGACGGGTATCGGGGAGAACCGTCCGTCGGCGTGGACGGGTTTTTTGATGAGGAGGGCGGGGCCACCCTCGGAAAGCACTTTCTGGTGCAGAGCGGTCAGTTCATGCACGAGCGACACGGGCTCCTCCACGACAAGCAGCAGCCGTCGCTGCTGCAGATCGAAAAGGAAGGACTGCAGGTCGCCATGCCGTTTGGCTTTTGGTTCTTCATTACGCATGACGCTGAAATCGACGAGGAAACCGTCCTTGTCTTTGTCTCAGATCAAACAGAGCCTCGCCAAGAAAAACTAGGATGGCTTGTTCAATCTGAGAGGCCGTAATGCTCGCCCCATCTCGCCTGATGGCGACCGCCCGCATCATTCCATTGCCGATCGTCGGGCGCATCGCCGACTTCCTGCTCAAGGAGGTTCTTTCAATTCATCCGAAGCTCTTCGACCGGCTCGGTGAGTACAGCCAGTCCCGCTTTGCATTCGTGCCGTCGGACTTCCCGTTTTCATTCCTGATTTGCCCAAAAGATCGCACTGTCCAAGCCTTTCGTCGCGGTACCCACATGGCCGCTGACACCACCATCTGCGGACCGCTGGTCCTGATGCTGGCCCTTGCCGAGGGCAGGATTGACGGCGACGCCATATTCTTCGCCAGAAAGCTCACTGTCACCGGTGACATGGAGGCGGTGCTGGCACTTCGAAACGCCCTTGATGACAATGAAATAGACCTCGTTGACGCCGTCGGGAGATTGTCGGGCCCGATGACCCGTTCCATCACCGGAGCCCTCGGTTCGGTCCGTCGGCAAGCGCTGAAGGCGCATGGTGTCCAATGGAGCTGATCTGCCCTGCTGGAACCCCTGCATCGTTTCGCGAGGCCGTCGATGCGGGGGCTGATGCCGTCTACTGCGGCTTTCGCGACGAGACAAACGCGCGCAACTTCCCGGGTTTGAACTTTGATGTCGCCGAGCTTCGTGATGCAATCGGCTACGCACGCGAGCGAAAGGTTAAGACGTTTGTCGCTCTCAACACTTTCATGACCGCCGGCAAGGAAGATCTCTGGTACCGCAGGGCAAGGGAAGCGTCGGAAGCGGGCGCCGACGCCCTCATTGTTGCAGACTTCGGATTGATGGCGCATGTCGCGGAACATCACCCGGCACAGCGCCTCCACATCTCCGTACAGGCGTCTGCCTCCAATCCCGAGGCCCTTTCATATCTGGTCGACTGTTTCGGTGCTGCCCGCATCGTGCTGCCGCGTACCCTCACCATCCAGGACATCGCCCGCATTGCACGAAGCGTAGACTGCGAATTGGAGGTTTTCGTCTTTGGCGGATTGTGCGTCATGGCAGAGGGGCGCTGCTCGCTGTCCTCCTACGCGACCGGCAAGTCGCCAAATATGAACGGCGTATGCTCGCCAGCCAGCCACGTACGCTACCGGCAGACCGGCGGCGACCTGGTGTCTGAACTGGGTGGCTTCACCATAAACCGGTTTTCCGAAGAAGAACCCGCTGGCTATCCGACGCTGTGCAAGGGTCGCTTCGCAGTCGGACAAAGCGCGACCTACGCTTTCGAGGATCCGGTGTCGCTGGACGTCATGGACCAGCTCGACGATCTTCGGGCGGCAGGCGTCAAGGCATTGAAGGTCGAAGGCCGTCAACGCGGCAAGGCCTACATCTCCGAAGTCGTTTCCACGCTTCGCGCCACGCTGAAGGCGGCGCCCGCGGACCGCCCGGTCCTCATGTCACGCCTTCGCAAACTCAGCGAGGGACAACAGACGACAAAGGGCGCCTATGAGAAGCGCTGGAGGTAGTCGATGAAATCTCCCCTGAAGCTTACCCTGGGGCCGCTCCTCTATCTTTGGCCGACAGAGCGCTGGCGCGACTTCTATTTCGCAATCGCCGACCAGTCGCCTGTCGACGTCGTGGTGCTTGGCGAGACCGTCTGTTCCAAGCGGTTGCATTTCATGGAACCCGAGTTCGTGGCTGTCGTTGAACGCCTGGAGGCGGCGGGAAAGGAAGTCCGTCTCTCCACGCTCGCCCTTGTAACCCTCGATCGTGAATCGAAATATCAGAGGTCAGTTGCAGCCGATGAAGATCACCTGGTCGAAGCCAACGATCTTTCCGCCCTTCAGATGCTGAAGGGCCGGCGTCACACCGTCGGACCCTTCGTCAATGTCTATAATGGACCGTCGGCCAAGCTTCTCGCACGAAACGGCGCGGCCAGCATCTGCCTGCCCCCGGAGCTGCCGGCAGCGTCGGTCGCCGAGATCACGCGATCCTGCCCCGGAGGCGATTTCGAACTCTTCGCGTTCGGCCGCTTACCCCTCGCTATCTCGGCGCGCTGCGCGCATGCCCGATCCAAGGGAAAGACCAAGGACAATTGTCAGTTCGTTTGCCAGGAAGATCCCGACGGCCTTTCCGTGGGCACGCTTTCAAACCAGCCGTTTCTCGCATTGAACGGCGTACAGACGGTCTCCCACTCCTGCCAGGCGCTCCTGGAAGGGCCGGAGGAGTGGGACGCACTGGGTGTCAGCTCACTGCGCCTCTCGCCGCAGGATTGCGACATGGTTGCCGTGTCCGCGCTCTATCGAAAGATGCTCGACGGTCACCTCGAGCCGGCGGAGACGGGCTCAAGAATACGAAGCCTCTATCCCGACGTCCCGTTGTCGAACGGATTTCACCACGGGCGCGCCGGTGCGGAATGGATCGCAAGACAAAGGAACACAGAAGGAGCGAGCAGATGACAGGGAAGCAATCGCGAAGCGGCAGTCTCGCCGATAATCATATTCTTGCAGCGGTTCGCCAGATCAAGGCTTTCGCGAAAAATCCGGCGCTCGATTGCGGCTGCTCCACGGTTGTGGGCCAGGTCCTGGTCAGCCTGGTGCCGAAACAGCGCGCTGCCGTCGTCCAGGAGCTCTTTCTGTCTGCCATGCGACAACGGGACAAAGTGTCGACCCTTATGGAACTTCTGAAGGAACTCGACCAGTTCGGACCGGCAACAGAGATCGGGGAGGTTGAGGAGGCGGCGTTGATCTTCGACGACCTGGCCCAGCAGGCGCGGTTGGGATCGCAGCTCCTGAGAGCCTTCGCCTTCAATCGAAACGACATACTCGCTCCATCAACCAAGCATGTTGAGGTGCAGGAGGCCTTGTCGTGAATTCCGAACGGAGCTGGCAGAGACATATCGACGCTCTGGAGTTCGTCAGCCTTTGGGGAGCGTCTGGCGGCGAGCAGCGGG
Organism: Rhizobium sp. RHZ02; assembly: GCF_014851575.1. NCBI lineage: Bacteria > Pseudomonadati > Pseudomonadota > Alphaproteobacteria > Hyphomicrobiales > Rhizobiaceae > Rhizobium > Rhizobium sp. RHZ02. The sequence continues at coordinate 44,611 of NZ_JACUZX010000003.1, forward strand.
CCGTGCTGGAGGCGTTCCTTTTCCACTCCCGCGGGTGGTTCTCGAAAGATCCGGGTGACCTGCAGGACCGGCTTTGCAGGGAACGCTCCGGTGAATAGCCTTCATTCCAGTTCGCGTTCATCGAGTGCGAGTTCGAGCCGGCTTCACGAAGGTATTTGGGCCCGGCAGGTATGATGTCACGGTTTGACCCAGATCAAGGTTTTGGGAGAGCGCATCGCTCATCTTCGCAGAACTTCGGCAAGGGATCGGCGTCAGCGGTGCTTTTGGTGCGCGGCAAGGAGGGAGCAAGTTTGCGGTATACGGTAGTCGCTGCGTGGCTGGACAGAAAGGAGAAATCCGGACGCATCGTTTTGCAGGCAGCCGGTCGTTCACGGACGATCGTTGTCACGCGACGTGCGCTCCTCAATGTCGACACCCCTCCCCGCGCCACAGAGGAACGTCTCCTTCAACATCTTGATAGTTTCTGTGAGATGGCGCTCGCCTTCATCGGCGATCGCCAGGACGACTGCGAGACCCTCCTTGTCACAGCGACCGACGTTCGCAACCGCAGAAAAGCAGAACCAGTTCCGGAGTCGCTGTGGACCTGGCAAGACCAGTGGGGCTCCTGGAAGCAGAAAGGCAGTCGTTCTCGGCTCGGCTTGGTTTGAGCGGCAGGATCGCCCTGGTCGTCAATATCGCCCCGCTCGGTGCTCATGCCTTCGGCTTTGCGCATTTGCGCCGGACTTTCGGCGTTCAAGGTTCATCAAGCCACAGCGCCGTCGCCAGGTAACCGGCAGCGATCGTGCTGCCGAACAGATAGACAAACATGCCCTGGGCGACATAATAGTCGGGCACTTCAATACCTGCGCCCCAGGAGCCGACCCTCCAGATAGCCAATCCAGCCACGGATCCGATTGCGAATCCGGCCGAAAGGCGGGTAAGCAGAAACCAGATCAAGTGAGGCATCGCGGTACCTCCATCCATGTCCCAGCATAACACGTCGTGTGGCGACAAGTTCTCCCAAAATGATCAATGTCAATGTGGCCGACGTCGCATCGTGCGAGCAGCGAGTTTCACAGGATACGGACCATGAATGACCTCAGCTTTGCACTTGGTGCTTTCACACTTCTGATACTGCCGGGACCGACCAACGCATTGCTCGTCATGGCGTCGCACGGCCTATCTCGCATTGGCTTGCTTGAGGTGCTCGCCGCTGTTGTTTTCGCTTACCTTGCGATCATAATTCCCGTTTCAAGCGTCGCTGGTCCTTTCCTGCATGCTCACCCTCTCGCGCTGCAAGTCGTGAAGGCCATCTCCGCCGTCTGGGTGCTCTATCTTGCATTCAAGCTTTGGGGGCGCAGTACCGTCGCCTCGACGGAATTTGCGGGTCCCCGGCACGTGTTCGTGACGACATTGCTCAATCCGAAGGCAATAATAATCGGATTGACGATCATTCCCTCCGCGCAGGATGGACTTGCGCTCAGCACGATGATGGCGTTCGTCGCCGTGGCACTCTCGACTTCCCTGATTTGGCTTGCCGCCGGCAGGCTGGTGATCGGCGAAAGCGATCACATGCCCTTGATCGCCAGGCGTTGCGGTTCAGCAGCCTTGATGATCTTCTCCATCGTTTTGACGGCGAGTGCTCTTCGCTAGGAGACGAGCCGTCTTTCCCCAGCAATTTGCGCTGGCTCAATGAAGAGATCCGGGAGGTCGCTACTATTCGCTCCGTTCATACCGGAGGAAATGCGATGCTCGGCGACGACGGCGAACTCGCTGCATATTTCTCGGCGCTCGCGAATGCCCATCGCCTGGCCGTGTTGAGAACACTCGCCGAGGGCGAGATCTGCGTCAGGGAACTCGCGTTCCGCATCGGTCTGGGCCGGTCTGCCCTGTCGCAGCACCTGAACATCCTTCGACGGCATCAGCTGGTCAAGCAGCGTCGTGAAGCGCAGACGATCTACTATTCTCTGTCTGGCAGCAGAAGCGACAAGGCGCTCCTGCTCGTTAACACCATTCTTTTTCCGTATGGGGTCCAGTTGTCGATGTTCGGGTTCTCGGACGTCACGCGGGACGGCGTGTAGGCATTCGTAGAACCGGATCCCGCTTGCGGCCTGGAGGTGCCTGAAATGCGCGTAAGTCAAATCATGACAGAAGGCGTCATCACGATCACTGAGCGGACGACCGTGATCGATGCTGCAGAACTGATGCTCTACCATCGCATCAGTGGCCTTCCGGTGCTTGATGCGCGGGGCGGCCTGGTGGGTATGGTGAGCGAAAGCGACCTCGTGCGAAGGACGGAGGCGCAGACCGAGACCCGCCGTTCATGGTGGCTGCAACTCTTGACGGGTCAAGACTGCCTTGCCGACGAATATGTGGCCTCGCGCGAACGGCGCGTTGGTGAAGTCATGTCGCGTCCGCTTGTGACCGTCTCTCCTTATGCGACGCTGACCGAGGCGGCAGAATTGATGGAGCAGACAAGGGTAAAGCGGCTGCCGGTGGTCGTGGGGGACAGCCTCGTCGGCATCATTGCCAGAAAGGACTTCCTCAAGCCGCTTCGACAATCGCGATCGATCTCGGTCTTTCCGATTGATGACAGGACGATCCTATCGAACGTCGAGGCGGAATTGCAGACCAGGGAATGGGCGAGATGTGGACAGATCCGCGTCAGCGTCAATGCCGGCATTGTCGTGTTGAGAGGGACGGTTCCCGACGAACGGGTGCGGGCGGCCGTAAGAGTGGCGGCGGAGAATGTCGCCGGCGTGCAGGACGTTCGGGACGAACTCACCTGGATCGATCAGAGCTTCAGGATTTTGGCGCCGTCACCGACCGTCGAAGAGAGGCTGAACTGAACGCGCCTCAACCGGCGGCTTGACCGTTGCGGAAAGCCGCATGGCCGGCCCCGACCCGATGACGGGAGAGGCAAAAGTGCTGACGCCAATATGCATTGCGGCAGTCTTGCCGGCGATGGCGAGCTTGCTGCGGCATGCGCGACATCAACCTTCTGCAGTTTGAGACGTTTTGCGTCACGCTCGGTTGCGTTCACTGGCGAGCCACGAAACTCGGGTAGGAGACTTGCGCTTCGAGGAACCAGGTGTCTTGCTGACGAGGCCGTATGACAACGCCGTCTGACAGCGCCGTCTGACAAGGCCGTTCGCTATTGCGACGCCGGGGTGAAGCGCGCTACCAGTGCGTGCCGGTCGCCGGGATAGGTGAAGCGCACGTGAGTGACTGGCCCGACATTGCTCCAGGTGCGGCGTTCGACGACCAGACAGGCAGTGTTGCGCGGGATGTCCAGGGCGACAGCCTCGTCCGCGCCGGCCGATACGGCATGGATGCGGTGCTCGGCGCTACTCCATGGGATCTGATTGATCAGCCAGGCGCCGGGTGCCATCTCGGAAAAATCGGCGTCGGCTGCCTCGGGTACGGTCGACAGACTGATTAGCCTTTCCTCGAGGCAGAATGGCCGTCCGCCCGCGTGATGAATGCAGGCCACGTCGACAACGGAAGAGCCCGGCATGACGTCCAGGCGTCCGATGTCCTCGGCCCTGGCCTTGCGTTGCACGCGCTTTGAGACCGTGAAGGCATAGGCGAGATTCAATGACTTGACCTCGGCGCCGATGTCGTGGATCTCGAGGACGGCCGATTGTGCCTGCGGCTGTGTGACGAAGCTGCCGGACTTTTTCCGACGCTCGATGAGGCCCGCCTTGGCGAGCTGGGTCAGCGCCTTGTTCACGGTCATGCGCGAACAGTCATATTGCTTGGTGAGATCCACTTCGAACGGGATGCGGTGACCCGGTGGCCATTCGCCCGAGACGATGCGGCCTTCGATGTCACTCACGATCCGCTGATGCAAGGTGATGTCCTTGCTTTGGTTCATCGTCACGCTCCGGTTATACCTCCCGCTCTAATGTGAATGTCGGGACCTGGAAAGCCCTATGCTGAAAGAAGCTCGCCCATCGCCTTCAGGAACCGGCGATTGATTGCCTCGCGCGCTACGTGGCGGCCGCCTTCCACCTGCTTGCGGCCGAGCGCCCAGACACTGTCGACCGCGACACCGCCGGCAAAAATCCAATGATCGAGCAACTGGTCGCCTGAAAGGTAGGGCACGGCCGTCGTGTCGAGCGAGATGAGATCGGCGTGATGACCGACGGCAATTCCCCCAGGGGCCTTCAGGGCGGCGCCGCCGCCGGTTATTGCATGATCGAACAGGCTGCGCGCCGTTGAGCCGCCGGGTGCAGCCACCACATTGCGGGCCCTCAACGCCAGACGCTCTGAGTATTCAAGCTGGCGCAGTTCGCCGGAAAGCGAGATCGCCACGTTGGAATCGGAGCCGACGCCGAGACGTCCGCCTTCCTCGATGAAGAGCGGTGCCTCGAAGGTGCCATCGCCGAGGTTGGCCTCGGTAATCGGGCAAAGGCCGGCGATCGCGCCGCTACGGGCCATGCCACGGGTTTCCTCGTCGCTCATGTGCGTCGCGTGGATCAGGCACCAGCGATCATCGACGGGTTGGTTGGCAAGCAGCCATTCGACGGGCCGGGCGCCCGACCAGGCAATGCAATCCTCGACTTCCTTGACCTGCTCGGCGATGTGGATGTGGATCGGGCCGTTACCGGCAAGCGGGACGACCGTGGCCAGTTCCTCAGGCGTGGCGGCGCGCAGGCTATGTGGGGCAAGGCCGAGCTCGGCACCTTGAAGGCTCTTCGTCACCTTGCGGCAGCCGTCCATCAGGGCCGCAAAACTGTCCAGCGAATTGATGAAGCGTCGTTGACCCTCGATCGGTGCGGCGCCGCCGAAGCCAGAATGGGCATAGAATACGGGAAGCAGCGTCAAGGCGATACCGCTGACATTTGCCGCCGCCCCGATGCGCTCGGCCAGCTCGGCAATGTTGGCGTAGGGTGTGCCGTTCTTGTCGTGGTGCAGATAGTGGAATTCGCCGACCCGGGAAAAGCCGGCCTCCAGCATCTCCATGTAGAGCTGGGCGGCAACGGCTTCGACATGTTCGGGCGTCATCGACAATGCGAACTTGTACATGACCGTGCGCCAGCTCCAGAAGCTGTCATTGGCTGGTCCCCGCACTTCGGCAAGGCCGGCCATGGCGCGCTGGAAAGCGTGGCTGTGGAGATTGCCCATCGCGGGCACAAGCGTGCCGTGACGATCATCGGCTGGCGTCGGAGCGACGTTGGCCTCGATGGTCGCAATCAGGCCGTCCTCGATCGTCACGCGCACGTCCTTGCGCCACCCCTGCGGCAGAAGTGCCGCGCTCGCATGAAGTCTGGTCGCCACCGTCTGAGCCATAACGCTTTTTCTCCTCTTTGGCGCCGCGCATCTTTCTTTTCCATGGAAGCGCACAAAATTTCACTTGTCATCGGTTTATTATGTATATACATGTTTCCGCATAAGGAAAGGCGCAAAGCTGATGAATGGGAACAAATTTTCAAGCCATGAGTCATCCGGCGACGTCCGTCCGCATCTGTGGCGGAATGTGCGCTTGGCAACACTCGACCCGCAAAAGCAGGGCCTCGGCATCGTCGAAAAAGGCGCCCTCGTCACCGAGGGTGGGCGCATAAGCTACGTCGGCTCCGAGGCCGAACTGCCGGTTGCCGCGATCGAGCGCGCCGAGATCACGGATCTCGAGGGCCGCTGGATTACACCGGGCCTCGTCGACTGCCACACCCACATCGTCTTTGGCGGCAATCGCGCCCGCGAGTTCGAGATGCGCCTGGAAGGTGCGACCTATGAAGAGATTGCGCGCGCCGGCGGCGGCATCGTGTCTTCCGTCAAGGCAACAAATGCGCTCTCGGTCGAAGGCCTCGTCAAGGCGGCGCTTCCCCGCTTGGACACGCTGATCCGCGAGGGGCTGACGACGATCGAAGTCAAGTCCGGCTATGGGCTGAACGTCGACGGCGAGCTGAAGATGTTGCGCGCTGCCCGCCAGCTTGAGCGCCTTCGCCCGGTGCGCGTCGTCACGTCCTATCTCGGCGCCCATGCAACGCCGATCGAGTACAGGGGGCGCAACAGCGACTACATTGCCGAGGTCGTCCTCCCAGGCCTCGAATACGCCCATGCCGAAGGCTTGGTCGATGCAGTCGACGGGTTCTGCGAGGGCATCGCCTTTTCCACCGCCGAGATCGCCCGGGTCTTCGACAAGGCAGAGGCACTCGGTCTGCCAGTCAAGTTGCATGCCGAACAATTGTCCAATCTCGGCGGCGCCAAGCTCGCCGCCTCCCATGGTGCGCTCTCTGCCGACCACCTCGAATATCTCGATGCCGAGGGTGCTGCCGCCATGGCTGCGGCCGCTACGGTCGCCGTTCTCTTGCCTGGCGCTTTCTACGCCATCAACGAAAAGCAGAAGCCGCCCGTTCAGGCGCTGCGCGACGCCGGCACCCGTATTGCCATTGCGACCGACTGCAATCCCGGCACCTCGCCGCTCACCTCGCTGCTTCTGACGATGAATATGTCAGCCACGCTCTTCGGCCTGACTGTCGAGGAATGCATTGCGGGGGCGACCCGCGAGGGTGCACGTGCCCTTGGGCTTCTGGGCGAGACAGGAACGCTCGAGACCGGCAAGTCCGCGGACTTTGCGATCTGGGACGTCGAAAGCCTCGCGGAGCTCGTTTACCGCATCGGCTTCAACCCGCTTCATGCACATGTTTTCAAGGGCGAAAGGATCGACCGTTGACCATTACCCTTCATCCAGGCTCCGTTTCGCTCAGGGATCTGGAGACGATCTACTGGACCGGTGAGCCGGCGAGGCTCGACACATCCTTTGATGCCGGAATCGCCAAGGCCGCTGCCCGCATTGCAGAGATCGCGGCCGGCAATGCACCGGTCTATGGCATCAATACCGGCTTCGGCAAACTTGCTTCGATCAAGATCGACAGTGCTGACGTGGCGACGCTCCAGCGCAATCTTATCCTGTCCCACTGCTGCGGCGTCGGCGCGCCATTGCCCGAAAACATCGTCCGCCTGCTCATGGCCTTGAAGCTCGTTTCGCTCGGTCGCGGCGCCTCCGGTGTCCGGCTCGAACTGGTGCGTCTGATCGAAGGCATGCTCGAAAAAGGCGTCATCCCGGTCATCCCGGAAAAGGGTTCCGTGGGCGCTTCGGGCGACCTTGCGCCGCTGGCCCACCTGGCCGCCGTGATGATGGGCGAAGCCGAAGCCTTCCTTGCGGGTGAACGCCTGTCCGGCGCGGCCGCCCTTGCGAAGGCTGGCTTGAAGCCCGTTGTGCTGGCGGCCAAGGAAGGCCTTGCGCTCATCAACGGCACGCAGACCTCGACGGCATTGGCGCTTGCCGGTCTCTTCCGGGCTCACCGCGCAGCTCAGGCAGCACTGATTACCGGTGCCATGTCGACCGATGCGGCGATGGGCTCGTCCGCGCCTTTCCATCCCGATATTCACACGCTGCGCGGCCACAAGGGCCAGATCGACACGGCCGCGGCACTTCGCGCGCTCCTCGAAAGCTCCGTCATCCGCCAGAGCCATATTGAGGGCGACGAGCGTGTGCAGGATCCCTACTGCATTCGTTGCCAGCCGCAAGTCGATGGTGCCTGCCTGGATCTTCTGCGCTCGGTCGCGCGCACACTGGAGATCGAGGCCAATGCCGTCACCGACAACCCGCTGGTGCTTTCGGACAACTCGGTTGTCTCGGGCGGCAATTTCCATGCCGAGCCGGTTGCCTTTTCAGCCGACCAGATCGCCCTCGCCATCTGCGAAATCGGCGCGATCGCACAGCGGCGCATCGCCTTGCTGGTCGATCCCGCGCTTTCCTATGGACTGCCGGCCTTCCTGGCAAAGAAGCCGGGCCTCAACTCAGGCCTGATGATCGCCGAGGTAACGTCGGCAGCGCTGATGTCGGAAAACAAGCAGATGTCGCACCCGGCCTCCGTCGACTCGACGCCGACATCCGCCAACCAGGAAGATCACGTTTCGATGGCCTGCCATGGCGCGCGTCGTCTGCTCCAGATGACCGACAACCTCTTCAGCATTATCGGCATCGAGGCATTGACCGCAGCACAGGGCGTGGAATTTCGTGCGCCGCTCACGACAAGCCCCGAACTGCAGAAGGCGATCGCCACCATCCGCAGCGTGGTACCGACGCTGGAGCTCGATCGCTACATGGCGAACGATCTGAAGGCGGCGGGCGACCTTGTCGCGACAGGCGCGCTCAATGCATCGGTCTCAAGCGGCATCCTGCCGGCCCTGGAGGTCTGAGATGGCTGTCGTCGACGTCAAACAGGGTTCTTCACCCATTATCCTGGGTTTTCCGCACACCGGCACTGACGTGCCCGCCGGCATCTGGGAGCGTCTGAATGATAATGGCAGGATTCTTGCCGATACCGACTGGCACATCCATGACCTCTATGACGGCCTGCTTGCCGATGCGACGACGGTGCGCGCGACGTTCCATCGCTACGTCATTGACGCCAACCGCGATCCGGCAGGCGTCAGCCTCTATCCCGGCCAAAACACCACTGGCCTGGTTCCTGAAACGGACTTCGACGGCAAGGCGATCTGGAAGGATGGACGGGCACCTGATGAAGCCGACATTGCGGCGCGGCTCAGGGACTTTCATGCTCCCTATCACGCAGCCCTTGCCGCCGAGGTCGAGCGTGTGAGAGCAATTCATGGCGTGGCGATCCTCTATGATTGCCACTCGATCCGCTCGCATATTCCTTTCCTTTTCGAAGGCAAGCTGCCGGATTTCAACATCGGCACCGATATGGGCAAGACCTGCGATGGGGCCATCGAACAGGCGACGCTCACGGTCGTCGAGGCGGCCGAAGGCTATGACTGCGTGCTCAACGGCCGCTTCAAGGGTGGGTGGACGACGCGCCACTACGGCCAGCCTGAAACCGGCGTGCACGCCATCCAGATGGAACTGGCGCAATCGACGCATCTTGAGACCGAGGCGCCGCCGTTTGCCTACGACGCTGCCAAGGCAGAGCGCCTTCGCGTCCACCTCAAAGACATTCTGGTGCGTATCGAACAGATCGCGCCGGACCTGAAACGATAACGATCACTCGACAGGGGGAACCCCGCATGACCTCAAATCCACGTCACAACATTCGCGAGATCCGCGCCCCGCGCGGCAGTGAACTCAACGCCAAGAGCTGGATGACCGAAGCGCCGCTGCGCATGCTGATGAACAACCTCGACCCTGACGTCGCGGAAAATCCAAACGAGCTGGTGGTTTATGGCGGCATCGGCCGCGCAGCCCGCACCTGGGACGATTTCGACCGTATCGCAGCGACCCTGAAGACTTTGAACGAGGATGAAACGCTCCTCGTGCAGTCCGGCAAGCCAGTCGCCGTGTTCCGCACGCATAAGGATGCCCCCCGCGTGTTGATTGCCAACTCGAACCTCGTGCCGCACTGGGCGACGTGGGATCACTTCAACGAGCTGGATAAAAAGGGCCTTGCCATGTACGGCCAGATGACAGCCGGCTCATGGATCTATATCGGCACGCAAGGCATTGTGCAGGGAACCTACGAGACCTTCGTCGAGGCCGGCCGCCAGCACTACGGTGGCAACCTCAAGGGCAAATGGATCCTGACCGGCGGTCTTGGTGGCATGGGTGGCGCACAGCCGCTCGCAGCCGTGATGGCGGGCGCCTGCTGCCTGGCCGTCGAATGTGACGAGACGCGCATCGATTTCCGTCTGCGTACACGCTACGTCGACGAGAAGGCGAAGACACTCGATGAGGCCCTGGCGCTGATCGACAAGTGGACGAAGGCCGGCGAAGCAAAGTCGGTCGGACTGCTCGGCAACGCTGCCGAAGTCTTCCCGGAACTCGTTCGCCGCATGAAGGCCGGTGGCCCCCGCCCCGATATCGTGACCGATCAGACATCCGCGCACGATCCGCGCAACGGCTACCTGCCAGCCGGCTGGACTGTCGAGGAAGCCAAGGCCAAGCGCGAGAGCGATCCGAAGGCTGTCGAAGTGGCCGCGCGCGCTTCTATGAAGGTCCACGTCGAAGCGATGGTTGCCTTCTGGGATGCTGGCGTTCCGACGCTCGATTACGGCAACAACATCCGTCAGGTTGCCAAGGACGAGGGCCTGGAAAACGCCTTCGCCTTCCCGGGCTTCGTGCCTGCCTATATTCGCCCGCTGTTTTGCCGCGGCATCGGTCCCTTCCGCTGGGCAGCCCTATCGGGCGATCCTGAAGATATCTACAAGACCGACGCCAAGGTGAAGGAGCTTCTGCCTGACAACAAGCATCTGCACAACTGGCTGGACATGGCCCGCGATCGCATCGCTTTCCAGGGATTGCCGGCACGCATTTGCTGGGTCGGTCTCGGCGATCGCCATCGTCTCGGCCTTGCGTTTAACGAGATGGTCAGGAACGGCGAGTTGAAAGCACCCGTTGTCATCGGCCGCGACCACCTCGACTCCGGCTCCGTCGCTTCACCGAACCGCGAGACGGAAGCGATGAAGGACGGCTCGGATGCTGTCTCCGACTGGCCGCTTTTGAATGCGCTCCTGAACACCGCATCGGGTGCGACCTGGGTGTCGCTCCATCACGGCGGCGGCGTCGGCATGGGCTTCTCGCAGCATTCCGGCATGGTCATCTGCGCCGACGGCACTGATGAGGCGGCGCGCAGACTTGAGCGTGTTCTCTGGAACGACCCGGCAACCGGCGTCATGCGCCATGCCGACGCGGGCTACGAGATCGCGATCGAGTGCGCCAAGGAACAAGGCCTGCGCCTGCCCGCGATCCTCGGAAACTAAGCCTCACATCAGTCGAACAAGGCCGCCGCATCGTGCGACGGTCTTGTCGACGATGAGAAGGATCAATGCCTGCGAAAAGCCTGTGCCATGAGGAGTGGATCGAAGGCATCTCCCTAAATAGGGGGAAAGGTTTCCACGGTCGCTCAGTTCCAGCCGGTGACAGGGAGTTCACAATGATGGAGCAAAAATGACCCGCGCCACCGTCCTCAGAGCCAGCAACTATCGCCGCATGCCGTGGAAGAACGGCGGCGGCGAGACCGTTGAGGTCGCCGTCTCGCCCGAGGGGGCGGCCCTTTCTGATTTCGACTGGCGCGTCAGCATGGCAACGGTCGCGACCGATGGCCCCTTCTCGATCTTTCCCGGCATCGACCGGACGCTTTCGATTATCGACGGCAACGGCATGCAGCTCGCCATCGGTGGGGATAATCCGCTGTTGCTGACGCAGGACAGCGCGCCCCTTGCCTTTGCCGCCGATGTCGCTGTCACTGCAACACTTGCCGAGGGACCCATCACGGACCTGAACGTCATGACGCGTCGTGACGGATTGCGCCACCGGGTCGAGAGGGTTGATATCGATTCCAGGGCCACCTTTCAGCCCGCCGCGCCGACGTGGCTTCTCCTGTGTCATCGGGGCGCGCTCACCGTTGAATGGAGTGGTCAAAGCGTGGATCTTGGCCAAGGCGATACGCTTCTGCTCGAGCAGGCCGGGGATGCCGAGCTTCTGCTCGAGCAACCCGGGGATGTCGAGCTTCTGCTCGAGCAACCCGGGGATGTCGAGGTGAGCGGCAGAGCGCGCTGCTTCCTGATCCTTATCGATCCGGTCTGACGCCATTTCCCAATTATGATGCCGATCGCGGACCCTCAGCCGGCCGAGGCGCGAATGTTTGCGCCTCAACTCAATCAAAAAACAATATTGTTCTTATATTCTATAAAATAGATAGTTTTGCCTGTGTCCGCTGAAGCATCCGCCCTACGGTTCCAAGCGTCGAAACAAGTTCAGGCGCTGAAGCTGACGCTCAGCTGCAAGGGGGCGAAACATGAATATCAGGACATTATTGGCGGCGATCACACTCGGTTCCGCGAGCCTGCTGGCAACATTTACGGTACAGGCAGCCGACAAGAAGGTCGTGGTGGCCTATCAGACGGATGCGCTGCCGTCGTCGGTCGCAATCGCCAATGGCGAATTTGCGAAGGCAACCGGCTACGACATCGATTTCCGCAAGTTCAACTCCGGGGCTGAAATCTTCGCGGCCATCGCTTCGGGCGATGTGCAGGTCGGCTACGTCGGCTCGAGCCCGTTCGCAGCTGCGACCTCGCGCGGACTGGAGGTCAAGGCCTTCTACCTTTCCTCGATCTCCGGCATCGACGAGGCGCTGGTTGTTCGCAACGGTTCTGGCATTGCGTCTCTGTCCGACCTCAAGGGCAAGAAGCTCGCTGCCGCGCCGGTATCGACCGACCACTATCAGCTTCTTGCGTTGATCAAATCTCTCGGACTGACGGAAAAGGATGTTCAGGTCTTTGCAATTCCGCAGCCCGAGATCGTCGCCAGCTACAACCGCGGCGACATGACGGTGGCTTTGTCTGGGACCCGGCGCTGACCGAGCTGAAAAAGGACGGCAAGGTGCTTGTCACCTCCAAGGATGTCGCCGACAAGGGCGCGCCCACTTTCTCCGCATGGGTTTCCGCATCGAAGTTCGCCGATGAGAACCCGGCGTTCCTGAAGGGCTTCGCCAGCGTGGTCAACAAGTACTACGCCTCCTTCGCGGCAGACAAGAAGGCCTGGGACGCCGACAGCGAAAATGCCAAGCTGCTTGCCAAGACACTTGGTGGCACACCCGAGCAGCAGGCTGCCGCACTGAAGAACCTCACGCTGCTGACCCCTGAGGTGCAGGCGTCCGAGGCCTGGCTCGGTGGCGGCGAAAAGTCGGGCGCTGCCAAGATCCTCAAGGACACGGCCGCCTTCCTGAAGGATCAGGGCAAGGTGAGCGAGGTGCTGCCGAGCTACGCGGCTTTTGTCACGCCGGATGCACTTGTCAACGCAAGTAACTGAAATAACGAACAATCCTCCCATCCTGGTACGCTGGCGCGATATCGCGCCGGCGTCACAACATGAAGAGACGGCACATGCTCAAAGTCGATCACGCAAGCGTCTATTTCCGGACGCGGGATGGCCGGACGGTCCATGCCCTGGATCGCGTTTCTCTCGATATTCCCGACAACAGCTTCGTCGTGGCACTTGGTGCATCGGGTTGCGGCAAGTCCACACTCCTCAATGCGATCGCGGGCTTCCTGCCGCTGTCCTCGGGCACGATTACTCTTGATGGGCGACCGGTCACGCGCCCTGGCGCGGACCGAGGCGTCGTGTTCCAGAAGGATACCCTGCTGCCCTGGAAGTCGGTCGTCGACAATGTCGCACTTGGCCTTCAGTTTACGGGTACTCCAAAAGCTGCGCGGCGTACCCGCGCGGAAGAGCTTCTGTTTCTCGTCGGTTTGAAAGACTTCGCGAAAGCCTTTCCCTACGAATTGTCGGGTGGCATGCGCCAGCGCGTCGGGATTGCCCGCGCCCTTGCCGCCGATCCTGATGTGCTTTTGATGGACGAGCCTTTCGGAGCCCTGGACAGCCTGACGCGTGAACAGATGCAGGAACTCCTCGTATCGATCTGGAAAACAACGGGAAAACGCATTTTCTTCATTACACATTCGATCGAGGAAGCTCTGTTCCTCGGGACGCAGCTTGTGGTGATGTCGCCGCGTCCCGGCCGCATTGTGGCGCGCTTCGAACTCGATTTCGTTCGCGAATTCGCCCGCACTGGCGACGCCCGATCGATCAAGATGGCACCGGAGTTTGCCGGTTTGCGAGAAGAAATCCGGACCATTCTGCATGGCTCCGACGAGATCAGGAGTGCGGCAGAATGAGCAATGTCCTCGAAACGACGGGCGTGGTCGTGCGGGCCGAAACGGACCAACCGAAAACCGTCGAGATGAACGGGTTCGGCGTCGGCGAACGCAATACGCTTGTCATCAGCTTCGCGACGGCCGTCGCTTTGATTGGAACCTGGTGGCTGATCGCCAGACTGGGGTTGGTACCGCGTCTTTTCCTGCCAACACCACAGGAGGTCGCCACGCAGATCGGAGCCGTCTATCATGACGGCTATGCCGGCGCGTCGCTCGGCGAACATATTTCGGCAAGCCTGTTCAGGATTGCAACGGCAGCTGCCATCGCCATTGCCGCCGGCATCCCGATCGGCCTGCTGATGGGGCTCAATCGCTGGGCGAAGGGCATCTTCGACACACCGATCGAATTCTACTGGCCGCTACCGCCCCTCGCCTATCTGCCGCTGATGATCATCTGGCTCGGCATCGGCGAGACGTCGAAGGTAACGCTTCTCGTGCTTGCCATGTTCGCACCGATCTGCCTTTCGGCGCAGGCTGGCGTGCGCGCCCTGCCGATCGAGCGCGTCAACGCGGCGCGGTCGCTTGGCGCCCGGCCCTGGCAGCTTCTTGTCAGCATCGTTTTGCCATCGGCTCTGCCGGAGATCCTGACGGGTATCCGCATTGCGCTTGGCGTCGGCTGGGGCACGCTCGTTGCAGCGGAGTTGATCGCCTCCAACCGCGGCATCGGCTACATGATCATGTCGGCGTCCCAGTTTCTGGCAACCGACGTTGTCTTCGTTGGCATCGGCATCATCGCTGCCTGTGCATTTGCCTTCAGCGCTGCCGTTCGCCTCTTGGAAGCAACCCTCGTTCCGTGGAAAGGTAAGAGCTAGGGGTACGCAAAGCGTCCCTCGTGGCTCAAGACGGTGCCGGGTCTACCGGCCCAGGGAATGATTGTATGGAGCAGATGCAGATCTACGCGTTCGACATGAACTGCGTCGGTCATATCAATCACGGCATGTGGACGCATCCACGCGATACGTCCCTTCACTATACCGACCTCGACTACTGGGTGGACTTTGCCCAGACAGCCGAGCGGGGCAAGCTGGACGGGATATTCCTGGCGGATATCGTTGGAGTCTACGATGTCTACAAGGGAAGTCCGGCACCCGTCATCGAGGCTGGCGCGCAGATCCCGGTCAACGACCCGCTGATGCCGATCTCGGCAATGGCCTATGTCACCAAGCATCTCGGCTTCGGGGTAACGGTCAACACGACCTACGAGCCGCCGTACCTGTTGGCGCGGCGCATGTCGACGCTCGACCACCTGACAAAGGGTCGCATCGGATGGAACATCGTCACCGGCTATCTCGACAGTGCTGCGCGCGCGATGGGTTTCGACAAACTGCCGGAACACGACGCGCGCTACGACGCGGCCGAGGACTATCTCGAAATCCTCTACAAGCTCTGGGAGGGCAGCTGGGACGACGATGCGGTACTTGGCGACAAGGCGCGAGCCGTCTTCGCCGACCCTTCCAAAGTCCGAGCCGTCAAGCACGACGGGCAATACTACAAGATGGAGGGCATTCATCTCTCGCAGCCTTCGCCACAGCGCACGCCGCTGCTCTTCCAGGCGGGCGCTTCGACGCGCGGGCAGGATTTCGCGGCCCGACACGCCGAATGCGTCTTCATCGCGACCCCGACCCCGCAGGCGGCAAGGCCGACCGTGGCGGCCCTGAAGCACAAGGCGGCGGCATCAGGGCGCGGGGCGGATGCCTTGCGCGTTCTCGGCCTTGTGACGGTTGTCGTTGGTCGCACCGAAAAGGAGGCATTCGACAAGCTCGAAGACTACCGCCGCCATGCGAGTGTCGAAGCATCCCTGGCGCACTATTCGGCCTCGACAGGCATTGATTTCTCGAAATACGGCCTCGACGATCCGATCGAGCAGAAATCCACCAATGCCAATCAGTCTGCGCTCGCCGCAATCACCAGGGAAGCGCCAAAGCCGGTGACGCTGCGCCAGATCATTGATCAAATGGTACTCGGCAGCCGTATGAAACCGATTGTCGGCTCGGCCGAGCAAGTGGCGGACCGCCTGGCGGCATGGGTTTCCGATGGCGGTGTGGACGGCTTCAACCTGGCGCGCACGGTGGCGCCGGAAAGCCTGCGCGACTTCGTCGATCTCGTCGTTCCCGTGCTGCAGGAGCGCGGGCTGTTCAAGGCGGACTACACCGAGGGACCTCTCAGGCAGAAGCTGTTTGGCGGCAGCGGCAGGCTGCCATCCTCGCACCCTGCCGCTGCGTTTCGCCGCTGACTACCTGTGGTCAAGCCTTTCGACCAGTCGATCGCCGAGCCACTGTATGCCGCAGACAAGCACGATCAGGACGGCAACGACTGCCACCATGACGGTCGTCTCGAAGCGCTGGTAGCCATAGCGGATGGCAAGGTCGCCGAGACCGCCAGCGCCGATCGCACCGGCCATTGCCGAGGCCCCGATCAGGGTCACCAACGTGACCGTGAAGCCGGCGACGATGCCGGGTAAGGCTTCCGGTACCAATACTTCGCGAATGATCGTCCAGCGATTGCCGCCCATGGCGCGCACCGCATCGATCAGTCCGCGATCGACCTCGCGCAGCGACACTTCCGCGATCCGTGCATAATAGGGCGTTGCGGCAATGGCGAGCGGGACGATGGCCGCCCAGGTGCCAAGCGCAGTGCCGACGATCAGGCGCGTCACCGGGATCAGGGCCACCAGCAGGATGATGAACGGCACGGAACGGAACCCGTTGATGATGGCCCCAAGGATGCCGTTTATCCAGGCGTTCTCGGCCATGCCGCCTTTGTTCGTGAGAACGAGCGCGAGACCGAGCGGCAGGCCGAAGACCAGCGAAATCAGTCCGGATGCACCCGTCATCAGGATCGTTTCCCAGAGGGAACGAAGCAGAAGATCAAACATGATCGGTGTCATAGCCAAGGACCTCCACCCGCGCAGAGCGAGCCTTCAGAAACTGCAGAACCTTGTCCTTGAGCGCAGGGTCGCGCATCGGGACAGCAATGAAGAACCGCGCCACCGGCTGGTTCTGGATATGGTCGATACCTCCGTGGACGAGCCGGAAAGACTGCGGCAGCGCCGCAGACAGGTCGGCAAAGACCGCGCCCTGTGCGGCGAGGCCCGCCATGTCGATGCTTAGGATCGCTTCTTCCCCTGATGTCGGCGAAAGGCGGGCGGCGATATGCTCCGGCAATTGCGGGCGGCTGCCGGACAGCAGACTCTGGGTGATCGGCGCTTTTGGGTCAGCGAACACCGACCAAACCTGTCCTTCCTCCACGATCCGGCCGGCATCGATGACGGCGACGCGATCGGCAATGCTGCGGACGACTTCCATCTCGTGCGTGATGAGGATGATGGTGAGGCCGAGCTTGCGGTTGATGTCCTTCAGAAGAGCCAGGATCGACCGTGTGGTCTCGGGATCGAGCGCCGATGTCGCCTCGTCGGACAAGAGCAAGGCAGGGCTTGCGGCAAGCGCGCGCGCAATGCCCACCCGCTGCTTCTGGCCACCGGACAGGGACGATGGATAAGCCTTCGCCTTACCCGCGAGACCGACAAGCTCCAGCAATTCATGTGCGCGCCTCAGGCGCTCGGTCCTTGCCACGCCGGCGATCTTCAGCGGCAGTGCGACATTCTCCTCGACCGTCCTGGAGGCCAGCAGGTTGAAATGCTGGAAGATCATTCCGACGCGGCGGCGAAGCGGCTGCAACTCATCTTCGTCGAGACCAACGATGCTGCGCCCCTCGATTTCGATTAAGCCGCGATCCGGACGCTCCAGGCCGTTGAGGCAGCGGATCAATGTGGATTTGCCGGCTCCACTGCGCCCGATTACACCCAGGATTTCTCCCTTGTGGACGGTGAGCGCTACGCCATCGAGGGCCGGGGTGGTGCCGAAATGCCGATGTACGTCGACCAGGCGGACCACCGCCTCAGCAGTTGCTTGCGGCGTCTCGATTACAGAGGCCGTTACGATTGAATTCATAGTCTTTCCCTTCGGAAACGCCCAAGGCGGCCCGGGCAAGGAACGCCCGGGCCGCCTTGTTCAACGCGCCTAACCCCTCGGCGCGAATGTCGATCAGTAGGCGCTGAGGCCGGTTCCCTTATACACCTTGTCGAACTCCGCCTTGACCGCATCGTTCTGGTAGGACGAGACCAGCGTCTTCACCCAGTCTTCGTTCTCGCTGCCCTGCTTGACAGCGATGAAGTTGCGGTACGGATTGTCAGCGACAGGTTCCTGCGCAATGCGGTCAGCCGCCGAGAGGCCGGCCTTCAGGGCCCAGTCGGTGTTCACCACTGCCGCATCCAGATCATCGATGGCACGGCCGACCACACCGGCATCAAGCTCCTTGATCTCGACGTTCTTCGGGTTCTCGGTAATGTCGGTAACGGTCGCGAGGATGCCGGTACCGTCCTTAAGCTTGATGATGCCTTCGTTTTGAAGAACGCGTAGCGCACGACCTTCGTTCGATGGGTCGTTCGGAACGCCGATCGTCGCACCTTCGGCGAACTCGGCGATGGTCTTGTGCTTCTTCGAATAAAGGCCGATCGGCCAGACGCCGGTGTATCCGACCGGGACGATATGATAGCTATGCTGCTTTATCTGGTTGTCGAGATAGGGCTTGTGCTGGAAGGCGTTGGCGTCGATTTCGCCGCGCTCCAGCGCCTCGTTCGGCTGCGTATAATCGTTGAAGACGATCGCTTCGATCGTCAGGCCCTTCTTGGCGGCTTCGGCGGCCACAACGCGCCAGACGTCTTCGTCCTCGCCACTCATGATGCCAACCTTGATCGACTTGTCTTCGGCGAAGGAAGCGACAGGCGATGCAAATGCAATCAGAGCGATCGTGGAGGCGGCGATCGCGGCAAGGCTTGCGCGACGCGTCAGGCTGGATTTGGGCGTCTTCTTGTTCATTGTGGTGTTTCCCGTCTTGAATTGATGAGGCAAGCCTCGAACGGCCAGATAATTTCAAAATCGCCGAGGATAAACCAAGCAAGCCCATCTCTATTGCGCTGCAGCACGGAAAAACTCTTCGGTGCTTTGGCGGGATAGCGGGATAAAAATTCTACTAATTTTGTAGAATATTGAAGTTGCTGTCCTGGCTGTGAGCCTTTAAATTGAACCATCGGGGCGCGACGGATAAAACGCGCCTTACAAGAAAGGCGATCTGGGTCGCGATCAAGTGAAGCAGGGCAGCGTGACATCTCGACAGGACACCCGTGGCAAGACGTGTCGCCCCGTCGTGGCGATTATCGGCGGAGGCGTTTCTGGTGCGGGCGTTGCGTACCATCTGGCATCCTCCACATGCAGCCCGCCACCAACAATCGTGGTTTTCGAGCCACGAGAAGAGCTTGGCAGAGGGCTCGCCTACGACACCACCGATCCGACACATCGGATCAATGTTCCCGCCGCCCGCATGAGCCTGTTGCCGGATCGGCCTGAGGACTTCGTCGAATGGATGGCCCGCAACGATGCTGTCGCGGACGACCCGGACGCGTCCCGGTCGGATGGCAACCTCTTCCCCCGACGCCATGTCTTCGGCGCCTATATTGCTTCGGCGCTCGCTCCCCTGGTGCAAAGCGGGACCGTGCATCATCGCCGTGCGGCCGTTGTCGAGGTACGCCGGGACGGCAGGCGCTGGGAGATCTTCGATGACGAGGGCGGACGAACGGTTGCCGATTTCCTGGTGATCGCCACCAGCCATCCCGCGCCGTCAGCGCCTCGTGCTCTCAGAGTTCTCGAAGGACACCCCCGCTTTGTCGCCAACTCCACCGTTGCCGGCGCGCTCGACGTTGTCCGTCCGGCGGACCGGGTGCTGGTCGTCGGCAACGGCCTGACCGCAGCCGACATCGTCGCTTCGCTGACGCGTACCGGCCATCGCGGACAGATCACATCGATTTCGCGCCGCGGATTGAGATCGAGAGGGCATGCTCCGTATCCACAGGAGCCGTTCGGTGCGTTTATGACCGCCCCGCCTCATAGCGCGACGGCGCTGCTGCGGGGGATCCGGCGGACCATTGCAGAAGCCACAGCCGCGGGATTGACGTGGCACGCCGTGATCGACCAGGTTCGCGGTCACGGCCACGCGATCTGGCAGAGCCTGCCGATTGCCGAACGCTGCAGGATCGTACGCCATATCAGGCCTTATTGGGACGCTCACCGGTTCCGCATCGCTCCGCAGGTGGAAGAGGTGCTGGAGCGAGCGATTGCCGAAGGAAGGATGGAGGTGTTGGCGGCCTCCGTCGCTCGGGTGCAACGTGACGGCGAGGCAATCCATGTGGAACTGAGACTGCGGCACGGCGCACCGCTACAGAAGACCTTTGATGCCGTCGTCGTCACAACCGGTCCCGCGCATGGAAGCATTTTGGAAAGCCAGGCGTGGCTCGCTCGCCTGCGCGATCAATCGCGCTTGCAGCTTGATCCGACCGGCCTCGGCATTGAATGTACCGAACGATCGGAGGCGATCAGTGCCGATGGCCGTCCTGATCCGACCTTGCTTATTTCCGGCCCCCTGGCCCGTGGGACATTTGGGGAGTTGATGGGACTGCCCCAGATTACAGAACATGCCGTCCTTGTGGCCCGTGAGTTGGCCACAAAGGTGACGGCAGCCGGCGAATACGCTTAGGCTCGCCTGACCTCGACAGGATGCGGTCCGTCAGGACGCCGTTCGGCCGGTTGCGGCGAAGGGCTCGAGCTCTGGATCGAAGTCAACCTCCACGACATTGTTGAAGACCGCTGTTGCGAGCATGATGCCGGCAAAGGCCACGAGATCGACCAGCGTCTTTGCATCGTAGCGCCCTTTCAGCTGCGTCCAGATCTCGGCGGGAACCGCGTTGGAATTGGCAACGATCGCCGTGCCGAAGGCATCGAGCAGCGCCTCTTCCTCGGAAAGTACCAAAGCCTCCGGGTCGAAACCTGCATTGATCAGTGCCCGGCGAAAGAAAG
Organism: Rhizobium sp. RHZ02; assembly: GCF_014851575.1. Lineage (NCBI taxonomy): Bacteria > Pseudomonadati > Pseudomonadota > Alphaproteobacteria > Hyphomicrobiales > Rhizobiaceae > Rhizobium > Rhizobium sp. RHZ02. The sequence continues at coordinate 65,181 of NZ_JACUZX010000003.1, forward strand.
TGATGGCGATCCTTGAGTTCGCAGCTTTTGAAATGGAATGCGAGAAGATCCAGATCGGTCGATCCGCGATTGAAGAAAGCTCTGCGCGCAGCGTGAACCATTCGGCATAGATGCGGTGGGCGGCGGGCGAATGCAGCAAGGTACGCTTCATGTTCGTCATGCGCCCCCGTACCCTCATCTCCTCGTCATGCGCGGCCCGAATCTCTTCAGAGGCTGTGGTGTAGTCGATCTGCGGAATATGGCTCATGGCGGTGCTCGTCCGGTGGGTAAATCTGAATGACGCTTGAAAAGTCGGAAAGGCGGTGCCGCCCCAACTGCTTCAGGCACGGTGCAAATCCGCCGGACTAGACGAATCTCTCCGATCGCGCTGGATATAGCAGGAAATCTCCAGGGCGTTCTTGACAATGTTCGGTCATCGAGACACGATGAAACCGGTTTCACTCGTGCTCATGGAAAGATCGTGCGGCTCGACCTGTCGATTCTCTTGCCCCATCTTGGCTTTCTCGCACAAGGCGCGCTGCTGACAGCAGAAGCGTGTGTTCTCGCGCTCGTCGGCAGCGTCATCATGGGTGCGTTCGTGGCAATCGCCCGCACATCCTCGTCAGCGGCGCTGCGGCGAATTGCCTTCGTCTACGTCGATATCTTCCGCAACGTGCCGTTCATCGTGCAGCTGTTTTTCTTCTACTACGGCCTGCCCGAGATCGGTCTTTACATCGATGCGTTCACAACAGGCGTGATTGCGCTGTCGATCGCAGGCGGCGCATACGCGTCCGATATAATCCGCGCCGGTATCCTGGCGATCGATCAGGGCATCATCGAAGCAGCGGAGGTGAGCGGCTTGTCACGCAGGGTGATCTTCACGCGCATTGTCCTGCCGATCGCACTCAGGACATCCGTGCGCCCGCTCGGCTCGGTTCTGATCAACATGATCCTCACCTCTTCGATCCTGTCGACGATCACGCTCAACGAACTGACCGGCTCGGCGCAGATCGTGGTGTCGCAGACCTACCGGCCGTTCGAAGTCTATGTTGTGCTTCTCGTCGTCTATGCGGCTTTGACCTATCTCGTATCGCTCGCGATTGCGATCCTCCATCGCCGTCTCAACCGTGACATGATGGAGGCGGTTGCCTGATGCGCTTTGCCGATTTTACAGCCTTTGATCTGGTTCTTCTCGCACAAGGGCTCGGGGTCAATATCGCGCTCTTTCTCGCGACCTCGCTGATCGGCCTGGTGATCGGCATTGCCTGGGCAATTGTGCGCTACTACCGTGTGCCCGTCCTCAGCGAAGTGATCACCTTCGTTTCTGAACTCCTGAAGAATTCGCCGGTGCTGGTGCAGCTGTTTCTGGTGTTCTTTGGTTTGCCAGGGCTATTCCATATCCGCGTCACGCCGGTTACCGCGGCGACGATCACGCTGTCGGCCAATACAGCCGCCTTCATCTATGTCATCGCGGTTTCGGCAATCGAGTCCATCGGCCGTGATCAGATCGAGGCGGCACGAGTCTTCGGGCTTACACGTTGGCAGGTCCTTCGACATGTGCTCGCCCCGCAGGCTGCCGCCTTCGCGGTCGGGCCACTGGTTGCACTTCTCGTCAACCAGTTGCAGGTCACATCGCTGATCTCGGTGATCGGCGTGGTCGACCTTACCAAGATCGGCAACATCCTCAACATGCGAACGCTGAAGCCGTTTGTTGTATGGACGGCCGTTGGCTTGCTCTATTACGCCGCCGCCAAGCTGGTTGCCTTGCTTGGGACGCGCTTCGAAAATCGCCTTCGCGCCCACAGCGCCTGGAGAGGGCTCTGACATGATCAAAGTTGAAAACGTAAAAAAGGCCTTCGGCCAGACCACCGTGCTCGATGGTATCGATCTGACGATCGAGCCGGGCGAGGTCGTCTCGATCCTCGGCTCCTCCGGCTCGGGAAAGTCGACGCTGATCCGGTGCATCAATGGCCTGGAGAAGCTGAACGGCGGCCAGATCACGGTCGATGAGTTCGATGTCGGCAAACCCCGGGAACTGGCGGAGGCCCGCAAGCGGTCTGGTACGGTCTTCCAGCTCTTCAACCTCTATCCGCATATGACGGTGCTCGGCAACATCACGCTGGCGCCGATCGAGGTGTTGAAGAAACCGCGCGCTGAGGCGGAGGCGACGGCGCGAGCACTGCTCGAGTCGGTTGGTCTCGGGAGCCGGGCTGATGCCTATCCGGCGCAGCTTTCGGGCGGTCAGCGCCAGCGTGTCGGAATATGCCGGGCGCTTGCCATGCAGCCGCGCTATCTGCTGCTCGACGAAGTGACCAGCGCGCTTGATCCGGAGATGACGGCAGAAGTGCTGGCGATCCTTGCAAAGCTTGCCCAGGAAGGCACGACGATGCTGTTCGTGACGCACGAGGTCGAGTTCGCCAGGCAGATTTCGGACCGTATCGTGTTCCTCGACAAGGGCCGGCTGCTGGTCGACCTGCCGACCAAAGAGTTTTTCGCCGCCGACGGCGGCATGGCACAGCCGCGCGTCGCCCAGTTCCTTTCCAAGATGCGCAAAGATTAGAGGTTCAAGATGCTGCTTTTGGCCAATAAAGAAGCGTGGCCGGGTTTCCCGACCTCCGTGGAGATGCTGCGCGACGGTGCAATCAGCCTTGATGCAATGGTCGCCGGGATCAGCAAGGTGGAGAGCGAAGTCAAGGTCCGCAGCGTCGGCTATGGCGGCTGGCCCAACATGCTCGGCAACATGGAGCTGGACGCTGCGGTGATGGACGGCAACACACGTGATGTCGGGACAGTCGGTGCCGTGCCGAATACGCTGCCGGTGGCGCGTCTTGCCTATGAGGTGATGAAACGCCTTCCGCACGTCATGCTGACCGGCGACGGCGCTCGGCGCTTTGCAACTGAAATCGGTTTCGCAGAGGACGACGTGTTGTTCGAGGACAGCAGGCGGGTCTGGTGGGAACGATTGGAAAGGGAACTGTCACCGGAGGATCTGGCGAAGTTTCCCAATATTCCGCTCGCGCCGTTGAGCCGCGCCATCACTGATCCGGAGCGTGTGCGCGATACGACCGTCTTCCTGTCGGCTGATTCAGCGCGCGGCATTCACGCCGCAACGTCCACCTCCGGCTGGGCGTGGAAATATCCAGGCCGCCTTGGCGATAGTCCGATCCCCGGCGCCGGCTTTTATGCCGACAGCCGCTATGGCGCTGCTGCCTGCACCCACACGGGTGAGATGACGATGCGCTGCTCGACAGCGCGCACCGTTGTTCTTGCAATGAAGCTTGGCTATTCGCTCTCCGACGCGGTGAAGCTTGCCGTCGATGAGCTCGATGAACTCTCCACCGGATTTCTCGCCGGCGTCGTGATCCATGCAGTCGACGCCGAGGGAAACCATGAGGTCGTGAATTTCAGATGCGAGGGCGAAATTCGCTACTGGCTCTGGGAGGAATCGATGCCCGAACCGGAACTGCGGGCAGCGAAACTGGCATAATCAAAAGAGGGAATGAAACCATGAAGCGTATTCTGACTACCCTTGCCGCCCTCGCCATCGCGGCCGGGTCGGCATTTCCGTCCTTTGCGGGAATGATCGATGACATCCGTTCGCGCGGCACCGTTCGGATCGGCGTATCGCTCGGCGGCGAGCCGATCGGCTTCCGTGACGCGCAGAACAATCCTGTTGGTTACGATGTCGACGTTGCGACGCTGCTTTCCCAGAAGCTCGGCGTACCCGTCGAATTCGTCGACGTCTCGGGTGACGCGCGGATCTCGATGCTCGTTTCGGGCCAGATCGACGTCGCCGTTGCCAACACCTCGGCAACGCTCGAGCGCGCCAAGACGGTGAACTTCACTATTCCCTACAATCGTGCTGGCTTGCGCATCATCGTTCAGAAGGATGCAGCTATCAAGGAGTTGAAGGACCTGGCCGGCAAGAAGGTTGTCGTCGGACGCGGCACGACGGGCGAGAGCTTCCTGAAGACCGCCGTTCCCGATGCCCAACTCGTCTACGTCGATCAGTTTGCTCCGGATGGCGTTCTCCAGCTGCAGCAGAAGCGCGTCGATGCGGCCATCGAAGATTCATCGCTGCTCGATTATCTGGCTACCAAGAATCCGTCGCTCGTGACGCTGCCTGGCCTCTATTCCAACGATCCGATCGGTATTGCCGTTGCCAAGGGTGACCCGGAATTCGTGCGCTGGCTCGACATGTTCGTTTCCGACTACATCCAGTCGGGTTCTTATGCGGCGAACTACAAGAAGTGGTGGGGTCCTGAATCCAATCCCCCTGCCCTGACCCCTCTGTGGTAACTTGAACTTCGGGCTGCCTCCTGGCAGCCCGTTTTCGTTTAAGCGGTGAGGCGGGGCACAAAACGTGTGGGCACCGTGATCGGCGGTTGACCCGGCGTGAAATTGCCAGGGTTGGCAACGGATTCAACGATATGGCGAACATAGAGCAGCTTGTCGTAGCCAATGGACGAGATCGGATAGGCATCGAAATCGGTCAGCGACAGATTGTCGAAACCGTAGAGCCGGAACCGCGACGGCCGACCAGCAGGAAAATCGGTCCGACAGACGTCAAGGATGCCCATCGCCATGGCATCGGATGTACAGAAGACCGCATCAGGACAATCGGCGCCGGCCAATGCGTTGGCCGCGGCATGCCCGCTCTCATAGGAATAGTCGCCCTGGACCGTCCGGGTAAGATTGATGCCGTAGCGCGAAAACGCCTCGTGGTAAGAGCGAATGCGTGCCTGCTCCACGGGAGAGGAGGCGCGGCCGGTGACGAGCCCGGCTGTACGCACCATCTTCGACGCAGCGTCGGCCACAGCTTCCGCGATGCCAGCATCTTCGTCCGGGATGATTGCGGGGGAGAATTCGTCGTGCAGACCGTTCAGCATGATAACGCTGTCGGAACGGAACAAGCGACGGACAGTCGGGGCGTCTGCAAAGTCGGAGAAGACCAGCGCTGCGTCGACATGGTAGGCGACGCCGTTGCGCAGGAACTCGTCCACGCGCGCAACCGAGCCGATCCGGATCAAGATGACCTGCTTGCCAATCGACTGGACCTGATCAATCAGCCGGTCGAACAGGTCGAGATCAGACAGATCGTGGATGTGGTTGACCACGACGGCGACCAGGTTGACGGTTTTGGTGGTCAGGCTCTGCGCCAGGAGGTTCGGCTTGTAGCCAAGGTTTGCGGCGGCGGCAATTACGCGCTCGCGCTTCTCGGACGATACCGGCCGCGGTTCGTTCGACAGCGCCCGGCTCGCGACGGCGCGCGAGACACCCGCCAAGCGCGCGACATCGGCAATCGTGGGAGGAACGTCGCGGCTATTGTCGTGATTCATGATCGAGAGCTTTCCACCTTTGAAAGGGTGATATCGCAACGTTGCGTGCTTCGGCTATGCTAATCTTTTGTTGCTTGGCGATCGGGCCGCCGCTGTACACGTTTTTGCGCCTTTTATCTTTGTCTGGCTTTGATTTTCGCTTGGAGGAACTTGATGTCGATTAGTCTAGCACCTGTTGCATTGCCAAATTTCGGACCACTTGGAGTGCAGCCGAAAATCCCATCGACGACCTACGCCGCGCGCGCGGACGCAGCCCTTGAGGCCGCTGGCACCGATTGGCTGGTCGTTTATGCTGATCGCGAGCATTTCGGAAACATCATGCATCTTTCCGGCTTCGAGCCCCGTTTCGAGGAGGCGCTGCTACTCCTCGGTCCTGGTGGGCGCCGCATCATCATCACCGGAAACGAATCCGAGAGCTATACGGCAATTGCCGGTCTTCCAGGTGTCGACGTATTGCGCGCGCAAACCTTCAGCCTCCTGGGACAGGACCGCAGTCAAAACCCGCGGCTCGGCGATCGACTGCGCGAGGCAGGGATCAAAAACGGAGATTCCATTGGACTGGTCGGCTGGAAATATCTCGCGGCCGAGGAGGACGAAGAATATGGGCAGAGTTTCTTCGTTCCCCATTTCATCGTGAATGCGCTGCGCCGGGCGATCGGTCATTCGGCGCGACTGGTCGATGCGACGCCTGTGCTCATGCACCCGGAAACCGGCCATCGCGCGATCATCGATGTCGATCAGCTCGCGGCCTTCGAATGGGCCGCCATGCGGTGCTCGGACGCGCTCTTCAGGGTCGTTTCCGGCGCAAGGGAGGGAGATACGGAATTCGAGGCTCTTGGCCGCCTCGGCTACGAGGGGGACCCTGTAAACGTCCACACCATGTTTGCTTCCGTCAGTGCTGGCGAGAGCATCATTGGTTTGCGAAGCCCGACGACCCGCCGCCTGAAGAAGGGAGACGGCGTAACGACCGCACTCGGTTACTGGGGAGCGTTGTCTTCGCGCGCCGGCCTGCTCACCGACCATGACGAGGGATTCCTGAAGCCCTCGAAGGCCTATTTCGAAGCCTTGATCACATGGTATGAGACCGCAGATATCGGCGTGACCGGCGGTGATCTGTTCTCCGCGGTCACCGAAAAGCTCAAATCCGCGGGTCTCAACTCAGCGCTGAATCCCGGTCACCTCGGAAGTCACGAGGAGTGGCTTCATTCACCCGTACGCCCCGGCTCGACCGAGCGCTTGCGATCCGGCATGCCGTTCCAGGTCGACGTGATACCGGTGCCGATGCCTGCCGGTTGGGCTCTCAATTGCGAAGACATGGTGGCCTTCGCGGACGTTGGGCTGCGCGAAGAGATACGCCAGCGCTATCCTGACATGCATGCCCGCATTGCCGCACGACGCACTTTCATGGAAGATCAGCTCGGCGTGACACTCTCCGACAATATTCTGCCGTTCTCTTCGACGCCGCTCTATTTGCCGCCATTCTGGCTGCGGTCGGGCAACGTCCTCGTGCGGAAATGACGGAGGCTGGTGGCGCTTGAGAAGTCGCGGGTTCGAACCCTGCCAAGGGCGCCCGGGCGCCGAGCGTCGCTCCTACGCCTTGCCCAGACTATGTTTCATCACGTGGGTTCCTGATAGCCAATTGTCGCTGCAGCCGAGCGCTGGCCTCATCGCCGTCCTCGATCGCAACAATTTCGACGGTTTGACCGTAGCGGGACAAGAAAAATGCGCGCTCCCTCTCTGCTTTTGCGAGAGAGTCGGAAACCATGCATATGTCAGACCCTTTTAGTAATGCGTATCGCATAAGTCTGCCCTCACTTGCCGGCTTCACAATCATAGATTGGCATTCCGGAAAATCAACTCTGGTCAGCACTGCTGGCGAACTTTAACGCAGCGATCCGCTCAGTTCTCTCCAGGACCCCATTCGAAGAAAAGAGGCACAGAGAAAATCAGCTCCCCTATGCCGATGGCAATGCATACGAGAGAAATCGCGATCAGGAGCTTTTCCATGCGCGACCTTAACCGCTCACTCGCCCATGTGCGAGCAGAAGATCCCGCGCCCGTCTGCTGTTATCCTCAAAAGGACAGAACCATGACCGATCCCCGGACCAATTTTCTCGACTTAAGCTTGGACGGCAATGATCGTCGGCGAGAGTGGCATTTCTGGCATTCAGAAGATGACAAGCCGATCGAGATCGAGACGCTGGCTCCTGAATGGCAGAAGGCGCTTGGGTGGCTCTCTCAACAGGCATCACCGCCAGATACCGAAACGCTCCTGCATATACTCAATGCATCGACGGTTGGCTTCGGCGCGATTTGCACCCTCAATCGTTGCCCTGTAGAGCGAAGAAACCTCATGGGCGCCGGTCGAAAATGGCTCGGCGAGCCCGGCAGGAAGGTAAATCGCGATCCCCTTGACCGCGAGCATGCCGGAAAGCCAGTAATCGTCGACCGTCCAAAGAACGTTTGGAATGTCGTAGGCGAGATCGTCGAAGAACTCGGGGCGGACGACAACCCCGCCGAGGCCTTGGAAAATATCGGCATAACCGCCCCTTTCTATGAGGGTCGGCATCGGCCGGCGCACCTCAGCCCGGAAAACCTTCGTGGCGACCTTGTAGTGAAGCCTGCGGGCTCGAAGCGCCAACGTTAGCTTTCGCTTGCGCACCGCCCTAGGCAAAAACGGGGTCGAGGTTGCAAAGGCTTTCGGAACATCTTTACCGATCAGCGCGACACACTCGTTCGGCCGCTCTTTCTGCGCCAGGAATAGTCGCGAGGCCCAGTCGGACTCGAAGACCTTATCGTCGTCGCAAAAGAGGATCTGTGCGTCCTTCCCGAGGAATTCACGGGCAGCAAAAAGCACCTTGGACGCCGGTCCCATATCATCGTCGGGGCGCACAATCGTAATCCCGTCAGGAACGGCAGGAAGTGACCCGTCATACTCCGGAAACCGCCGATATCGCTTTGGAATGTAGAGCCGTATTTCGTTGATCGGACCGTTCTGATCAACGAGACTGTTCAGGGTCGGAGCGAGCTTGGCGAACCGAGGGGGAATGCTGGAGAGTGATATGATCCGCAATGGGTGCTCGATGAAAATGTAACCCGCTGATCAAATTCAGGTGTCGCTACCGTGCCATTTGCGGTCACGGCAAGTCAAGGCCAGAACACCTGTGAAGCGTCATATGCGGATCACGGCAACTGACGAAGCAAATTGGCCTCGTATTCTGACTTGGAACGCACTGCTAGGGGCCTACCGGCCGAATACCACCACGACTCGCCGGCCGAGGTAGGGCGCGCCTTTCTTGAAGCGACATACACAGCGAGAAGCCCGGCAGCGCACGCATTCTTCCAGGTTCTGCCATAAAATGGGTGTTACTCAGGCAGATGCCTTTTGCTCCTCACCGCGGACACCGACGCCGATTTCAACGTCGTTCGGGTGCATCAAGCGGCGCATGGTCCGCAGCCGCTCGATGAGGTCACTGCCGTCGACCGAGGCCCGGGTCAGTTCGAGCTGCTGATACTCGCGTGCCGCCTGCTGCCAATGTTCGCCACCGCGCCCCTCCGGCCGTCCTTCGGCTTCCCAGAGTGCGTAAGCGCGCTGATTGATCCAGTCGTCTTTGCTGCGTGACATAACAAGCCCAGCCGTGAAGGAACGTATTGTTGCCTTCAGGCTGACAAACGAGCATTACGGAGTCGTTACCGCAGCGCAAAAAAAATACGCTTCGGGGGCCTTCTCGTTTGCGATCAGTCGAGCTTCCGTTCATCACGGCGTTCGGCGAGCTCGACGATGATACCATCGGGGTCGCGAAGGAATGCCACCCGGTCCAGCACCTCCGAATTGACGGCGGGACGCGGTCGCTCCTTGATTGCCACTCCGGCAGCCTCCAGCTTCGCGAAGCTTTCATCGACGTTATCGACAAGGAAGGTAATGTGCAGCACGCCCGATGTTGCGGCTGCAAGATCAGAGGCAGGCCCCGCGCCGCCGGGCGGCGCAAAAATCTCAAGCATGCCATTGCCACTATCCAGGAATGCCACTTCAGTGCCGTTCCCCATCGTCTTTCGTAAATGAAGGCGCAGACCCAGGAGGTCGCGGTAAAAGGCCAGTGACCTGTCCATGTCGCCGGTGACCATGCCGACATGCTCGAAGCTCTTGATCATGGATCAGGCCCCGGCCGCCAGACGCCGCTCTTCTTCCGGCAACCAGGAATGGTAGAGCGGATGATCGGAAAGGATCGGCAGCGGCGTCGGCTTGCCGGTGCGCTGCGAATGATAGGCCGCCGTGACGAGCTCCAGTGAGTTGCGAGCATCCTCCAACGTCACCGGCGGCTCGCCTCCCGATGTCAGCGCATGGTGGAACAGTTCGAACTGTCTGGTATAGCCGTCTTCCTTGACCACATAACCGGCCAGCGCCTCATCGACGAGCTGCTGATGCTCCCCGGTCCCGGCAACGAAGCTCCAGGGGTCCCGGCCCATCGTGTAGGGCTCGAGAATACTTTCCGCGACGAGATCCGAAAAGCAGAACCGCAGACGCGAGATTTCTTTCCGTGAGCCCAGTGTCATCGACAGCGTCGCCAGCGAGCCGTTCTTCATCTTTACCGAAAGGGCTGCCGTATCCTCGACCTGGATCGGGTTTACGAGTGTCGCCCCGTAGGAAAAGATTTCGGCGCAGGCGCCGTGAACATAGTTCAGCATGTCATGCGCATGGATCGCGTGACCAAGCAGACCGCCACCCAGCTCGGTCACCCATTTTCCGCGCCACGGGACGGCATAATAGTCGGGGCCGCGCCACCAATGTGTTTCGATCGTGGTGAGGAACGGCGTCCCGGTCAGGCCTAGATCGATCAGCATTTTCAGCTTCTGAAGTCCCGAGCCATACCGGTACTGAAATATCGGCATCAGTTGCGGACCTTCGGCTCGCGCTACGATCCTAGCCATCTCGTCCACTTCGGCGATAGAGCCGAAAAGCGGCTTCTCGCAGATGACATGTTTTCCCGCCTCGATTGCCTTGCGGCAGAGCTCGAAATGCGAACTTGGCGGGGTGCAGATATCGATGATGTCAAGATCCGCACGAGCGATCATCGTCTCGGCATCCTGGGTATATTCGGGAATGCCAAACTCCTCGCAAAGCGCTTGGCCGCGTTCCTCGTCCAGCGAACAAAGGACCGCAACCTCAAACAGATCCTTGTTCCAGGCAAAGCCTGTCAGGTGGCGCGAGGCGATCCCCGCTCCGATGATGCCGACACGAAACTTCTTGGACATGGCGGATTCCTCAACGATGACCCAGGCGCGCTGCCCTTGATTGTGCTTCCAGCGAAAGGCGGCAGACTTCGTAAACATGAGCCTGGGACATCGCCGTCTCCGTACGGTCGCGCACGTCGGCGGCGAAGGCATCGAAATAGTCGAGCTTTTCGCCGCTGCAATCGATGTGGGTCATCTCCGTGCCGTTGACGAGGAAGAGGTGGTCCTTGCCGGGCCGTCCGGCGATATCGATGTATTTGCGCAGTTCGATGTAGCCTTCGGTGCCAAGGATGGTCAGGCGACCATCCCCCCAGGTCGGCAGCGCCTCTGGGGTGAACCAGTCGACACGCACATAGCCCGAGGCTTTCTCGGAGCGAAGCAGTACCTCGCCGAAGTCCTGAAAGGCCGGCTTGTCGGACATGCCGAAGTTTCCGACCGAGCTTGCGACAACCTCGCCGCTGGTCGAGCCCGTATAGAAGAGAAACTGGTCGACCTGATGCGAAGCTATATCCACGATGATGCCGCCGAACTGCTCCGGATCGAAGAACCAGGCGGGGCGTGTGGGCAACTGCAGCCTGTGCGGCCCCATGCCGAGCGTCTGGATCACCGTGCCGATCGCCCCCTCCTTGACGAGCTTGCCCGCCTTGACAGCGGATCGCACGCAATGGCGCTCGGAAAAGCAGATCGAAAAGATGCGACCGGTGTCGGCGACGGTGCGCTTGACTTCCTCGAGTTGGGCAAAAGTCGTCACGCCTGGCTTGTCGGTCATGACATCCTTGCCGGCCTTCATCGCACGGACGGCCAATCCGGCGCGGTCGCGCGGGATTGCGGCGATGCAGATCACGTCGATCGAAGGATCAGCGAAGATCCTATCGCGATCGATCTGCGGCGTATCCGGATAGGTCTTCTTGAAGTTTTCCAAGAGCGCTGGCACTGAGGTCTGCGGGCAGTATCCAACGAACTCGGCACCGGCCGCAAGCAGGCCCTTCACATGATCAAACGTGTGCCCATGATCGATCCCGACGACGGCAAATCTCAACATAACAGCAATGTCCTCCTGGAAATTTCTAGCGTGCAGTCTTGAGCCCTGCGCGGTCTCCTCTGGTCGAAGCAGACAGCGAAACTCAGAGGCTGTCAAGATTGGAAAGGCAGTGGAATTTCGGAGAAATCATGCTAACCATCGGAAAATACATGAGAAATTTTTGTATCTAAATAGTTATTTAATTGATTGCGGCGAGCTAAGGCATGTCGGCGGCTGTGCTCGGGGCTTGCTATTCACTTCTTAGGGAGGCGGATATTGGCTCCTGGCATTACAAAGGATGCCCTAAGATCAGCCGGAGCAGGTCCAAGTCTCTGCCTGCGGACCAGGGTCATATCCTCAGTGACCTTCGGCGGCACCGAAGCGGACCTAATCCAAGACGAAAGAACACCAAGCTCCTATGGCTTCAGATCGAGCATCGCCTTCCCGCTGCCATCCATTGCAAACGGGACGGACGCATGCTGATGGGCCACCAGCCACCGCCCTTCCCTTTTCACAAGGCCTAAAGTCTGGCGAAACCAGAGGTCGACCATTGCACCGTCCGTTTTCGTGCCCGTCATATGGACGAGGCCACTCCAGAAGGCCGCGTTCGCGCCGATCGTGAGCTTGCCGTCCTGCACATCGCCGCCGATCGGGCCGTCCCAGGTGTCGAACCACTCTTGGAGTCCGGCCTCATCCTTGCCGTAGTACGCGAGAGGTGGGGCAAGCGAGAATTCCACCGAGTCGGCTGCGTCGAACGATAACGCCTGCTTTGCGTTTTTCTCCCCGATTGCGGTCGCGCGCATCATCAGCATGGCGACAATTGCTTCTTCGTCTGTGCTGTGGGCTTTTGCATAGGTCATTCCGGATACTCCTCCTTATTACCAAGGACGGACGAAAGAGATGAATTCCGACATCGATGATGATGAAATTCTTGAACTTGCATCCCGCCTTGGACGTCGAGGGGGTCCCCGAGCGTCGGCTTCCTCGTGTGCCTTGATGTCAGATCCTCATGGCTGCCCAGAACGATCTGGCCCTACTCGTGCAACCAGCTCCGGCGAGAATTTCTGCTGCGAACGTGACAGCTGCCCAAAGCAGTTTGTGCTCTGCCTAGCGATAGCGAGCGCCCTTTGAACGACGGCGGCTCCAAGAGCCACATCGCAATCTTCTTGTCTCCAAGGAGCGCCATGTAGCTTCCAGCCGTCGACGCAGGCCGCTCAACAATTCAGCGATCAACCAGCCTTCAGAATTTGAAAGACGACAGCGGCGTTGTCTAGCACCTCACGCAGCCCTTTATAGGAAGAGTGCCGAAGCTTCCCGTCCTGCGTCCAGGAACGGAACTCGACCTCTGTGATAAGCGTGGGCTGGACCCAGACCAAGTTCTTGCGCCTGCCGCTGTAAGAGACCGGAGGCGTCTTCCGTTTGATCTGATCCAGCGGAGCTTCTCGGCGACGCTCATGCGAAAGCCGGTCCCAACAGACCCAACGTATACCCAGTCGCCACCGTTTCGGGCAGCGAGAAGTAGATTCCGATCCCTCCCCTCGCAACCGACGACTGCTCGTATCCGACGACAGTGAAGCTGTCACTCTGGATACTTTTGATCTTAACCCAGTCTCCGAGGCGACCGGAGCGATAAGCGCTATCCTTGCGCTTGGCAATGATGCCTTCAAGATCGTGTCCGCACGCGGCCAAAAGGATGTCCTGACCGTTGCCATCGATGACCTCGGATAGACGTATGGCTGCCTGCTCGTTGCGCAAAAGCGAATCCAGGAAGAACCGGCGCGACGAAAGCTCCATCTTCCGAATATCGTGACCCGTGAAAGGACATAAAATCAGCGTTGAGTTTGCTTTCGCCGCGTCGTCAGAAGTTCATCGGTGGCGCATAGAAACAGCGAACCGTATCTTCGTTGGGAAACAAGCAAAGATGGAAAAGTCCATCGGGCGACTCCAGCGTTTTCGATTGCGGAACCAGGAAAACATGTTGGCGGGTCGCGAGGCGATGATCGCCGGGCTTCAAGGTGATTTGGTATCCCGCGCCGCTAGGGTGCACCGTTTCCGACCGGATCGGCTGACAGTCGCCGGTTTCATCATCCCCGTTGCAGCAGAACGCTTCGTATTTGAAGCCCGACGGTGCGTGGTGTGCCTCTGCAACGCTCCAAAAAGCGATCAACATGCATGCAAGGAATAGCCGCATCATAATCCTCCAGCTGGTCAACGGTCCCAAGACCACGATAATTGGAATCCTCTCCCGAGCACCTTGTAAATCGACCCTGCATCAACGGGAGGATGAGCCACGTCGGGTCGCCGTAAACATCAACACGCCAATCCAACCCTGGTTCGTGCCCATCGACTGCGGCCGAAGCGGTGCGTGCGCCCCCGATTGAAAATCAAGGCAGACCCCCAGATCGCCCTCATCGCAGCGCTGTTTTTCGGAACTGCGATGATATTTATCGGATGGCATGCAGTTATGGGCCGCTAGGCCTTCCCCATGTGCATGAACACTGTAGGCTTCATGTCTGGTTTGCTTAGGCTGTAGACCTCGTAGGAGGCATTGGGATCATCTCCCATCCCCAGCGACCCGGCTGGCATGCCAGGTACCGCAAGACCGGCAATCTGCGGCCGTTCGTTCATGATCTTTTGGACGGCCTCCAGTGGGACGTGCCCCTCGAAGAAATAGCCGCCAACGACAGCCGTATGGCAACCTTGCATATTTTCGGGGATGCCCAGCCTCGCTTTCACTGCAGTGAAATCCTCGTTGCGAACGACTACGTTGAAATCAGCGTCGGCCATGGCTCGACCCCAGGCCTCACAGCAGCCGCAACTTGGGTCCTTGTAAAGGTCCATCTGGACCTGTGAAGCACGCGCGGGGCCAGTCAAAGCGGCAACTGCACCGGTCGCGGCGAGACACATAAAAGCTCTGCGTTTCATCTCGTTTTCCTTTTCCATCATCCATTGATCGGGTGCCAGCGACTCCCTGTGTGTATTTCTTGGCCACGAAAGTTGTGTGGCCCCTTGACCTTCCAACCATGGGAAGCGCCACATGTTACAGGTCACTTGAATTGGAGACCTTCGATGTACGAATTCAACATCAAGAACATGACCTGCGGCCACTGTGCGGGCACGGTGGAAAAGGCAATCAAAGCCGCCGATCCCACCGCTCAGGCCAAGGTCGACCTCCCGACCCGGACGGCTAAGGTGGAAACGGCTCTCGACCCTGCCACTATTGCGGCGGCTATCGAGAACGCGGGTTACCCGAACACCTTCACCTCTCTCTAGTCCTCGCAGCCGCGCAAGAGCCCGCCTTGACAAAGAAGCGCAGATGCCCCCCGGGAGTGGATGGGGCATCTGCGCCGACATCAGGCCTCGTACCCGATGTATGTCATCATCCCGCTCGCCATGTGGTACAGGTGATGACAATGGAATGGCCAATGGCCGGGGTTATCGGCGTCGAACGCAACAGTCACCGTCGACATCATCGGCAACAGGATTGTATCGCGGATGGCCCCGGTCACTCGTCGTCCGTTGACCCCGACGACCTGGAACTTGTGGCCATGTAGATGCATCGGATGAGACATCATCGACATGTTCCTGATCCCGATTTCGACGCGGTCTCCCGAAGTGACATCAAGAGCGTCGCCCTGGATGGTCCATGCGTACTTCGTCATGTCTCCAGAAAGCGTGACCTCGTAGGACTTGTCGATCCGACGTTTTGCCAAGGGTGTTAGTGGCCGGAGACCTTGTTCGAGGTCGAGCCCAAGTAATGGACCGTTTGCATCACCACTTGTGGCAATCCTTGTGACATCCGTGCCGGGGGTGGCGAGGACAAACCCTGTCCGTTGAGATGCACCCTCGCGAAGCGCAAGGACGGGGAAACTGCCACCCTCCTTCGGAACCTCCACAACGATATCCAGGCGTTGGCCCATCGTGGCCGGGAACTGTCGCCCATGAACCGGCTCGATCTCGTGGCCATCGACGGCAACCAGTGTTGCGTCCAATCCTCCAGTGTCGATGGTGAAGCCAGTAGCCGTCGCGCCATTGATCAGCCGGATGCGAACGCGCCCGCCTTTCTCGACCTGGAAGACCTCTGGATCATCAAGCGTGCGGTCATTGGCGAGGTAGGCATCGTATTCGATGTCGTTGATGTCCATCCCTCCCATCGCCATTCCGTTGCCCATGGGCATTTTGCCCATGTCCATCTTCATGGAACCGCCGGACATGTTCATCATGGACCCCATGTCATGCCCCATGTCCATGCCTCCACCTTTGCCTTTCAGATCGGCAAGCAACTCCTCGGGGGATTTGAACGAGAAGTCGTGCAACAGAACGACGACCTCCTGCTCGTCGCGCTTCCTGTCGTCAGCCGTGTGGATAATCAACGGCGCGGCAAGGAGGCTCTGCTCTTGCAGCGTGTGGGCATGCATCCAGTGGGTCCCGCCGTATGCAAGGGGGAAGTTATAGTGTCGGCTTTCGCCCGGCTTGATTAGGGCGGCGGGATTGTCCGGTACGCCGTCCTGGTCCCATGGCGGCGTCAGCCCATGCCAGTGGATCAGTGTTGGGGTGTCGATCTGGCTGGACAACTCGACATCGAAAGCCCTGTCGGCATCGAGTATCAGCCCCGGTGAGCCGTTTGGCGCAGTTAGGCCGAGTACGCTCGCAGGCTTACCACTCACCTCGATGGTTCTCTTGACGATGTTCAGCTTCTGGGTTGATCCCGCCACAGGATTGGTCTCGGCACCTGCCCGGGTGGCGACAGAGTTGACGAGGGCATAGGTGGCGGCCGCAGCCACTGTGCGGGTGAGAAATTCGCGTCTGTACATATTCGTTGTCCGGTTTCGAGAGTCTGGGCGCAATGCGCCAGCGAAGAAACGTCAGACACCAATACGAGGCGGATCGAGCCCGGGCGGCACCGAGTGGCCTGTCAACGGAGAGACCTGTCTCCCATAGACGACTAAGTGAGACACCTGCAGGAATTCTGAACCACCAGAGTAGAAAGGTGTCGCACATATCGAGCAAGTCGAAACGCAACAGTTTCCGGCGACCGGATGCGACGATTCAGAATGCCGGTGGGCATTGTCCGTTATTGCAGCAGAGTGATCCTGCACCACAATATGAAAGGAAGCTGAGCTGTCAGCACAGTGAGCAGCGTGGGCGGCCGCAAATTGCGCGAACACCAAGCCAATGGCCACAATGACCATCGTGGCAAGACGCATTAATTTTCGATCCAAGTTCCCTGCCATGCCATCCAGCATATTATGGATTGATTGCGACAGTAAACACGATGGCGTGACGCGGCGTTGATCCACATCAAACAGATGAAAGAAGTCCCTTGACCTTCCCATCATGGGAAGGATTACTTATCTTTGCAGTGAAATGAGGAATCCCCCATGACTGCGCTATCCCAGTTCGAAAAAAGCAAAGCCCTTCCGATACCGGCAGAGTTCGAAATCGAGGGTATGTCGTGCGCATCGTGCGTCGTCCGCGTGGAGAAAGCGATCAAGGCGCTCCCCGGCGTGGACAATGCCTCGGTTAATCTCGCCACTGAACGCGCTAGTGTGACCTTCAACGACGTTGTTGATTCAGGCTCCGTCTTACGCGCCATCGAGGACGCGGGCTATCAGGCCAAGGTCGACACACAGGAGTTCGGTGTTGAGGGAATGACGTGCGCCTCCTGCGTTGCCCGCGTCGAGAAAGCGCTCAAAGCTGTTCCCGGCGTCATCGACGCCTCTGTGAACTTGGCCACCGAGCGGGCGACTGTCCGTGTGGCAGCGGGTGCTGTCCAGACGCCAGCGCTTGAAGCTGCAGTAAGGAATGCCGGATACGATGTCCGCCGCCTGCACACGGCGCAGACTTCTGGAAAAAAAGACCACCGAATTGCCGAAATCTCCAAGCTCAAGGTCCTGCTAGCGGTCTCGGCAACGCTCACTCTGCCACTCTTCCTGCTGGAAATGGGGTCTCACTTCATCCCGGGCGTCCATGAACTGATCATGGACACCATCGGTATGGAGAACAATCTCTACCTACAATTCATACTGGCAACCATCGTCCTGTTCGGACCCGGCCTGCGCTTTTTCCAGAAGGGCGTACCGAACCTTCTGCGTTGGACCCCGGATATGAATTCGCTGGTCGTGCTTGGCACCACAGCTGCCTGGCTCTACTCCGTCGTGGCCACGTTCGCACCGGGCGTGCTGCCGTCCGGCACTGCTAACGTCTATTACGAGGCAGCCGCCGTTATCGTGACGTTAATCCTGCTGGGGCGCTTCCTGGAAGCCCGCGCCAAGGGACAGACGAGCCAAGCGATCAAGCGCCTGATCGGACTGCAAGCGAAGACCGCGTTCGTCTCTCGGAATGACGAATTCATCGAAACGCAGATCGAAGACGTTATCGTCGGCGACCTCCTTCGTATCCGCCCGGGCGAAAAGGTGCCGGTCGATGGCATCGTCGTCACCGGAAGCTCATTTGTCGATGAATCGATGATAACGGGTGAACCGATCCCCGTTGAAAAGGCCGCCGAGAGCGAAGTCGTCGGGGGCACGATCAACACGAACGGCACTTTCATCTTCAAGGTAACCAAGGTCGGCAGCGACACGCTGCTGGCGCAGATCATCAAGATGGTCGAGGCCGCTCAAGGGTCGAAGCTACCGATCCAAGCCCTGGTGGACAAGGTCACGGGCTGGTTCGTCCCGGCAGTGATCCTAGCCGCGGCGATTACCTTTGTCGGCTGGCACCTGCTAGGCCCCTCTCCTGCATTGAGCTTCGCGCTCGTCAACGCGGTCGCCGTGCTCATTATTGCGTGCCCATGCGCCATGGGTCTGGCCACACCGACCTCGATCATGGTCGGAACAGGACGTGCGGCTGAACTCGGTATCCTGTTCCGGAAGGGTGAAGCTCTGCAAAGCCTTCGCGAAGCCGATGTCGTCGCTCTCGACAAGACCGGCACCCTGACGAAGGGCCGCCCTGAGCTGACCGATATTGAGGTCCGGGACGGATATGCCGAAGTCGAGGTCCTGCAACTGGTCGCCAGCGTCGAGACCCTGTCAGAGCATCCGATTGCCAAGGCATTGGCCGCAGCGGCTTGGGAACGGGGCATTCATGTTCTTCCCGTCACCGAGTTCTTGGCGAACCCCGGTTTCGGGATTGAAGGCTCGGTCAACGGCCGAAAAGTTCTGGTCGGTGCTGACCGCGCCCTTGAGAAAGCGGGTATCGACATCGGCCAATTCCGGGAGAAGGCCGCCGCTCTTGGCGATCAGGGGAAGTCGCCCCTTTATGCGGCCATCGACGGCAATCTCGCAGCGATTATCGCGGTGTCTGATCCTGTAAAGGAAACAACCCCAGCAGCCGTGGCTGCGCTCCATGCACTCGGCCTGAAGGTGGCGATGATCACCGGAGACAACAAACGAACCGCCGACGCAATCGCCCGCCAATTGGGCATCGACGAGGTCGTGGCCGAAGTCCTTCCGGACGGCAAGGTTGAGGCGGTCAAGCGCCTGCGAGCTGGCGGCCGTAAGGTGGCCTTCATCGGCGACGGCATCAATGACGCCCCAGCTTTGACCGAAGCGGATGTCGGCCTTGCTGTCGGCACCGGCACCGACATTGCTATCGAAAGTGCAGACGTCGCGCTGATGTCTGGCGACCTGAACGGAGTGCCGAAGGCTATCGCCCTCAGCAAGGCGACGATCCGGAATATCAAGCAGAACCTGTTTTGGGCCTTTGCTTACAACGTGAGCTTGATCCCGGTAGCGGCAGGCGTGCTTTACCCGGTAAACGGCACGCTGATGTCGCCGATATTCGCAGCAGCCGCCATGGCGATGTCCAGCGTCTTCGTCCTCGGAAACGCGCTACGCCTCCGTTCTGCAAACCCATAACCCAGGCGAAGCGAGCTGGCCGAAGAAGGGCCGCCCGCATTCAAGGAGATCGAACATGAATATTGGACAGGCCGCAAAGGCGAGCGGCGTTTCGGCGAAAATGATCCGCTACTACGAACAGATCAAGCTGATCACGCCTGCTCATAGAACGGAATCGAGCTACCGAACCTACGCCGACAACGACATCCATACGCTGCGCTTCATCCGCCGCGCACGCGATCTCGGGTTTTCCGTCGAGCAGATGAAGACACTGCTCGCTCTTTGGCGGGACCGCTCTCGCGCAAGCGCAGACGTCAAGACCATCGCCATGGAGCATATTGCAGAACTGGAGCGGAAGGCCGCCGCCATCCATGCGATGACGGAGACCCTGAAGCATCTCGCCAACCACTGCCACGGCGACGGACGGCCAGACTGCCCGATCATCGAGGAATTCGCCAACGCAAGCGATGAAGAGGATGTTCCGGCCATGAATGCCCCATTCGGGGTAAACGGCCTCAGAACCGAACAGCCGACAGCGCGGTCCAAGCAGAGACGACAACTAAAAGGTTAGTATAACCTCAAATATGCACTCGACTGATAAGTGCAGCATTGATTAGATGATCAAAGGGTGGGGAAACATTAAATTCAGCAACTCCGCAAGTATTGCGGCGAGATCATCTCATACCACCTGTTGCCGAGGGACTACTTATGAAGCTTACTATTGCGGCACTTTTTGTCACGTTCGCCTGCTTTACAAACTCGTGGGCACATGGTGGTGGAACCGATAGCAATGGCTGTCATACGGACCACAAGACTGGAGGCTATCATTGCCATTAAGAAAATCCGCCAGCCTGATCGGCATCCTGCTCGCCCTACCTGTGAGCGCTCTTGCGTGGGACGGCGTAGATACTGAAACGGGAAGCGCGGTGGAGATCGGCAAGGGCAACCTCGTGCGAACTGGTCGAACCATTGAGATTTATGACCAGGAGGCGGGCGAGTATCGCGACGTGGACGTGGAGAGTATCCAACGCAACGGTAGTTCCGTCGAGATTGAGGTCTACGACACCGAAAGTGGAGAATATCGGACTCTGGAAATGGACGACTAGGTCCTTCTCATTTCCGATCAACGGGATGCGGCGAAAGCGCCGCGTCCCCTGCGTCTTGGCGCTGCGACGCTGCCTGGAGCAGAGACGAAATCTCCAAAAAAGCAACACTTCCCGGGGATACGGGCATCGAGGGAAGTCATTCCATTCGGAACCTGACGTGACAGGTTGTGCACGTCTGCAGCATTAGGTGGAAAGTATGCTCGGCAGGAATGGACGAAAGCTCGGCCTCGCTCTGGACATGCGTGCCGAACGGTCCACCGCCCATCGGTTCGCCGGGCTTCATCCGCATGCTGTCGGTCATAACTGCCGGGTTCTTCTCGGCGGCGACAGCCAGCGCCGCCGCATAGGACTTGAGGTCATTTGCCAGACGATCGAAACGGTCGCGCTCCTCGATGATATTCGGCTTCGCCTTCGAAGCGGGAGATCCAGCTTCCGACGCGAAATGGTCGATCAGTGTCTGACCCGCCTTGTCTCGGATAAGTTCGGCTGCCCACTTGAAATCGGGCGAAGAATAGGTTGAAGGCACCTTGAACATTCCCGCGATGGACTTGGTAGCAGCAGCGATTGCCTTCATATCCGCCTGTCTAAGGGTCACGATGTCATCCGCGCAAATCGCCGCAGACGCGACAGTTACAAAAATCAATGTCCCGATAATAGCGGACCTCATGGCATCCCTTCGCTAGCAGATTGATAAACGAACCCGGCAAGGCGGCACCAACTTGAATTTGATCAAGATCAATGTCTTACTTTGCGTCTCAGCTATCTACAGACATTGGCAAGATTCAGCCCAGTTCGAGTTAGCGACGAGGTTCAAGGACGGAAAGTCATGGTCGCGGTTTTCATCGCAGTCCTGCTCTTCCTTTCCCCTGTGATGCCAAGCTTCACAGCCGACCTCTCCGTTGTTCCCCACACGCACGTTTCGGCCGGCCAGAACGGCCACGAGGATTGCGACGATTCAAAACCGCACACTGTCCCTGGCCAATGCTGTGCCCTGCAGTGTCTGGTGTTCGTCGCAGAAGCTGTTGCGACAGAAATCCATCACATTCCGAGTTTCATTGAGGTTGCCTATCGGGAACCCGTCGGCCACCTGACCGGCGTCATGTTCCCACCTTCGCTGGGACCACCCCGTACCGCTGCTTGATCTAACGAGCGTGGCCATAACCGGCCGCGCGAGCTGGCAACGGAAAACACGGAGTGTCTCGTGACAACGGTACATCATCACGACCATGAACATATGGCGGAACCGCCGCCTACGATAACCGGCGAGCCGGTGATCTATACCTGTCCCATGCATCCCCAGATACGACAACCCGGCCCAGGGAACTGTCCGATCTGCGGCATGACCCTTGAACCCGAAGTCGTGACAGCAGAGACCGGGCCCAGCGCCGAGCTGATCGATATGCAACAGCGGTTCTGGATCGGCCTGGTGCTTTCTCTGCCAGTCCTGGCGCTGGAGATGGGCGGCCACCTCACGAATTTGCACACGCTTCTCGGCGCTCAGACGTCGAACTGGGTACAGATGGTTCTGGCCACCCCTGTCGTGCTTTGGGCTGGCTGGCCGTTCTTTCAACGGGGATGGCAGTCCCTGGTCAGCCGTCGCCTCAACATGTTTACCCTAATCGCGATGGGAACTGGGGTCGCCTGGATTTACAGTGTGGTCGCGACCGTGTTCCCGGAAATCTTCCCCGAAACAGTACGCTCGAACGACGGTGCGGTGGCGGTCTACTTTGAAGCCGCCGCAGTCATCACGGTCCTCGTATTGTTGGGCCAGGTCCTTGAGCTTCGGGCCCGCGAGCAGACGGGCGGAGCGATCCGGGCCCTGCTCGATCTTGCTCCGAAGGTGGCGCGACGGGTGAAATCGGATGGTTCCGACGAAGATGTCGGCCTCGATGTCATCGTGGTCGGGGACCGGCTTCGGGTTCGGCCCGGCGAGAAAGTACCGGTCGATGGCATCCTCCTCGAAGGCAGAAGCTCGGTCGACGAGTCCATGATCACGGGCGAGTCCATGCCTGTCACAAAGGAAGTCGGCTCGAAGCTGATCGGCGGCACCATGAACCAGACCGGCGGTTTCGTCATGGAGGCCGGAAAGGTCGGCCGTGACACGATGCTGTCCCAGATCGTGCGGATGGTCGCCGAGGCGCAGCGCTCTCGTGCGCCGATCCAGCGCCTGGCCGACCAGGTGTCGGGCTGGTTCGTGCCGGTTGTTATCGTCATTGCGGTCATCGCCTTTGTCGCATGGCTGCTGATCGGGCCAGAGCCACGGTTTGCCCATGGGTTGGTCGCTGCCGTCGCTGTCCTGATCATCGCATGCCCCTGCGCCCTGGGTCTGGCGACCCCGATGTCGATCATGGTGGGCGTTGGTCGCGGCGCAAGGCTTGGGGTCTTGATCAAGAACGCCGAGGCACTGGAACGGATCGAGAAGATTAACACGCTCGTGGTCGACAAGACCGGAACTCTCACCGAGGGCCGTCCAAAAGTGACAGCCATCATTCCTCGCGACAGCATGGCGGCTGATGACGTCCTGCAGTTGGCCGCCAGCCTGGAGCGGTCGAGCGAGCATCCGCTTGCCCATGCCATAGTCGTTGCCGCCCAAGAGCGGAATCTCCCACTCCACGACGCACAAGACTTCGATAGTCCGGTTGGCAAAGGCGTGACGGGCACTGTTGCCGGGAAGAAGCTCATCCTTGGAAGCCACAGGATCATGGCCGACGCTAACGTCGACGTCCTGCCGATGACCGCTCAAGCAGAGGAACTCCGAGACGAAGGCGCAACCGTCATCTTCCTGGCAATCGATGGCTCGCTGGCCGGTCTCTTTGCCATCGCCGACCCGATCAAGACCACGACACCGCAGGCCGTTAAGGTGCTGATGGAAGAAGGCGTCGAAGTTGTCATGCTGACCGGCGACAACAAGACGACGGCGGCAGCAGTTGCTCGCAAGCTCGGCATCACCTCGGTGGAGGCGGAAGTCCTCCCGGAAGACAAGAGCAAGATCGTCTCGCGATTGAGGAGCGAGGGCCGCATCGTTGCCATGGCCGGGGACGGCGTCAATGATGCACCTGCACTCGCGGCCGCCGACGTCGGAATTGCCATGGGGACCGGAACGGACGTCGCCATCGAAAGTGCGGGCGTTACCCTGCTCAAGGGCGATCTACAAGGCATTGTCAGGGCAAGACAGCTCAGCCGGGCGACGATGCGCAACATCCGGCAGAACCTGTTCTTCGCCTTCATTTACAACGCTGCTGGCGTACCAATAGCGGCGGGCGTTCTCTACCCCGTCTTCGGAATCCTCCTCTCCCCCATCATTGCTGCCGCCGCCATGGCCCTGTCGTCCGTGAGCGTCGTCGGCAATTCCCTCAGACTTAGGAGTATCGGACTATGAATTCGCGCACCTGGATTTTGATGGCGGCATCACTTGGCATCATCGTCGTGTTCTTCATGCTCCGGGAGCATTGGGCGCACGCCCTTGGCATCGCCCCATACCTCCTTCTTTTGGCATGTCCGCTGATGCACCTATTCCACGGCCACGGTGGTCATGGAGGTCATGATCACAAGGATGGCGCATGATGACGTACGAGGACTCTGCGACAAGCACCATTGACCTGCTGGCTCCGCCCGAGCAGGTCTTCGCGTTCCTTGATGATCCAACCGTTGTTGGAGCCCATATGCAGAAGCCCTCGCTGATGATGCTGGGGGCCACCATGGAATACGACGTCGATCCTGGGAACGGGCAAGCTGTCGGCTCTATCGTGAAGATGCGTGGCAAGGTTCTCGGTATGAGCCTGTTCGTGGAAGAGATCATAACTGAGCGGCAACCGCCCTGGCGGAAGTCGTGGCAAACCCTCGGCCATCCGAAGTTGCTGGTCATCGACTCCTATCACATGGACTTCGTCATCAGGCCGATCTCAGAAGGCTCCCGGGTAATCGTCAAAATTCAATACTCGTATTCCCTCAGCCCGGTGGGCAGCTGGTTAGGGGGCGTTCCCGCAAAGGCATATGCGCGGTGGTGCGTATCAAAAATGAGGTCAGAGGCGGGTAATCACTTCCCCCAGCCTCCGAAAAGAACCTGAATGGAAGGCCGGTCACCCGGCCCTCCTGACGGCCTCAGGCGGCCATCTTCTCACAGCTTTCCGCGCAGCTGCGGCAGGCATCAACGCAGCACTCCTTGTAGCAAGCCAGGCAGGTTTCGATGCAACGTTTCATCTCTTCCGATTGGTGGTGCACGACCGGCTCCTACTTGGCTTCCTTCTCGACCCACTTGGTCATGTAGGCGATTTCCTTCTTTTGCGCCGCGATGACCTTCTTCGCCATGTCCTTCGCCGCCTTGTTATCGCCGTACTTCAGTTCGGCCTCGGACATAGCGATTGCGCCCATGTGGTGGGCGATCATCCCGCAGACGAAAGCCACATCCGGGTCTTTCTGCATCATCCCCTGCATCATGTCGTCGTGCATCGACTTCATGCCTTCCATCGTGGCCTTCTGGTAGTCGCCCATCTGATCCATGGGCATGTCCATCTTCATGTCACCACCGGAAGACATGTCCATCTTCATCCCGTCGCCGGACGACGTGCCCATTTTGGCGATGTCCATCCCCTTGCATTTTTCAGGGTAAGACATTTCTTGGGAAGCAACAGGAAGCGCTGCCAGCGACAGGCAAGACGCGGCAAAAGCCGTAACAAGGTATTTCGTTTTCATCGGGACTCTCCATCGATTGGGTTGATCGAAACGTCAAACCGGCAAGGCTTTCGGCGGCGGATCGATTGGCCTGATCAACAAGAGCGGGCTTGCTGCCCTATGTCCCGCAAAAAGGATGTCGTCTAACTGCAACGACGTATCGTCTGGAAGGACGCTCGGCATAAGCGGACAGCAATGCATGTCGGTGCAGCATGCGCCTACATGTGTTGTGTCCGGATCCGGCTTTTCATCATGTGAGCCTGAGTAGGCATGCACGCACTGCCCGCCCAGCAAGCCAGCGTTCACCGACGGAGCCATCGCCATCGCCGCGATCACCATCAAGCTCAACGCCAGGGCCATTATGACATGGGCGATTTTGCTACTAATACGGCTCACTGTGAATTTCCCTTTCGCATCCAAATCGCGAAAGCAGAATTTTGTTCCTGATGGCGATATGGGCTGGGAAGCTTGGCAAGCAAGGAGTGCGGGCGTCGATACCCAATTTTTACAGAGTCGCGGCATCCTCCTCGGCAATTGGAGGATCGAATGCGCAACGGCTACAGGGGTTATCAGATCGCCTTGCACTGGGTGATCGCTGGACTACTGCCGGTCCAGTACCTGACGGGAGGTAGTATTGAGCGCACCCATCATGCAGTGCATATGGGCGTGCAGCCGTCGGCCGCCGACGTGCTGCAGCACTTGGTCCACAACTATGCAGGGATTGCCATCGGCGGGCTGATGGTCCTGCGGCTTCTCCTGAGGATCATGCGGCCGCCATCACCATCGATACCGCAGACGGGTGCGGACCTGCTCGCAAAGGCTCTCCACTTTGCCTTCTATGCCGCGATAATCGGTCAAGCCGCACTTGGTTTCGTCGCCAGCTATCTGACCTTCTCCGTCGCACCGCTTCACGTCATCGGATCGAAGGTGATCCTGATGATGGTCGCGATCCACTTCACCGCTGCTGCGTGGCATACGTTGATCAAGCGGGACGCTTCAATCGACCGGATGATCCTTCCCCGCAAGGACGAGCCTGCTACCTGGACCGTCAAGTGATCGGCTCTTCGGGTTAGGACCTAAGTCCCATTGCCCGCGCTGCCTTCGAGCCTAGTGTTCTCCTGTCCTTCTTCTCCTGGGAGGATATGGGAGGCCACAACGGAGGGGTGGTTTGCAAAAAGCCGGTGGCCTCCCTCAAACCCATTGCTGTCCAATCGCGGGCGGCTCTGCAAAATAGATGTTGACCTTCCAACGATGGCAAGCCGTAGACGGCTATCCGAACTGCCTCACAATCGTCGCGAATCTTTGAAAGCTTCGGCGGCGCAATTAAAGTGGGGCTGCTTTGGCGGTAGCTCTTGGGAATGGGCAAAATGTATCGGATCGCACTGAGCAAACTGCTCATATTCGTGCGGCTGGTGATCATCGCATCGCTGGCAGGATACACATTGTCCAACGCGAACGCCGCAATGCATGGGTCGGCTTTCCCCGAATTACCGCCCCCCAGCGCCGCTAGCGCGCACGACCATCACGCCGCAACTGACCACGATCATGGTGTGACCAGCGACGATGAGGCGGTCCAAGATGTCGCCCACCAACACGATCACGGATCACCCACGGGCGATGACGACCAGTTCTCCAAACAGCACTGCTGCAAGGATTTCTGCGGCGGCTTTGGCATTGTTTGTGAAGCTCACGACGTTGGCGGACCCGTCGTGTCTTCGATCCGGCAGTTCGTCAATGATCAAAGTCTGGTTGGCGAGCTGCCGCCTCTGCATCGACCGCCTAATATCTGAATAGCAATTTGCCCGTCCTGACGGGTCCGGAAGGCATGCCGTGGCGACAGCCGCGCCTGCCGGTAGATTACTGCTATTCGGATTTTTGAAATGAAACCTTCCATATTTGTGGTGGGGCTGCCCCTCTTGGTGGGCGGCTGCGCATCCACGCCTCCCGATGTTATTGCGTCGGCGGACGTCCAGCAGACGTACTCAGTGCGTCCTATTCGGTACCGTTCGCCCATCTCTGGCTTCGTTGCCCGCCAGCCTGTCGATCCCAAGCCCTGGCGGCAACAAAACGAGCAGCTGTCTCCGAAGAATGGAGACCAATCATGATCGCGATCAAGAGAGCGATGGCCCTGACGGCTATTCCGCTGGTTCTGGCCGGTTGCGTCAGCAGTGCCGAATACGCCGGAAAGGAAGCGGGCTTTTCCACGGTCTCCGCCAAGGTCGGTGGTGTCACGTCCAAGCAGACTGTCTGGGTGCAAAACCAACAGCAGGCACAGGCAACGTCCTCTCGGGTGAAGGCGATCCTTGGCAGGAACAAGGTGCTGGACGCCGACACGGCCGTCCAAGTCGCGCTCATCAACAACAAGGGCCTGCAGGCAGCCTACGCCGACCTCGGCGACAGCGCGGCAGATGCCTGGCAGGCCACAATCCTGCTGAACCCGACGGTTTCTATTGGCTTCTCGGGGATCGGTGCGCCGGAACTTGAGGCATTTCGCACAATCGAGGGGGCGATCACCACAAACCTTCTCGCCCTGATGACCAAGAAGCGGGACATCGAGATCGCCGATACCCGTTTCCGGCAGGCTCAGTTGAACGCTGCCGTTAGGACCCTTCAGCTCGCGGCGGAAACCCGTCGTGCCTGGATCAATGCCGTGGCCGCATGGGAAACCGTCGGTCAGCTACAACGAGCACAAGCAGCCGCCGACGCAGCCTCAGAACTCGCCGAAAAGCTGGGCGAAACAGGCGCAATGACCAAGGGAGGCCAGGCCCGCGAGCATGTCTTCGTCGCCGAACTGGCTGGCGAAACCGCGAAGGCTCGGCTGACGGCCCGTCTTGCCAAGGAGGAACTCACGAGACTGATGGGCCTGTGGGGCACAGACGTCGACTACCAGGTTCCGAACAGTCTCCCGGCGCTGCCACGGTCGCTTGCCAAGAGCGACGCAATCGAAGCCGAAGCCCTCAGAAACCGTATTGATCTTCAGGTCGCCCGCCTGGAGCTGGAGGCCACCGCACGATCCTATGGCCTGACCGAGGCTACGCGCTACGTCACGGACCTGGAAATCCTGGCGGGCTCCGAGGCTGAACGCGAAGTCGAGGAGGACGGCAAGAAGAAGTGGGAAACCACCGCCGCTGGCGAGTTGGAGTTCGCGATCCCCATCTTCGACACCGGCAAGGCCCGGATGCGCAAGGCCGAGCTTGGCTACATGCGAGCCGCGAACCAATTGGCGGAGAAAGCCGTCAATGTGCGTTCGGAGGCGAGATCGGCCTACGAGGCCTACCGCTCCAACTACGACATCGCCCGGCACTACCGCAACAACGTCGTGCCGCTGCGTACCAAGGTCGAGGAAGAGTCCCTGCTGACCTACAACGGAATGATCACCAATACCTTCGAATTGCTCACCGACACTCGGGACAAGATCAATTCCATCCTGCTTTCCGTCAACGCCAAGCGAGACTTTTGGCTATCCGACGCGAACCTCGCCCCCGCTGTTTACGGCGGCGGCTCGTCTGCTGCGACAGCCGAGACGGAGGTTGCATCGGCATCTGAAAGCGGCGGCGGCGTTCATTGAGAAAGGACAATCAGATGTTCAACAGACGACAGCTTTTTGGCGCTGGCGCAGCCCTGATGGCAGCCGGAGCCTGGACAAAGACCTCCGCGATGGGCCTGCCGGACGCTCCGGCAATGGCGTCGGCCGACATGCAGCCTCCACTGCATCCGACTTCCGGACCGGACTACCAACCGGTCGTAACCCTCAACGGTTGGACGCTTCCCCATCGGATGAACAACGGCGTCAAGGAGTTTCATCTCGTTGCCGAGCCCGTGGAGCGAGAAATGGCGGACGGTATGACCGCCTATCTCTGGGGGTACAATGGGCAATCTCCGGGACCGACTATCGAGGCCGTCGAGGGCGACCGTGTCCGCATCTTTGTCACCAACAAGCTGCCGGAACACACGACGATCCACTGGCATGGCATGATCCTGCCGTCGGGCATGGACGGCGTGGGTGGCCTCACACAGCCTCACATTCCTGTCGGCAAGACGTTTGTCTACGAGTTCGATCTCGTGAAGTCCGGCACCTTTATGTACCATCCGCATTCGGACGAAATGGTCCAGATGGCGATGGGCATGATGGGTTTCTTCGTCATCCATCCCAAGGACCCGAAGCTCATGCGCGTCGACCGGGATTTCGTGTTCCTGCTCAACGCCTATGACATCGATCCTGGCACATATGTCCCCAAGGTCATGGAAATGAGCGACTTCAACATGTGGTGCTGGAACAGTCGTATTTTCCCGGACATCAGCCCGCTTGTCGTTTCCAAGAATGACCGCGTGCGTGTCCGCGTCGGCAACCTCACGATGACCAACCATCCGATCCACATGCACGGCTATGACTTTGAGGTCACCTGCACCGATGGAGGCTGGTTGCGGCCGGAAGCGCGGTGGCCGGAGGTGAGCATCGACATCCCCGTCGGGGCGATGCGGGCCTACGAGTTCGACGCCAAGTACCTCGGGGACTGGGCAATCCATTGCCACAAGTCGCATCACACCATGAATGCGATGGGCCACGACATCCCGACCTTCATTGGTGCCGACAAGTCGAAGGTCGCGGAAAAAATCCGCAAGCTGCAGCCCGATTACATGCCGATGGGAACCAAAGGCATGGCCGATATGGGCGAAATGGAAATGCCCATTCCCGAGAACACCATCCCCATGATGACCGGATGGGGTCCTCACGGCCCCATCGAGATGGGCGGCATGTTCTCGGTCGTGAAAGTCCGTGAAGGCATCTCGGCCGACGATTACTCCGATCCGGGTTGGTACGAGAACCCGCCCGGGACCCAGGCCTGGGAGTGGACTGGCGAACTGCCGGACGCTCCCAAGGCCAAAGACGCAAACACCACCATCACGCCGAAGCCGATGAAACACGGCTGACACACTTCCTCAGCAACAAAGGACCTGACATGAAAATTTGCGCACTTGCACTGGCTATCGCCGCCCTCACCACGCCCGCCTGGGCCTCCGGCAACCACGCTGGCGGACATGGGGAAAAAATGGCGGTCGGCGAACCTGGCGATAAGGCGAAGGTGACCCAGACCATCCGCGTCACCATGAAAGAGACCGAAGACGGCAAGATGCTGTTCCAGCCTGCTGTCATCAAGGTTCGCAAGGACCAAACGGTGAAAATCTCCATCAAGAACGCGGGTGAAACCAACCACGAGTTCGTGCTCGACCAAGAGGATAAAATCCTGGAGCACAAGAAGGTGATGGAGAAGTTCCCTGAGATGGAGCACGCGGACCCGAACTCAATTCGCCTGGCAGCGGGTGAGTCCGGCGAGATCATCTGGAAGTTCACGACTGGCGGCGACTTCAAGTTCGCCTGCCTCATCCCCGGCCACTACGAGGCCGGAATGCATGGCGACGTTTCAGTCGCAGCTAAGTAATCAACGAAGGAGAAGCTCCATGAAAACTGTGATAAAACTCGTCGCCGCGTTGGCCATTTCGCTTGCCGGAGCAGGCGCTGCCCTTGCTCAGGAGTTCACCAAAGGCGTCGTCAACAAGGTCGATGCCAAGGGACAGAAGGTCACCATCAAGCATGATGACCTGAAGAACCTCGACATGCCAGCCATGACCATGGTGTTTCGGGTCAAGGACGCCGCCATTCTTGAAAAACTGAAGGCTGGCCAAAACATCGAGTTCGTTGCCGAACGCGTCGATGGCAAATTGACCGTGACGCAGGTCAAGTAAGCTGGTCAAGCCCGGCTTCGCGCTGGGGAGCCGGGCTTCTCCGCCGTTTCAATGTGAAGTTCACCACAGGTCAGGAAAGCTAACCGGCGAGTTTGGCTTCCATGAAGACGAGATGGTTGCGCAGTTCAGGAGGTGGCTTGTAGTAGGGTGCTATCTCCTTGAACCCGAGAGAGCGGTAGAGGCTCAGCGCCTCGTTGTGGTTACGGCCGGTATCTAGCCGCATGGCAGTATAACCCCGCTCGGCAGCCACGCGCACGATACCCGCTGCGAGACGGCGACCCAGCCCCAAGCCTCGGCCCTCGGGGTTGATGAACATGCGCTTCATCTCGCACGTGTGCTCATCGATCCGTTGCATCATCACACAGCCGACCACTTTCCCGTTCAGGCGGGCAACAAGTATCTCGCCTTCTGGAGCCGAATGTATTCTAGGTAGGCTTTCCAAGAGCGCGGCCCATTGTTCTGGCGTGTAGTACCGGTCGACAAACCAAGCGTTTTCGCCGTAACGCGAGCGGCACCAATCGAGGAAGCCGTTGCACAATGCCCTGATAGCAGGAAAGTCGTGAGGTCCGGCCGATCCAATCTCCGAATTCGGTTCCATATCTGCGCTCCGATCATGACGGGATGAGTTGGGGTCTGGATGCTCTAGTGCCTCACGTTGCTACGATACCGGCGCAGCGCACAGTGTCTCGACGAGGTCTTCCTTCCAGTCCCGACCCGCGTTGGTCGGAAGCGGCGTATACTTCTTACCACCAACATACACTGTGCCCGGCAAGCATCTTACTCGGGCGTCATGACTACCATAATCAGTAAAGACCGTTCTGCCATTGCTCCTCTGCTCCAGCAGTCCAATGCTCACATCGTAGTCATAGCCTTCCACTACCGAGGCGGTAATAGAACGAACCGTCAGGGAGATTGAGACGTCGTCCGACAACATGGAAGTGTGGAATGGTGGACGCTCAGCGCCAAAGCTGGTCGTGGCAAAGATCAAAAAGCACGCCAATGTGATCGACAGTCCCCACATTTGGCCCTCCCAAGCCTGAGTGAGATGTCGGCATTCTACACGAATCCGTGGACTTTGCTGGTCTGCAGTTACTGCAGACCGCTAAATAGTCGAAGAGAAATTCCACCGGCTGCCATCAAAGCAACGACGGTCCATGGCGGGAATTTCCAGACGATTAGAAGCAAGAAGCCTATCAGCGCCAGCGCAAAATCGGGCGCGGACAAAACGGCACTTGTCCAAACCGGACTCTAAAGTGCAGCCGCCAAAATACTGATCCGAACCCTTCAAACTGGACCAGTTTTGATTAGAGTTTTTCGGCGCATTTTCCTGGCTGGGAAAGGAACGGAAGACGATGAAGGCATCGCAGTTTTCGGACGCTCAGAAGGCGTTCATCCTGAAGCAGGGTGATGAGGGTGTGCCAGTTGCTGAGATCTGCCGCAAGGCAGGAATCAGCCAGGCGACCTATTTCAACTGGAAGAAAAAATACGCCGGCCTGTTGCCGCCGGAGATGAAGAAGCTGAAGCAGCTCGAGGACGAGAATGCGCGGCTGAAGAAGATCGTCGCGGATCTGACGCTGGACCGGCATTCGCCGAAATGTATGGTTACCCTGTCATTGCAAGGATTTTAGGTTCCGACGATAGCAGTCTGCGTAAATGTATGTCAGATCGCTAGTCCTCGCCCTTTGAATCCTTGGCCTTGCGTCCTGCAAGATCGATATCGTGGGCTGCCTGTTCTATGAGCTTGCTCGCAGCCGATCCGGCACCATCGACATCGCGCATGCGCAACGCTTCCACCACGGCGTGATGACACCGAACGGCATCGTCACGATTGAAGACGGTCTTGTTGGAGGTCTCGAACGAGTACGTGAGGGCTGCATCGATCAGGCTGCTGATCTGCCTCAAAACGGGATTGTGGCTGGCTCGATACAGAATACGGTGAAACTCGACATCGGCAGCTGAGAACTTCTCGACGTCCTCGCTGGCTTCTTTCATGAGTTGCCAAGCGCCATCCAAGTCAGCGATCTCGCGGAGGGTCGCACGCTCGGCGGCCAGACTGGCGGCGAGCGGCTCAAGCACACGTCGGGTTTCCAGGACTGCGCCAAGGAGGTTGGCATCGAAGAGCCCTGGTCCGTGCCAGCTGATCACCTGAGGATCAAGCAGGCTCCAATTGTCCGGGTCAGAAACGACCGTACCCACCCGGGGCCGCGTCACCACCAGACCCTTAGCGGCGAGAACCTTGATCGCCTCTCTTATGACCGTGCGACTGACTCCGAACGCAGTCCCCAATTCGTTTTCAGTGGGAAGTGCAGTGCCGGGAGCGTATTTTCCCGACAAAACTTCCTCGGCTAGCGCTCTTGTCACATCGGGCATCACCCGGGGGCGCTGGCCTCCAGAAGCGCTCGTTTCTCCGATGTTTTGCGCCGAGCGCATCACGATTCTCCTCACTCTTTGACGCCACTTTTCTATCAGATCGCGGAGTCGGGAAACAAGCTAGTTAGGCCAGCGATATAAATTCATCGGACAAGCCTGACTGCGGGGACTCACGCCGGATGCTGCTGGACACTCAATCCCCCATCTACGGTCAGGCAGGTAGCGTTCATGAACGGGCACTCGTCGGAGATCATAAAAACCGCCGCCATTGCAATCTCTTCAGGAGATGCAATTCTTCCGCCGGGATGAAGCTTCATCGTCTCGGCCTTCGCAGCCTCCGGATCGGGAAAGCTATTCCAGTAGTCGATAACCTTCTGCGTGGCGACATAGCCAGGAGCCAGCGCATTCACGCGAACGCTCTTCGCCGCGTATTCCAGTCCCAGCGACTTCGTCATGCCGAGAAGCGCGTGCTTGGCCAGGGGGTATGGAAACGTATGTGGAATGATCGTGAAGGCATGGGTGGACGCGATGTTGAGGATCACCCCACCCCCCTGCTCGATCAGTCCGGGTAAAACCGCCTTCGAGCAGTTCCACGCCCCTTTCAGGTTGATGTCGAAGCAACGGTTCCATTCGTCGTCTGTCGTTTCCAGCGGCTCCGAGAAAACATTGACCCCGGCATTGTTCACCAATGCGTTTATCTGGCCAAAATCGTCGGAAGCTTGGCTGACAGCCTGTCTGATCGCGGCGGCATCCGTGATGTCCACCGCGTGTGCTATCACTCGATAGCCCTCTTCTCGCAGCTTCAATGCCTCGGCGTTCAGGAGAGCCTTGTCGCGGTCGATGAGAAGCAGGCTTGCGTCTTCCCGGACAAATCCTTTGGCAATGGCAAGGCCAATGCCCTGTGCCGCGCCCGTTATCATGATGCGCTTGCCTGACAGCCGCTTCGACATAAGTGTTTACTCCTCCGACTATCCTGTGATGCCGCCATCCGGTTCACACCTGATGTGCGGCAACCGTTGTATGCCGGTATCGTATGCCATCCGTCAGCTTGTCTCGACCCGCAATCGGAAACCTCCCATAAGCGACTCGCCCGGTGCGAGAACCGTAAGCCCACCAAGGCCGGTAAATTGTGCCCGTTCGCCAGGTGAGACATGGGCTCGAAGCAGAAATAATCCCGCTTGAACCCGGGATCGAAGGTCGTGTCCGACAGAAAAAGGACAGCGTGCCGAAGTATCGGATCAGCCTCCATACTGAGAGAGATGCCATGCTCGGGCCACGAGATTCTCGCGTGGCCATTCCAGTTCTCAAATCCGTTGTTGACCCATCGATGAGGCAGACCGATGGCTCGGCTGAAGTCCAGATCCGCTGGTATGCTCGTCCGCTCCCCCGGCAGCCATCCCTCGACCTCCGTCCAGAATGCCTCGGCGCAGGCTTCAAGTGTGGTCTGGGGCGTCAGCGGATAATATGGATGCCAGCCGAGACCGAATGGCAATCTTTGACGACCGCGATTTTCAACCGTCATCGCGATTGTCAGGCTGTCGTCGTCGATCGTAAAGCACTGGCTCGCCAGATACTCATAGGGCGTGTGCCCGCCCCTGTGCTCGAAGCTCATCTCGATTGACCTGTCGGTCTGCCCGCCGAGGTGCCAGTCAGCGAGCCAACCGTCTCCGTGGAGGTAGTGAGGGTCCCATTCGGTATTCGGGCTAAGGGTAAACACAGCTCTGTCGAAGACAAACCTGTTGCCCCTAACGCGATTACCGAAGGGGACAAGCGGAAAGCAGGACGCTTCGGGTGCGCCTGCATCGACGTTGGGTGCAGGTCTGAGCAGCGGTACTCTCCGGCCGTCGCCCTGCTTCCACAGGCCAAGGATCGATCCCCCATGGGTGCTTACCCGAAGCGAAAGTGACCCTGAGCTGATATCCACAAGTGTCACGGCTTAGCCCTCTGGACCTTGATCCAAAACCGTCGATCAAGAAGTGTCCTCACCTGGACTTGAGAGATGCGCACGATCACCACTCGGCAAAGCTGCCGTCTTCGTGACGCCAGATGGGATTGCGCCAGCGATGACCTTCCTCGGCACGCTCGATCACGTACTCTTCGTTCACCTCGACACCCAAACCTGGGCCTTGCGGAATGCTGACGAAACCGTCGGCATAATGGAACACCTCCTTGTTGGAGATGTAATCCAGAATATCGTTGCCCGTGTTGTAATGGATACCCAGGCTCTGCTCCTGGATGAAAGCGTTGTAGCTGACAGCATCGACCTGGAGGCATGCAGCAAGAGCGATTGGACCGAGCGGGCAATGTGGCGCGACGGCGACATCATAGGCTTCTGCCATCGCGGCGATCTTTCTACACTCTGTGATACCGCCAGCGTGGCTGAGGTCCGGCTGTATGATATCGACATACCCGTCCGCCAGCACGGACTTGAAGTCCCAGCGCGAATAGAGACGTTCCCCAAGCGCGATCGGGGTCGAGCAATGGTTGGCGATTTCCTTCAGCGTCTCGCGATGCTCGGAGAGCACGGGCTCTTCAATAAACATAAGTTTGTAGGGTTCCAGTTCCTTGGCAAGAACCTTTGCCATCGGCTTGTGAACGCGACCATGGAAATCCACACCGATTCCGATGTGCGGGCCGATTGCTTCCCGGATTGTCGCGATTGTCTGGACAGCCTTGTCGATTTTCTCGTTCGTATCGACGATCTGCATCTCTTCGCAGCCATTGAGCTTGATCGCTTTGAACCCGCGAGCGACGACGTCCCTGGCATTTGCTGCAACATCTGCCGGGCGGTCCCCACCAATCCAGGAGTAGACCTTGATCCTATCGCGTACCTGGCCGCCGAGCAGCGAATGGATCGGCTGCCCCAACGCCTTGCCCTTGATGTCCCAGAGCGCCTGATCGATTCCCGCAAGCGCCGACATGTGGATGGCTCCGCCGCGATAGAAGCCGCCGCGGTACATCACCGTCCAGTGGTCCTCGATCAGGAACGGGTCCTTGCCGATGAGGTAGTCTGCCAGCTCATGCACTGCCGCCTCGACGGTTAGAGCACGCCCTTCGACGACCGGTTCACCCCAACCGACAATGCCCTCGTCGGTCTCGATCTTCAAAAACAACCAGCGCGGCGGGACCATGTATGTCGTCAGCTTTGTAATCTTCATCCGTACTCTCCTCAGCGCGTCGAAGTCAGCTCAAACGCGGTTCTATGGCACATCGACGCGGCATTCCGCCCGCTACCAAGGCATGTAGCCAATTTTTCATACAATAGCAATTGACTGGTATGATAAATTGAAATAGTTCATCTACATGCCAGGGAGGCATAGTGTTTCCACCAGGAGGGAGAGAGAAATGCGCATTTTTCGTGCAGCAGTTTTGTTCGGGACCGTGGCCCTGATGGCCGCAAGTTCGGCTTTCGCGGCTGACGTCAAGATTGGCTTCATCGTCAAGCAGCCCGAAGAGCCGTGGTTCCAGGACGAATGGAAGTTCGCCGACGTAGCAGCCAAGGAAAAGGGCTTCACGCTCGTCAAGATCGGTGCGGAAGACGGTGAGAAAGTTCAGTCGGCCATCGACAACCTGGGAGCACAGGGTGCTCAGGGCTTCATCATCTGCACTCCTGACGTCAAGCTTGGACCAGGCATCGTAGCCAAGGCCGCGGCCAATGACCTCAAGATCATGACCGTCGACGACCGCCTGGTAAACGCCGATGGCAGCCCGCTTGAGGACGTGCCTCACATGGGTATCTCGGCGACCAAGATCGGTGAGGCCGTTGGCCAGACGATCGCCGACGAGGTCAAGAAGCGTGGCTGGGACGTGAAGGAAGTGGGCGTAATCCGCGTCTCCTACGACCAGCTTCCGACTGCCGTTGACCGTGTGAACGGTGCCCTCTCTGTGCTCAAGGCTGCCGGGTTCCCGGAAACCAACATCTTCGACGCCCCTCAGGCCAAGACCGACACGGAAGCCGCCCTCAACGCAGCCACGGTCGTGCTCAACAAGAACGCTGGTATCAAGAAGTGGGTCGCAGTCGGCCTCAATGACGAAGCCGTGCTTGGTGCTGTTCGCGCAACCGAAACGGTTGGCATCCCCGCCGACAGCATGATCGGCGTCGGCATCGGCGGTGCGGACTCGGCAATCAACGAGTTCAAGAAGCCGACGGCAACGGGCTTCTTCGGCACTGTGATCATCTCGCCGAAGCGCCATGGCTACGAAACCGCACTCAACATGTATGAGTGGGTAGCCAACGGCAAAGAACCTGAGAAGCTGATCCTGACGGCTGGCCAGCTCGCGCTGCGCGACAACTACGAGGTAGTCCGCAAGGAACTGGGTATCGAATGATCAGCTTCTAAGATGAATTCAGTCCGGCGGCTTTCTGTCGCCGGACCTTCTCATGGGATGCTGTCATGCAGGATTTTCTCGAATTCAAAGCGATATCCAAGGGATATCCCG
Source organism: Rhizobium sp. RHZ02 (assembly GCF_014851575.1). Classification (NCBI taxonomy): domain Bacteria; kingdom Pseudomonadati; phylum Pseudomonadota; class Alphaproteobacteria; order Hyphomicrobiales; family Rhizobiaceae; genus Rhizobium; species Rhizobium sp. RHZ02. The sequence continues at coordinate 102,922 of NZ_JACUZX010000003.1, forward strand.
GCGTGCAGGCGCTCGCCGATGTTTCGTTCTCTGTAAAGAAGGGAGCGGTCCACGGCCTGATGGGCGAAAACGGAGCTGGCAAGTCAACGCTCATCCGCGTTCTCTCAGGTGACCAATCCGCCGATACCGGCGAAATCTCGATCGATGGCTCGACCCAGCACTATCGCTCGGTTCGTGATGCCTTCGATGCGGGCGTTATTGTCATTCACCAGGAACTGCAGCTCGTCCCCGAACTGACAGTAGCGGAAAATCTCTGGCTCGGGCGCTTTCCCGCGAAGGCCGGGGTCATCGACCGCAGCCGCCTTACGAACGTCGTTCGAGAAAAGCTCAGCGAGATCGGGATTGAGATCGAGCCCAGTGCCAAGGTGGCCTCGCTATCGATCGGCGAACGCCAGATGGTGGAAATCGCGAAAGCCGTGATGGCGGATGCTCGCGTGATCGCACTCGATGAGCCGACGTCGTCGCTGTCCTCGCGGGAGAGCGAAATTCTGTTCTCCCTGATCGAACGCCTACGTTCTCAGGGCAAGGTCATCCTTTACGTATCGCACCGCCTCGACGAGATATTCCGTCTTTGCGACAGCCTAACGGTCCTTCGTGACGGCAAGCTTGCAGCGCATCACGCGGACATCACCGCTGTTACCCGCGAGCAGATTATCTCGGAAATGGTCGGGCGCGAGATATCCAACATCTGGGGATACCGGCCGCGCGAGCTCGGCGACGTCCGTCTTGAGGTCAAGGACATTGCAGGCCGCAAACTCCGCACGCCAATGAGCTTTACGGTTCGCCAAGGAGAAATTCTCGGGTTCTTCGGCCTGATCGGCGCGGGCCGCAGTGAGATGACGCGTCTGGTTTACGGCGCGGACACACGCTCGCAAGGCACGGTCAGTGTCGACGACGTAGAGGTAGTGGCAGACAGCCCTCCGCACGCAATTCGCGGGGGAATTGTTCTGTGCCCGGAGGATCGGAAGTTCGACGGCATTGTGCAAGGCCGCAGTATCGAAGAGAACATGGCGATCTCCTCTCGCCGGCACTTCTCGCCGTTCGGGATCCTTCAGCCCAAGAAGGAAGCCGAACTCGCCGAGCAGTTCATTGCCAAGCTGCGTGTACGCACGCCGTCCAGGAAGCAGGACATCGTCAACCTGTCCGGCGGCAATCAGCAGAAGGTGATCCTTGGACGCTGGCTGTCCGAACAGGGCGTGAAGGTTCTGATCATTGACGAACCAACGCGCGGTATCGACGTCGGTGCGAAGTCTGAAATCTATGAAATTCTCTACGAGCTTGCTGCACAGGGCATGGCAATAGTCGTTGTCTCAAGCGAATTGCCGGAAGTGATGGGCATCACCGACCGCATCGTCGTGATGTGCCAGGGTCGCGTCGCAGCAGATATCGAGCGCGACGACTTCGATGAGCGGCGAATTCTCGCCGCCGCCCTCCCCGATGTGGCCAATGCCAGCGAACTCCCCAACCAGCAGGTCCAGTAGCGATGACGTCTTTGAAAAAACTCCTACTCGGCGAGCAAGGCCTCGTCGTTATTTTTGCCATCGCTTTCGCCATCGTGGCAGCAACGGTTCCAAACTTCCTCACCGAGCGAAACATGCTTGGGCTGCTGCAGTCGGTCGTCACGATCGGCATTGTCGCCTGCACCATGATGTTTTGCCTTGCATCCCGCGATTTCGATCTTTCGGTCGGATCGACCGTCGCGTTCTCGGGGATGATAGCCGTCATGGCCTCGAACGCCACCGGTTCGATCGTCCTTGGACTTATAGCAGCGCTCCTCTGTGGTGGTGCTGTTGGTCTCGTGAACGGTGTGGTTATCGCCCGTTTTCGGATCAACGCCCTTATCACCACGCTGGCGACGATGCAGATCGTTCGCGGTTTGGCGCTGATCGCATCCGATGGCCGCGCAGTCGGTATCAACGATCCCGGCTTCTACCAGTTGGCACTCTCGAAGTTCTTGGGCATCCCAACTCCGATCTGGGTCATGGCGATCTTCTTCGTGATCTTTGGCTTCGTACTGAACCGGACGGTCTTCGGGAAGAACACGCTGGCGATCGGCGGCAACCCGGAAGCGTCGCGTCTCGCGGGTGTCAATGTCTCCAGAATGCGCATCTGGATTTTTTCGCTGCAGGGACTCGTTTGCGCCGTGGCGGGTGTCCTGCTTGCGTCGCGCATCACATCGGGTCAGCCGAATGCTGCAACCGGGCTGGAACTATCGGTCATTTCGGCCTGTGTTCTGGGTGGCGTATCGCTCGCGGGTGGTCGTGCAGCTATGACCGGAGTGATCGTCGGTGTCCTGATTATGGGCATTGCAGAGAACGTGATGAACCTCCTCAATATCCAGGCCTTTTATCAGTATGTCGTGCGCGGATTGATCCTTCTGCTCGCCGTTCTGTTGGACAACCTGAGATCCGCTGCGGCTGGGAGGCGCGGCTGATGTGAGGCGGCGCATTACGGCAATCTCAGACCGATTCCAGCGCAAGCCAACCACGGCACCGCGTCCGAAGGCCTTTTGTGGTGAACAAGGTTGTTAAAAGCGCACGTTGGGAACGGGCTTGTCGAAATCGCCGCCAGCCATATCCGCTGGGCCTTCGTCTCCTGATAACCGATCATATTGATTATCGGATGCCAAGTACAACAGCCCATCTCGGAACTGAGGGCCAAGGTAGCAGCTCCTGAGGTTGCTCCCTCTCGCAGTTTGACGGACCATACATTTAATGGGAACGGCGTGCGCGGATCTCATCATGGCCTGGCTGCAACAGCAGCCCTCTCGGGAGAGGCCGGATACATTTACGCAACTGGAATCGTCACTATGCGGCCCGCTCGATATTGCCCACAATGAGCGAGGGCGACGCTATCATTTGCATAGTCTCGGGTGCTAAAATCCCCGCGACGAACAGCGAGGGCGACTGCCAGCCCATCAGACGCCAGACGAGGAGCCCGTGTCTTGAGATTGCTGACGCGCCTTTTCCGGAGGTTTCTGGTTTTCTGTCTGGGTGTACTCAGCGTTTGGCTGATCGTCTTCGTTGTTTTTGATACTGCGGACCACAGGTTTCCATGGCTCGTTGCGGTGTGCCTCACATATGGCCTGGCTGCTTACGTCATTCTTCCGAACGTGGTCCGATTGTCGCTGAAGGTTCTTCATCGGGGGCTGATCCCCAGATACACGATCACGGCGGATGGCCTGCCAGGCGACCCTATAAATTTCGCCCTCATCGGCGATCTTCAACAACTCCGCGAGGCCTTTGCAACGGCCGGCTGGACCACGGCCGACCATTTGGGGATCGCAAGCACGTTGCGAATGATACGCGCTTTCCTGATGAACTCTGCCTATCCCACCGCACCTTTCAGCACCTTCTATCTCTTTGGAAGACGGCAGGACATAGGATTCCAGGAGCCCATCGACGATAGCCCCCGCAAGCGCCATCACATCCGTTTCTGGGCCCTTAGTCTTGCCCATTCCGAGGACGACATGAGCACGGCGAGCTTCTGGTTGAATACCGACAGGCCATCGCCCGAGGAGCGCGTCCTATGGGTTGGGGCGGGCACCAAAGATACCGGGCTTTCTCTGACTTGGCTGACATTCCAAGTCACACACAAGACCGATTCCGATACGAACGCCGAGCGCGACTACATAGTCAATGAACTGAGGGCAAAGCAAGTAATCGGGGAGGTCGCACGGCACCAATCTGGCTCTCGTTTGAACACCGGAAAGGTCAACCATTACATTACCGATGGTGAGATCGCGTTTGCGAGCTTGACTGTCGGCGTCACGGGCGCCGGTGCCGGTGCCGTTGTCGGGCCGGATACACCCTGATCCCACCAACCAGACCGAATGAGTTCAAAGTGCCGGGCCCTCTTGATCAAGAGAAAGACCGAGTTCCCGCCAGTCTACCCCTCCTGACAGCCAGCGTGAAAAGCGCCGAGCTAAATTGCTCGCGAGGGTTTGTGGGCACATGCGCTGCTGATGCACTTCCGAGCGGTATCGAGCTAGTCTCCAGAACGATCATTCCCTGCTGCCTCCCCTCTTGCGGGGGGGCCGAGCCAGGATGTCTCGTTCAAGACTGGGCCCGATCCAACCGGAAAGGACCGAAGGTGATCAATATCGATCTGCTCTGAATTCCCCTGAGACGAACTTGACTAAGACCGACCAAGGGAACAAAATGCGAACATACCAAATTAACCTGACCGTTCGACTGGCATCCTCCGCAAGAGCGCCGTCGCGGCGACGGAGGTTCGCATGCTAATGCGGGTTCAAAAACGGACCACTGAAACGGAAACAGCCTTTAACGACTGGTGGTCGGCGCAATCCAGCGATTTTAAAGCGCTTCACAATATGGATGAACTCCTGCGTGGTTTCAAAGCTGGCTTCGCTGCCGGACGGAGAAAGAAGGTTCGCCGCTTCACGTTCACTGCCGGTAAAATGAGGGTCACCGTCTGGGCCGCGAACCACGGCACGGCAAAGGCCATGGCAATGAGGGAGGCAGACAGAAGAGCGCAAGCCATCGGTATTTCACCGCCAAAGGCTGGCTGGACATTGCGCATTGTTGGGATCGCCGCGCCGTGAGTATCGACGGACGCAGCAGCGCGGCAGCAGCAACCATTCACGTGAACCATTGGTGTTCCGTTGCTGGCTGCGAGACATGGGGCGGTTTTGGCCATGCTTCATCGAAGTCGATTGAGACGCAATGGTGGTGCTGGGAGCACTATCCCTACAAGCCTAGTGCAACGACAGCTGTTTTAGATGACCTTGCCACCCTGTTGCAGCAACCTGGCGACTGACAATTTTCTCGTCGTTTCTTTTTTGCTGCTGCAATGAACATGTCCTCGGACATCTCAACGGGTTAGCCGTGCCCGGTCGGCCATCAAGTCCATCGACCAAATCATGCTCGGCGCCTATTATGTACAAAATTCTGGGCACGAACTGCCTTTATGACCAATCAAATGAACAAAATTTGACCAGACGCCAGCCCAATGCCATAATGTACAGAATTCTGGACGTGAGAGGCTCTCATGTCCACTCAAATGAACAAATCAGGCATAACTGTGTCCCGTCAGAGAAGCTACTCTAGAGTCACGCGCCAGGCCCTCACGATGCTTGGCAAGCTGATCCGCGTCGCCCGCGCCAAACGCTGCCTAACCGCGCAGGAACTGGCCGACCGCGCCGGCATCAGCCGTACAACGCTGTCCAGCATTGAAAAGGGCGCGCCGGGCCCTGAGATCGGCATCGTCTTCGAAGTCGCTTCGCTCGTCGGCGTTCGCCTGTTCGACTACGACGAGCGCACCCTAGAGATGCATAATGCCCGCCTCGACGAAAAACTGACTCTGCTGCCCAAAAGCGTCCGCCACGCCGTGAGGGAGGTCGATGATGACTTCTAAGGCGGAGACTACCGAAGCCTTTGTCTGGAATTGGCTGCCGGGGGCGACGGAACCGGTGGTCGCGGGCCGCCTCGATCAGGACGGCGATCGCCTGCTCTTCACCTATGGCGCCAGTTACCGGCGCCGTAAGAGCGCCATTTCCCTCTATGAGCCGGAACTGCCGCTTCAGGAGGGCACGATCGCCCCGATCACCGGCCTGTCGATGGCAAGCTGTATTCGCGACGCCTCGCCTGACGCCTGGGGCCGCCGGGTCATCATCAACAGGCTGACGGGCAAAAGGTCCGACGCTGCCGGCGTACCGGAGATCAGCGAACTGACCTTTCTGCTCCAGTCAGGCCCCGACAGGATTGGTGCACTCGATTTTCAGGCATCGGCTACGGAGTATGTCCCCCGCCTTGCCGCGCAAGCTTCGCTCGCCGAACTCCTCGAAGCGGCCGAACTCGTTGAAAGAGGCGTCCCTCTTACCCCGGCGCTCGACCAGGCTTTCAATAACGGCACCTCGATCGGCGGCGCGCGTCCCAAGGCTCTGATCGATGACGACACGAAGAAGTTCATCGCCAAATTCTCGGCGATCAACGACACCTACGGCGTCGTGAAGGCCGAGTTCATCGGGATGAAGCTGGCGACCGCATGCGGTCTCAACGCCGCTTCAGTCTCCATGACTCGCGCCGCACAAAAAGACGTCCTCTTGATCGAGCGCTTCGACCGCACACACACAAAGGACGGCTGGATACGCCACGGCATGGTCTCGGCCCTGACCATGCTGGGCCTGGATGAGATGATGGCCCGCTATGCCTCCTACGAAGACCTTGCAGAACTCATCCGCCACCGCTTCACCGATCCCAAGGAGACCCTCAAGGAGCTTTACGGGCGGATTTGCTTCAACGTGCTGTGCGGCAACACCGACGACCATGCCCGTAACCATGCCGCGTTCTGGGACGGCAAGAAGCTGACCCTGACACCGGCGTATGATATCTGCCCGCAAGGCCGCACCGGCAACGAAGCCACGCAGGCCATGCTGATCAAGGGCGAGAGCCGCGCCAGCACGCTCGCCACCTGCCTTGCCGCCGCGCCGGACTATCACCTGAAAGAGGCGGAAGCCGCCGCGCTGATCGAACACCAGATCAAGACCATCGCCGAGCATTGGCAAGCCGCCTGCGATGAGGCCGAACTGAGTGCCGTCGACCGCAAGCTGTTCGCCGGGCGCCAGTTTCTCAATAGCTATGCCCTTGACGGGCTCGAAGGTCACAAAGCGCTGCAAGACTCCTTCGCTGCCGCCCGGGCTGCGCTGATCGCCCGCGGAGGCGTCCAGGGATGAAACGCCTAGGCAGCTCAAAGGACGCGCACGGCCGGCAGCCCCCCGACCCCGCTGCTTGAGGTCGTTGTGGATACCTCGGGGGCATACCGGGCACGAGCTTGGATTTTCATGGGAAGTTCTCCATGAAACCGATCGCCATACTCAAACGCCTCCAGCTCGGCCGGAATGTAGCCAATTGCTGATAAAAGGCACAGTTGCATAGAATTTTATCTATCGCGTTACATTCCCATGAATGTTTCGGCGCTAGAACACCCAAAAGATCGCGGAATGGATGCGAATGGGGTGTTTCGTGAGGGGACTTGTATTGACGCGCTTCCGCACCTCGGTGGACGGAGCGACCGCAGTCGAATTCGCAATCATCGCTCCCGTTCTTATTTTCCTGACATTCGCTATTGTCGAGTCCGGTATTGCCTTTGCTGCCGACATTGTCCTCAAAAACGCTACCTATGACGCCGCGAGGACCGGCCGAACGGGGTTTGTGTCGGAAAACTCGACACAGGATGCGACCGTAAAGGCGAAAATTCGCAACCAGGCGGGCGTATTCATGGATGCCGACAAGCTCGTCATCACCAGCCTGTCCTACAAGGGCTTCGATGCTCTCAAAAAGCCCGAACCATTCACAGACAAGAACGGCAACGGCGTTCGCGACGATGGCGAAAACTTCACCGACGTCAATGGAAACGGTGTCTACGACATCGACCAGGGGGCGAACGGCTACGGCGGTACGGCACAAGTCGTCCTCTACACCGTAACCTACCCATGGACCTTCCACACTCCCGTCCTCAAGCAGCTCGTTGGCAACGACGGCACCGTCGAACTGACGGCAACAGCGGTGGTGCAGAATGAGCCGTACTGACCTGATCTCCAAGCCCTTGCGCGTTCTCTCCTCCATAACCCGTCGGCTGGCGGTAAACGAGGAGGGCGTCGCAGGTATCGAAATGGCGATCATCACGCCCGTGCTGCTGCTGCTTCTCTGCGGCGGCAGCGAAATCAGCCTCTATGCCCGCTCGCACTTCCAGACAGCGCAGATGGCATCGACGGTAGCGGATGCGGTTGCGCGCTACGAAGCGATCACGTCGTCGGACATCACTTCGATCTTTTCGGTGTCGTCCGAGGTCATGGGAAACGAAGACTTCAAGCAGAACGGCTACGTGATCCTGACGTCGGTTTCCCGCACGGGCGGCGCTGCACCGGTCGTTGCGTGGCAGTGCAAAGGCGGCTCTGACGCCCAGACGAGCAAGATCGGTGTTGTCACCAAGGCCGCCACACTTCCGGGCAACCTCACCCTCGATGCGACCGACAATGTGATCGTCGCCGAGGTCTTCTATCGCTACACCCCGCTATTTTCCAATTTTACGCCGGTCGAGACGCAGCTCTACAAGACGGCGGTCTTCCGCCCCCGTCTCGGAAGCCTCACGAGCGCGCCCGGTTGCTAGTCCAAAAGGAAGGATGATCCAATGTCGTTGATGTCCATGATCTCCCGCTTCCGCAAGGCCGAGGAAGGTGCCGTCCTCCCCTTCGTCGGCATCGTCAGCCTGGCGCTGATCGGGGCGACGGGGTTCGGCATCGACGCGGCCCGCCTGATGCTTCTCCATTCGAGCCTTCAGCGCGCCATCGACGCCGGCGCTCTTTCGACCGTCGCCAAGCTGGACACCGCCACCATCGACGTCGAGCTGCGAAAGTTTGCAGTCGCCAATTTCAACGATGGGGAGATCGGCGGGACGCTCGACAGCCTGACCTGGACCATTAGCTCGGACAACAAGACACTGACCGTCAAGGCATCGGCCAGCGCTCCCGCGACGTTGATGAAAATCCTCGGCGTCCAGACGATCAGCACCAGCGCGGAAAGCGTCATCGAACGATCGACCAATGGCCTTGAACTGGCACTTGTTCTCGACAACACCGGCTCCATGAAGGGAACGCCGCTCACGAGCCTCAAGTCCGCGGCCAACACCCTGGTGAACATCCTCTATGGCGACGACGCAGTTGCCAAGAACCTCTATGTCGGCATCGTTCCGTTCTCGCAGTCGGTCAATGTCGGGACGAGCCATACCAGCTGGATGAAGTCCGGCTCCATCGCCGCGCTCGATTGGGGATCGACATCAACGGGTGGCTCATGGGGTGGCTGCGTCGAGGCGCAGGCCGTAAAGGCCGACGACATTTCTGACGCGGTTCCCTCCAGCAAGCCGATCACGCCCTACTATTGGCGAGACGGCACGGATAACAACTGGATCAGCGTCGACCAGAATGGCAAAAAAACATACGTCAAGACTCTCACCACGTCCCTCGGCCCCAACAAGAACTGCCCCGCCGAAGTGACGCGCCTGACGCCCAAGAAAGCAACGGTGGTTGCCGCCATCGCCGCGATGAAGGCGGTGGGCAACACCCACATCAACTTCGGGGCCGTGTGGGGCTGGCGGATGTTGTCTCCGAAATGGCGTGGTCTCTGGGGCGGCGACATGGCAACCTACAACCTGCCGCTCGACTACTACACGAAGAACATGAACAAGGCGGCAGTCATCATGACCGACGGCGAGAACACGATGTCGCCAGACGTCTACAGCGCTTATGGCTGGCTGGCCGACAAAAAACTCGGGACGGCCGACAAAGATGCCGCGGTGACGGAACTCAACGACCGTCTGTCCTCGGTCTGCACGGCGATGAAGAACTCCGGCATCATCATTTACACAATTGCCTTCAATGGGCCCGACGAAACCACCCAAAAGCTTTTGAGCAGCTGCGCCAGCCAGAACGCCTTCTACTTCAACTCGCCGACAACGGCCGCGCTTCAGTCGGCCTTCAAGCAGATCGCCGATTCACTCTCCAACCTCCGTGTCAGCAAATAGAAATTGTGCGATGGTGTCGAATGCCTCCTCATCAGACGCGGATCCACAATATGTCCGACTGTAGGAAACAGATGCTGGCTTCCGATAGGCACTCTTCACTACTGAGAACAACACAGTCAAATCTTCGGCTATGTTATCCGGCTGTCCCTTTGGGAAGATCGTCCTGATCAGTGTTGGAGCGGATCGACCTAAGTCGAGGCGGCAGCCTATAGTTGCGTGCTGGGGGACTCTGCTGCCGGGAAGTCCAAAGCCTTAGTTGCAAATCGCGATACTGCGGCGCGTTAGAGGGAGTCTCCAATCCAATCTTCGTGACCATGACGGATACGGATCACGAGAACGCTCCCATCATCGTTGATCCGATAGATTACCAGGTGAGCCTTGAATGGATGGATTCTGACAGGCGGCGAAATCTCCTGGCGCTCACGCGTCATTCGAGGACTCGCGGCTATGAGATCGAGCACATCAAAAAGCTCATCGTGATATCGTTTGGCGGCCAAGGATCCGAAGTTGCGGATACCTTGTTCGGCGATCGAGACGATATCCTCTTCCGCTTCAACAGAGAGCCTGAATGGCATCAATCACGTCTGCGGGTGATCTCGGCACGCGCAACGGCAGCGGAAAACAACTCGTCCTTCGAACGGCCTCCTACGCCGCTTTTGATTCCGTCATCGACGAAACGTTGCATCTCCGCAATTTTGTTAGTCCGGGCCTGGTCTCTGCGGATAAGGTCTCGAACGTAGTCACTCGCGTTCGAGTATCGACCGGTCTTAGCTTGCGCTTCGACCCAGTCTTTCATCGGGTCCGGCAGGGATACATTCATGGTTGCCATTAGAGTCTCCTTGAGGTCTCAGGCTACCCTGTGATGGCAAAGTTTGTCAAACTATTGAAGCCCACTAAGAAAGCTCCTGAAAGGGGTTCTGCGATTGGCGGCCTAACCCCAACTGCAAGTCCAGCGCATTCCGCGGCCAGGAAGGCGACAAGAAAGGTCGCGGCCACAGGAATGCGTAAAGGTCATTGCGGTTCGCCCACGTCCACTGCCGCGCGGAATTGCCTCGCGTGCAGCACCGGTCAGCTCGACTTGTGGCGCCCGGGAGCGGTCGCCAGGTGAGATTGATCGTATGCTCCAGGAAATCGGTGTCTCTCGGTCAACATTCCTGAAGACGAGGCCGTCGATATCCCCCAGCTTACGCTTCCGTCCAGCTGGAGAACGTGGCAGCCTGCCCCAGCCGAATTCCGGCTTCTGACCGCAGTTCCCAGACGAGCCCATCCTCCATCCAAAAATGCGCGCCGGACTTGCGAACTCTAAGTCCGCGATAGTTCGCGATAAATCCTTGCCGTGCGACTGCATCGAGAAGCGCCTGGCGCTCCAGTCGATCCGGAGCTTCAGCAGATAATCGAGAAGGCAATTTCGTAAACTCGTCCCACGAGTATCCGAAACATCGCTGTGCCGTGAGATTTGCATAAATGAACCGAGGATCCGGCTCGGTATTGTGAGCGACGACCACAAAAGGGGCGTCGAAGTAGAGCCATTGGGCTCCCTGCCCTGGCTCAACAAGCGGTCGGCCGACAGCACGCAGAAAGCTTTGCGCAAGTAGTTTGAAGAAGGCTTGACTGGTTGAGGGCTCATCAGGCGACATTTGGCTATCCTTACTCCCGTTTAGGCTCTTGTTGAGGCGCGCCATGATGCCGCCGACTTTGACACCAAGAACCAGGATAAGGTCGCTGGCGTGTGATCCGGCCACCTTAAGCTATTTTTCAAATCCACTACCCGATATCGGAGTTGCAATGAAAACGATACTTACCTGGGCAGTCATGGCCTCTTGCGGCGTTGCCGCTCTATTGCCGATGGCCGCGCCTGCGTCTGCCCAGGAATGGCGAAGGCCACATTATGACGATCCGCCGCGGCGCCATCACCATCACGACAACAATGGCGCCGCGATTGCCGGTGGTCTGGCTGCCGGCGTCATCGGTGGGTTGATCGGTGGCGCGATCGTAAACAACAGCGGGCCGCGCTACATCGATCCGCCGCCCCCACCACCGCCGCGTTGCTGGTTCGAAGACCGGCGGGTGCCGAATGCCTACGATGGTGGATGGCATATGGAGAGCATGCGCGTTTGCCAGTAGCAATTGGCTGATGTTTCTCAGGTCTCAGCGCCTCGTTGCAACGTCAACGTGGCGCTGGCCACGGCCTTGGCGAGGACTGCAAACGGGTGCGAGCTTGAATACTACTCACCCGGCAAGGCGAAGTCTCCATTCTGCTCGTTTCTCGTTCAGTGTTGGTCGGTCATCTCGGCCTTCGCTGGCGGCTCAAAGGTTCAACGAGGATGACGGCCTTAAGCTGAGGGAAGCAGCCGGACGGTCATGCGGAAATGAAAACGGCATCTCCCACACGGACAACCCCTGGCTCGCTGGGTCGGCAGTAGACGCCCATGTTGCGGTTTCCAAACTTCATCACATTTCGGAGGATTTCCGGATCGTTCTCCAGTCCGTCCTGAGCGATGATCGTAAACCCGCATCGTTTCGTCGGTGCAATCACCGTTGCACGGACATGTCCTATACTCACAGGTGCATCGACCCACTGCAATTCCGCGAAGCCGGAGAGATCCGGCTCGGTTTCAAGAAAAATGTTCGGGCGAAATCTGCGCCGGTCAGGATCTCCGTTGGGATGGATGGCCTTCAGATGGTCGACCGACGCGCTTGTCAGAAGGTGAAGCGGCGAAACGTCATACCGGTCGATGGCGAAGTTGGTTCGATCATCCGCCGGCTTTGCGCGTTCATATGGCATTACAGTTACCTTGAACTCGAAGAACCCCGTGAGAGCTTCCGTCAACCCCGGCGCATCGACGGACAGCCAGTCGTGGCCCGGTAACTTGATTTCCACGGTGCCATCCGAGATGGTCCTCGATCTGATGAAGATCGCTTTCTGCCATCGCTTGTCGCGCTCAGGATGAGCAACGACGCCCGTCGCTACATCAACGAGCGCAAGCCGACGATCGCCGACGACACCGGTCGCCGTGACCTCGCATTGCTCGATCAGTTCGCCTGCGGTGGAACTGACTGGGTAGCGCCACAACTCGCTGATTGTCCCGACCTTGCGCATCTATTGAAACCCCAGTGCAGAGGCCCGAAGTTGCGTTGGCGTCTGGCCGAATATGCGTTTGAATGTGCGGGTGAAGTGGGAGGCGTTCTCGTATCCAACATCGAGCGCGATTTCGATCAGAGAGGCCTTCGATTGCACAAGCAGCGCGCGTGCCCTCTCCATCCGAACGCGGGTATAGGCTTTCGCGGGAGACATCCCCGCCTTCTCCAAAAACAGTCTTTCGAGCTGTCGCCGCGACAGGCGAACCGACGTCGCGAGCCTCGGAATGGTCATGCCCCCCTCGACATGCTGCTCCATCAGGATCATTGCAGCCTTGACGCGGTTATCTTCGTAGTCGTCGTGTAGCGGGCGCCGGGGCTGAATATCGCCGGCGGAACGCGCCTTCTCGATCTGGAGGACCTCCAAGGCATTTCTCTCGGCCTCCCGGCTGATGTACCGCCGCACCAGGGTTGCCGCCATGTCGGCTGCACTGCTGCCACCGGCACAGGAGCCGCGTTGCCGATCCAGATTGAATATCCGATCCGACCGCACGGCGAGATCGGGAAAGCGCTCGCGAAACTCCCTGTAGTGAAGCCAGCTCACGCAGGTCTCGTGGGCGGCCATCAGCCCCGCATCGGCAAGAATGAACGATCCGGTGCAGAGACCGATCAACGGGATTTTGGCGGCATCCGCACGCTTGAGAAACCTGATCGTATCGTGATCGACCGGGTCTCTCGCGGTGAGAAGTCCTCCAACGACCACAATGTAATCGAACCTCGCCGGATCCACGAAATCCGACGTCGGGGCCACGTGCACACCACAGCTGGAGGCGATCAGATGCCTCGTACTTCCGAGCACCTGCCAGTCCGCCATCACGCGTCCGGAACGATCATGCTCGTCGCTGGCAAGCCGCAGCGTATCGACAAAGAGCGCGAACGCCGAAAGCGTGAAAGACCGGGCAAGAACAAAACCAACCTTCAGTCGGCTGGCGGATTTGCCGACGGCTCCTGCCTGCCGATAGTCTTCTGGTCGCATCTCAATCTCCTTCATGTCAGGCCGCCCGAGGTCCCCTGTCGCGATCGAAAAGACCACGGCTCACTCGATCGAGCAAGAGAGCAACAGCCACGATTGCGAGACCCGCGCGCAAGCCCAGTCCCATTTCCATCCGGGTCAGACCGCGCGTCACCTCGGCGCCAAGGCCACCTGCCCCGACCAGGCCCGCCAGAACGACCATGGCCAGGGAAAGAAGAATGCATTGGTTGAGGCCGACCAACAGAGTCTGCTTGGCGAGCGGAATCTCAATCTTCCAGAGCACGGAACGAGGGGGCGCTCCGATGGCGCTGCCAAGCTCGACGTATTCGTGCGGCACCTGGTTGAAGGCCAAAGTCGTCAATCGCAGCATCGGCGGAATACCGTAGACGATCGTTGCGATGATGGCCGGCACCCGCCCAAGGCTGAAGATCATCACAGCGGGGATGAGATAGACCCACGGCGGCACGGTTTGCATCACATCGAGGACTGGACGCACGAAGGCTTCGAGGGTCTTGTAGCGCGAGCAGAGGACGCCAATCGGAAACGCGATGAGCACGGAGATCAAGACAGCGACCGTCACCAGTGCGACGGTCTGCATCGATGCCGTCCAAAGCCCCACGATCAGGCAAAACCCGAGGCACAGGCCGGCAAGGATGGCCGCGCGAAGATTGACCGCAAGGAAGGCCGCGACGACGACAATCGCAATAAGGGCGAAAGGCGGGACGAACAGGAGCGCTGCCTCGATTGCCGACAACACTGCCTCCACCACATAGCTGATTGCAGCGAACAAGGGATGCAGGTTCGTGTTCAGCCAGTCGACCGCCGGAGCGAGGAAAGCCCCTGGCGAAAACTTGAGTATCGAAGGGTTCATGAATGCCTCCCTGCGCCAAGCCGGCCCGCACTTTGGGTCATGCGGTCGATGACCATGGTCAGAACGACGATGGCGATCGCCCCGTTGATGGATGTCGCAATGTCGAGCGTGCGGATCGCGCCATAGATCGTTTCGCCAAGGCCTCCGGAGCCGACGATACCGGCGATGACGACCATGCCGAACGCCATCATAAGGCTCTGGTTGATGCCAGCCATGATGCTGGGAAGAGCAAATGGCAGGCGGATCTTGAAAAACATCTGGCTCGGGCGCATTCCGCTTGCCTCACCAAGCTCGATGAACTCCCTTGGCGTCATGCGGATACCAAGCGAGGTCAGCCGGATTGCCGGCGGCATGGCAACCACGATGGTGGCGATAAGCGCTGTCGCCGGGCCGTAGCCCAAGAGCGCGATGGCAGGCAGGAGATAAATGTACGGCGGAAGCGTCTGGATCAGGTCCAGACCCGGTTCCATGAACCGGTCGAGTGCCGTAAAGAAGCCTGCCAGTATCCCGACAGGGATGCCGACCGCGAGCGCAATCACCGTCGCCGTGAGAACCAGTGCCAGGGTGCTCATTGTTTCGGACCAGAGCCCCATGGAAAAGCACAGGAGAAGCGCAGCGCCACTGAGGATCGCAAACCAGGCGTTCACCAGCCGCCAGCCCACCAGCGCCACCACGATTGCGACGACGTAGAATGGCGGAAGCTGCAGCAACCAGAGGATCCCATCGTAGAGGCCCTCAAGAACCCACCTGACGTAGTCGAAGAGGGATTCTCCGTTTTCGCTTACCCACTCGAGCGCGGTGTCTGTCCATTCGTCGAAGATGTCTGTGAAGCTTGATATGTCCATGTCACTCAGCTCCCGTTCTGCGATCAGGCGGCCACGCGATCGCTGTTGGAGGTGCCCTTGACGCCCATGAGGAGGCTGCGCGGCGTGACGACACCGACAACCTGATCGTTGTCGACGACGGCGATAGCGTCGCGGTCTGTCTGCATGGTCAACGTGATCAGTTCGTCGATGTCGGCGTCCGGCGTGGTTCGCACCAGCGATGAGATGTCGTTGTGTGGCTCGCTGCGCTGAAACTCGCTGACACTGTGCATCACCGAATGCGCCTTGATCAGGTGAAGTCGCGATATGCCTGCGACGAACTCGGCGACATAGTCATCCGCCGGATTGAGAATGATCTCCTCGGCGGTACCCGTCTGGATAATGACGCCGTCCTTCATGATGGCGATGCGATCGCCGATGCGGATCGCTTCGTCGAGGTCATGGGTGATGAAGACGGCGGACTTGCCGAGCGATTTTGTGAGTTGGCGAAACTCGTCCTGAAGCTGACGACGGATCAGCGGATCAAGCGCGCTGAAAGGCTCGTCCATGAGGATGATTTCCGGATCTGAGGCAAGCGCGCGGGCAAGTCCGACGCGTTGCTGCATGCCGCCGGACAATTCCTTCGGGTAACGGTCGACCCAGTCTGCCAGGCCGACTGTCTCCAGCGCAGCCTTGGCGGTCTTGTTGCGCTCGGGCTTGGGGATGCCCTGAACTTCCAGCCCAAAGGCCGCATTTTCGAGCACCGTACGGTGCGGGAGCAGCGCAACGCTTTGAAATACCATGCCGATGTTCTTGGCGCGCATCTGCCGGAGGTCGCCCGGAGACAAGGCGGCAATATCCTTGCCCTTTACGAACACCTTTCCGGCGCTTGGCGTGATCAGCTTGTTGAGCAATCGGATGAGCGTCGACTTTCCACTGCCTGACAGGCCCATGATGCAGAAGATCTCGCCGCGCCGGACCTGCAGGCTGGCGTTGGAAACGCCGACGACGCAGTTGAACTCCTTCAGCACGCCCTTCTTGCCAAGTCCGCGCTCGGTGATCGATTTCATGGCGGCGGCGGACTTGTCTCCAAAGACCTTCCAGAGGGATTGGCAGTCAATCAGGACTTCATTGGTATCGGCATTTGCGGCTTTCATAGCGATCCCCTTGAGCCAATTGGTGCTGGCTTTTCTCGTTGGGCTTCAAAGGCCGTCCGACCGGATCGGACGGCCCTGCGCAACTAGTTCTTCTTGATGTTTTCCCAGCGCTTGATCAGGTCAGCGTGCGCTGCGATCCAGCCCTCGACGGCCTGATCCATTGTCTTGCCGTCCTTGACCTCGCCGTTGATGGCGGTGATGTCGGCGATCGGAACGTAGACGCTTGCCATGACCTCACGGGCGTGAGGGTTCTCTTCGGAAAAGCCTTTCTGGCCGATCCAGTAGTAGCTCTGCGGCGGCGGGAAGACGCCCTTCGGATCCTTGAGATACTTCACCTCGTATTTCTGGACCATCCATGACGGCTCCCAGATCGTGACGGCGATCCACTCCTTGCGGTCATAGGCCGACTTGAGTGCGGCCGTCATTGCAGCCGTGCTGCCTTCGACAAGCTGCAACTTGATGTCGTAGTCCTTGACGGCGTTGGAGGAGTCCCGCATCAGGCCGGCGCCCGGCTCGATGCCGATGATCTTGCCGCCAAACTTGTCGGCGTTCTCATTGAGCTGTTCCAGAGAGTCGATCGGAACGTATTTCGGGACGGCGATGCCCTGGTAGAGACCGTGCGAAACCGGTGAGATCTTCTCCAGCCGGCTTTTGTTCTTGTTCCAGTAATCCTGAGCGACATAGTCCGTCTGCGAGGTAAGAACCTGGATGTCGCCCTTGGCAAGAGCAGCATAGGCGATGCCCCATTCGGAGAACTCGGTCACCTTGACGGTATAGCCGGCGTCTTCGAGAACCTTCTTGGTGATACCGGTGATGGGCGTCAGGTCTTCCCATGACATCGTGCCCATGGTGATCGTCTTTTCTTCCGCCCGGGCAGGAAGAATGCTGATCCCGACCATCGCAGCCGCGCAGAGCGCTTTCCACAAAGCCTTCATTGCTCTTACTCCTAGTTCTTTGTTCCCATTTTCATTGAAGACGTGCGGGTAGCCTCAGTCTTCACATTGCGCGGCGAGGGATCATCCCTCGCGGCCTGCACGCAATTCCTGCAACCGGATCACAGAATTGATCCCCAGCCATGCCAGCGGCTCGGGCGGCAGTCTCGTGGGCGCCGCATGATCCATGTATTTGTCGAGTTGTTCCGAGCCGGTTCCTGTCGCCAGCTCGGCAGCCAGCACGCCGGCAAGCGTGCTCTTCACGGTCCCAAGGCCATTTTCGCAGCAGGCCGAGAACAACCCGTCGTCGATTTCGCCGAAGGCCGGCACATGATTGCGACTGAGGCAGAGACGTCCGGCCCAACTGTATTGGAACGGCAAATCGGTCAATTTCGGAAAGCGCGCATCCAGCGACCGACGATGAGCGGCCGCGAGCTTGGCAAGGCGCTTGTCGGTGACGGTGATCGTTCTGTCATAGGTGTATCTCGTCCGAAGCACGATCCGCGAAAGTCCGTTCGATGTGATCTTGCGAACCGTCGCCCCCATGGCATCGGCCGGGAGCAAGGCCCACCGGTCTTGTCCGGAAGCTGCGTGCGCGGCATCGTCCGCGGCGAACGGAGCCGTCATCGAGGCGTAGGCAAATATATGGATCAGCCGTCCGCGAAAATGGCCAAAGTCCTCGATATGTCCGTTGACACCCAGGATGACCTTCGGCGCTGTGACTGCCCCGTTTGTCGATTTGGCGGTCCAGGTCCCTCCCTCACGCCGCAGTTCCATTACAGGCGAGCGCTCGAAGATCGTCACACGTTGCCCGACCCCGGCCGCAAAGCCGCGGACGTAGTCAGCTGGCTGGATCATGACCGCGCCGGGCGTGTAGAGGCCGCCAAGGTAGTAGTCCGAGCCTGTGAGCTCGCGCATTTGGGCTCGATCGAGAAACATGTGCTTTTCGCCGATACGCCGGAGCGACTCGCCATAGCTGACGTTCAGCCTCATTCCCCTCGCCGTTGCAGCGGCATTGATCTTGCCCGACGGGTCGAATGTTTCCCGGGACATCCCGTATTCGTCCGCAGCACTTTTTGCGAAATCGATCGCAAAGCGGTTTTGCGCCATCTCAAGCGTCGTTGCCGCCTCGCTGGCGCTGGAATATTCGCCCGCCGAGAGGTTGTGCGGCACATCGATCATGTAACCGGAATTTCGGCCTGCCGTGCTCTTTGCCACCTCACCGGCTTCCATGACGACGATCTTGTCGTGCGGTCGGATTTGCGAAAGTCGTCGCGCCGCGGACAATCCCGCAAACCCCGCGCCGACGATGAGCCAGTCGGCCGTCACGCTGCCCTCGAGCGTCCGCATGGGGGCAATGCGGTTGCTGATCGCCTCCCAGCCAGAGACGCCGGATTCAGCAGGAAGCCGTCTGACCACAGTCTTCGTCATCGGATCGTCTCGTCGACCGAGCGATCGGAAACGTCGATCCAGATCGTCTTCAGCTCACAATAATTGTCGTGGGCGAAGATGGACTTGTCGCGACCGCCGAAGCCGGACTCCTTGTAGCCTCCGAACGGCGTCGTCGCATCCCCCTCTCCAAAGCAGTTGACTGTCACAACGCCTGCGCGGATTTCGCGTGAGAGCTTGATCGCGTTCTTGAGACTTCCGGTATAGATCGAAGCCGTCAGACCATAATTCGTATCGTTGGCGAGGGCGATCGCCTCGGCGATGGAATTGAAGGTCGTGACCGAGAGAACCGGCCCGAAAATCTCCTCCTTGAAAAGCCGGCTGGACGGGGTGACGCCTTCGACCACCGTTGGCTCGACGAAGATGCCGTCGCGCGTCTTGCCGCCGTGCGCGACAGAAAGTTTTTCCTTCTTCGCATCATCGAGGAAGGAAGCGACCTTTTCGAAATGAGCCTTGTTGACGAGGGCACCGATGCGGTTTTCCGGGTCGAGTGGGTCTCCGGTCTTCCATTCACGCATGTAAGCGCCGATCCGGTTGAGCAGCTCGTCCTTGACGCTTTCATGCACGATCAGCCGCGATGTGGCCGAGCAATTCTCGCCCATGTTCCAGAAGGCGCCATTGACGACCTGCTCGGCGACAAGGTCGAGATCTTCAGCGTCGTCGAGAACGACTGCCGGATTCTTGCCGCCGCATTCGAGTACCACGCGCTTCAGATTGGAGTCCGCCGCATAGCGCAGGAAGCGACGTCCCGTCGGCGTCGAACCTGTAAAGGCGATCATATCCACGTCCATGTGCAGGCCAAGCGGCTCGCCGACATCCTTGCCGCTTCCGGTAACGACGTTGAAGACGCCGGCAGGGATGCCCGCCTCATGAGCAAGCTCGGCGATGCGAAGCGTCGTCAGCGTCGTGTCCTCAGCGGGTTTGACGACGACTGAGCATCCCGCAGCAAGAGCGGGGCCGATCTTCCATGCAAGCATAAGGAGGGGAAAGTTCCAGGGCAGAACGCAGCCGACGACGCCGACAGGCTCGCGCACGATCATTGTCAGCGCATTCGATCCGACGGGCGCCGTGTTGTCGTAGAGCTTGTCCACCAGCTCGGCGTGCCAGCGCAGTGTATGAATGGTATCGGGCACGTCGACTGTCTGGCACTCGCGGATCGGCTTGCCGCTATCGAGGCTTTCCATCACGGCAAGCTCGTGACGATTGCGCTCAATCAGCTTGGCAAGCTGCAAGAGCACGCCTTTGCGCTCGGATGGCGAGCGCAGCCGCCAGCGGCCATCATCGAACGCCTCCCTCGCCTTGAGTACGGCATAATCGACGTCCATGCTGTCACAGGCTGCAACGATGGCAAGGGTCTCGCCGGTCGCGGGATTGCTGGACTTGAAAGTCTTGCCAGAGCGTGCCGGACGGAATGCGCCATCAATGAACGCGTTCGTCGGAAACTGTATGTCGGCTGCGATCGCCCTGTATTCGGTGGCGGTCAATGGTTCATGCATGACAATTGGCTCCCGACGTGATCTGGCCGACCGTGCGCTTCAAGGTGGCAACGACGGTCTGGAGTGTTCGCTTTTCTTCCGAATTGAGCGGGCGAAGCGGCGCGCGCACCGAACCGGCCCCAAGGCCGATGATCTCGCAGCCGTGCTTGATCGACTGGACGAACTTGCCGCATTCGAGGAAGTCCATCAGCGGCAACATCGCGGTCATGATGGCACGGCCCTTGTCGAAATTCCTCTCGACCACACAGGCCTCATAGAGAGCGACATGCTCTTTCGGCAGGAAGTTCGATCCCGCGCAAACCCAGCTTCTTGCGCCCCATGCGAAGAACTCCAGCGCCTGGTCGTCCCAGCCACAGGAAAGCGCGATATGCGGGAACTTCCTGGCGAGCAGATGCAGGTTGCTCATGTCGCCGGAACTTTCCTTGATGGCGACGACATTCCTCGACTTGCCGACGCGCGAGAAATACTCCTCGCCCATCACCACACCCATGCGAGCCGGGTAGTTGTAGAGCATGATCGGCAGATTGGCCGCACGGTCGATGGTGAGCGCGTGAACCGCATTTTCCCGCTCGGTCGGGAGCGCATAGGGAGGCGTGGAAACGAGGATCGCATCGGCGCCGATTTCCTTGGCGGCCTTCGCGTATTCGACCGAATCCTCAGTCCTGGTCGCGCCCGTTCCGATGATTAGCGGCAAGCGGTTTGCGATGACGTCCTTCGCATGGGACGCCAGGTCGAAGCGCTCCTGGCTTGTCTGGGCGTAGTACTCGCCGGTCGATCCGCCGACGATAATCCCGTGAACCCCGGCCTCGATCAGAGACTCCAGCACCGCCGCGAAAGCCTTCCGGTCAATCTGTCCGCTTGCATCGAGCGGCGTGATGGCCGGGGTATAGATCCCCTCGAACTTCACTGTGATTTCTCCAATGTTTTGGCGGCGGGACCGCCGATCAGGACGTCCGCCTTGAGCCCCTGCGGCGCGATGAACATCTCCATGTTCTCGCGGGACAATTCCCAGTGCTCGAAGACGAGATCGACGACGGCATCTTCGTCGTGCGCCGAAAGCGCTTCGATGAATGCGTCATGGTGTTCGACCGCCAGCTGAAGCCTGCGCTTCATGTCTTCGTTCTTCGGTCGGAAGAAGGTGTGGCCAATTCGGGCGTGGTCGATGAGCAGACGGCCGAGGCTTGGCTGCAAGTACACGTTTGCCGACATCTCACCGAAGATCTCGTGGAAACGATTGTTCTCGAGGACCATGTCCAGCGCATCGCCGTTCGCGCTCGCCTTGCGGAAGCGATCCTGCGTCCGCTTCAAGTCTGCCAGCTGCTGTGACTTGAAGTTCTGCACCGCCAGACGCCCGATGGCCGCATAGATCATCGGCGCAACCAGGAAGAAGTTTCTGAGCGTGGCGTGGTTCATCGGAATGACGCGCGCGCCGCGGTTCTCACGAATATCGACATAGCCCTCGCCTGCCAGCCGCCGGAAGATGTCCCGCACCGGCGTCCGGGAAAGGCCATAGCGTTCGCTCAGGCTGGCTTCGTCGAGATCGGCGTCTGGATCGAGTTCCATCGTCAGGATCTGACGTTTCAAGTCCTCGTACAGGTTGCTCTTCACGGTCTTCGCCATGCGTCACTCCACGCCGTTGGTTGGGCTATGGCTAAAACATGGCACGCATCTAATATGCTGTCAATAAATTGTGTACTTTGAGTACACAATAAAAGTTCCATGGAAATACAATTATAGAGGAGCGTGTCTATATGTAATTGATATATCTTCGTATTTTTCTATTTCATCACTCGCAAAAACGGGAGCGAGATGTCCAATATTGGCCTTGGAAAAGCGGAGAGAGGCGCAGATCAACGATGGCGACCGGCTTGGACTCTCGTCGTCCAAGAGCGAATGATCGAGGACCACAAGCGGTGGTGAGCACCCAGCTCCAGCGCGGCTTTCGCCGACGAGGCCGATGGCTTAGCGCTTTAGAGTACTAAGAAAACCCTTAGGTCGGACCCGGCGATCACTCTGCCCCGGCACGCCATTCGCGATATGCAAGATGGAGCTTCGCGCCGATCGTTGTGAGCGGCTGCGGCGGCAGTGCCGTCGGCGCGGCCAGTCTGGCGTAGACCCGGCCAAGTTCGGACTCGTGACCCAGGGCGAGTTCGGCGGCAGCAATTCCCGATGCCGTCGAGTTCGAGGCCCCAAGGCCATTGCAGCCGCATGCTGCAAACACGTTGCGCGCGATTTCGCCAAAGGCCGGGACATGATTGCGTGTCAGAGCCATGGCGCCCGCCCAGCGATACTGCATTCCCACACCATGTAGGCTGGGGAAACGCTGAACAAACTTCCCGTCATGCAGGTACCCGGCCCGCACGATCGCGGCGTCATTCACCTTGATGCCCGGATTGTAGCTGTAACGCGAGCGGATCAGAATCCGGTCACCGCCTGTCGTGTTGATACGGCGAACGGTGGTTCCCATCGGCAGAGCTGGCGTTGCCGCCCATTTCCGTTCTCCGCCAAGGCGGGAGGGATCGAACTCTTCGGTAAGCGAGGCGTATGTGAAGACATGCAAAAGCTGCCCCCGGAAGAAGCCGAAGCTTTCTGCGTGACCGTTGTTTGCCAGAATGATCTTTTCCGCCTGCACCGAGCCCTGCGGCGTCTTGATGAGCCAGCCGTTCCCGAAACGCTCGAACGAAAGCGCCGGCGTCTGCTCGTAAAGTCTGATCGGCTCGTTCAAGCCGTCGGCAACAGCGCGAATATAGGCGGCCGGTTGAACAATAACCGTACCGGGCATAAAGAGACCGGACGTGTAGGCGGACGATCCGGTCACGGCCGCAATGTCGCCGGCACTCAGCAATCGGTGATCCTCGCCCATCTTGGAAAGACGCGCTGCGTAATCCGTGAGGTGCTTGTCGCCTTCGGGACTGATCGCAACACTATATCGCCCGCACGGGTCGAAAATGTCGCTGCCCCAGCCATATTCGACGGCCATTTCCGTGGCCAAGGCAATCGCCGAGCGCTGTATCTGCACGGACTGGCTGAACCTGTCCTCGGATTCTCCATTGAAATCGTCGGCAGAAACCTCGTGCGGAAGGTCGATGATGAAGCCCGAATTCGCACCTGCCGGCCCCTCACCGACGATCCCTGCTTCCAGGATCGCAACATTTACGGAAGGGTCGAGGCGCGAAATCCGCCGGGCCGCGGAAAGGCCGGCAAAGCCGGCGCCGATGATCGCGACATCAGCGGTAGACGAACCATGCAGCGCTGGATGCGGCCTTCGCGACGGGAGCGTCGCCACCCAGCCTGAAACACCGGCGCGTTTCGGAAGCCTGGATGCGACGAAGACCTCGTTGGAAGTGCGCGGCACGTCAAATCGCCTCCCGCTCGATGAGCGTTTCGATCGACTGCCGCAGCGCCGGAATGCGATCGGACGAAAGCGTGCGCAGGGGCTTTCTCGGGGACCCGGCACCGTATCCGGCCAGATGCGCGGCAGCATAGACGGTTTGAACGTAGTCGCCCTTTGAAAGAAGGGCCATCACCGGCTCGAGCAGCTTCCAGAGCTCACGGGTCTCAGCCCAGTTCCCCCTGGCGGCGGCATCGACGATTGCGAGGCATGTTCTGGGCGCAAAGTTCGCGCCTCCCCAGATCAGACCGTGGCAGCCGGCATAAAGCGCGTAGGGAACGAGATTGTCGGCGCCATTCATGACGAACTTGCCGGTGCGAATGAGTTCGGCCTGCTTGCCGAGATCGCCACCGCTATCCTTGACGGCGCAAAAGCCGGGAATTTCGCTTAACTTGAGCAATAGCTCCGGCGTGATCGCGACACCGACAGCCTGCGGAACGTTGTAACCGATCACCGGAAGGCCAACCCCGGCAACCTCGGCGTAGAAGTCGACGATGCCCTGGTCGTCGGTCGGCCCTTCGAAGAACGGCGGAAGAACCATCACGCCTTCGGCGCCGGCATCGCGGGCGCGCGCCGTGCGCTCCACGGCCTCTTCAACGAGAAGCGCAGAGGTTTGGGCGATGATCTTGGCCCTACCATTCACGATCCGCGCCCCACGTCTGATCAGCCCCTCGGATTCCTCCTTGGAAAGATAGACGTGCATGCCTGTTCCCGAACTGAGGAGGAAGCTGCGAACGCCAGCCGCCAGATATCGCTCAATGTTGCGCTCCAGACTGATGTAGTCGATCCGCCCCGCGTCGTCGAAAGGCGTGGTGATCGCGAGATTGAGGCCTGGAAACTGGAACTCTGACATTCGTTTGATCCTCCTGAGGTAACCTGTCGGAAGCTCGTGCAAGATTGCCGTGAGCAGCCCGCATTGTTCGGCCGCGCGAACATCGAATGTCGCGCGCCGCATGATCAGAATCTTACCCCCCGGCAAGCGCGCCGATGAGGTCGCGATGTCGGCCTCTAGAGCGTCGGCGCCTCGAGACCCTCCGGGGTGGCATACATCGCCATGTTTCTGCGAGAGAGTTCGAGATGCAGGCGCGCAAGCTCACCCGCAGCGTCGACGTCGCGCCGTTCGACGGCTTCGATCATTTCCTCGTGCTGCCTGGAAGCAAGTTCGAGCTCCTCCTGCATACGCGGCGTATTTGGATGCGTGTAGAAGATCTTCCCGATCCGGGCGTGGTCGATCTGAAGCCTGCGGAGGCTCGGAACGAGATAGACGTTGTGAGCCATTTCGCCGAGCTGGCGATGAAACTGATCGTTGTAGAACACGCGACCGTCCACATCGTTGGCATCGATCGCCTTCTGGAAGGATTGCTGGATCTGCCTGAGAGCGTCGAGTTCCGCCCGGGTCCGGTTCTCGGCGGCAAGCTTGTTTGCCGTGATGTAGATCATCGGCGCCAGAAGAAAGAAATCCCGCAGGGATTGGTAGCTCATCGAGCTGACCCGCGCAGCCCGGTTGGCCTCCAACTCGATGTAGCCTTCGCCGGCCATCTGGCGCATCAGTTCTCGCACCGGCGGGCGCGACAGGCCGAACTCCTCGCTGAGCGCCACCTCGTCCAGGACCGCGCCCGGAGCAAGCTCCATGGTCAGGATCCGTTGTCGCAGCGCAAGACCGAGGCTGGCCTTGCGGTCGATGTTCGGAGGGTCGGTGATCATGCCGTCAATCATTGGATCTCCTTTTGGAAGACATTATGTAGACATATGATAGACAGTCAAGCTGGACGTCAAATTTCCTCTTCCTGGATCTGCTCAAGGAAGCTCGGACGCTAGATATCAACGACAGTTTCGGGATGGCTTCAAACGTGCTCTCAGGTGCCCGGCCGGCGCGCCTGGCTGCGCAAGAAATGGCTGGGAGTCAGATTTCTTGCACGACTGAAGCCAATGGCCATTGTCGCTCAGGACGGCGGCACAATCACTTGTGAAGCGCAGCGGTAAGCCACGACGAGGCCCGGTCGATCGCCACCGTCCTTCTGGATTTCAATGGCAGCAGGACATTGTACCGGCCTTCCGGGGACAGTCTCGTCTCATCGAGCGCCACCAACGTGCCGTCATCAAGGAATGTCTGAACAAGGGTGCCCCAGCCAAGCGCAACCCCCTGACCGGCGCGCGCAGCGAAGATCGTCTCCGTGTAGTGACTGAAGCGCAGAGACGGCTTCACCTCGAAGTGCACGCCAAGTTCGGCGAGCCATTGGCCCCATGACAGCCAGGATCGGTCTTCAGCATCGGTCTCGATGAACTCGTCAGTCGCGGCCAATGGGCCGTTGCCACGCCGGTCGAGGTAGTCCGGCGAGCAGACGAGCATTATGACGTCGCCGCGCGAGGCGATCACCGTTGCGTCGTTGAAAGGTGGCAGCCCGAAACGGATGGCAAGATCGACGGCACCGCTGTCCAGATCGATTTTCGCATCCTGAGAGATGACGCGGATCTGAATGCCCGGATTCTGAGCGCGAAAATCGGCGAGCCGCGGAAGCAGCCAGAAAGACGAGAAAGCCACGGTCGCGCCGATGGTGACGACATCCTGGGCCGCCCCCTTGATGGCATCGATCGCATCGGAAATGTTCGAGAAGCTCTGCGCGAGCGACGCCCCCAGCACGAGGCAGGCGGCAGTCGGCTCGATCGCGCGGTGCTTGCGCACGAACATCGGCTGCCCCAGTTCTTCTTCCAGCAGCGCGATTTGCCTGCTGACGGCCGCCTGGGTAACCCCGAGCTCGCCTGCCGCAAGGGTAAAACTTTTTCGGCGAAGGACCGCTTCCAGCATGATCAGCGCCGTCATCGACGGCAAACGCCTGCGAAACTGCATTTCATGCCCCGTCACATTACCATTCATTATGCGAACTTGAGAATTTATGCCGTTGAAGAGCCTTGGGAGCAAGAGCAGTCTGCAGGAAGGCAAGCATAAGGGGCTCTCATGCTAAACAAACTTCCCTCTTCCATCTCCGCCCTTCTCGACGCTCGCACGAACGGGCACTCGCTGCCCGCCGGTCTCTATACGCGTGAAGACGTCTTCGAAGCGGACATCGACGTTTTCTTCCACAAACACTGGATCTGCATCGGTCTCGACTGCGACGTGCCTGAAGCTGGCGATGCCACTGTCATCGACATCGGCAAGACGAGCCTCATCCTTCTGCGAGATGACGACGGCGACATTCGGGTGCTGCACAACGTCTGTCGCCACCGTGGCTCGCGCCTGTTGGACGCAGGAAAGACGATCGTTTCAAAGCTGGTCTGCCCCTATCACACCTGGACCTACGAGCTTACGGGAGAGCTCAGCTATGCTCCCCACATGGGAAAGGACTTCGACAAGGACTGTCACGGACTGAAGCCTGTGACCTTCAAGTCGATCGGCGGGCTCATCTATGTCTGCCTTTCCGACACCCCACCAGAGGACATCGACGTCCTCGAAAGCACGATGGTCGAGCGCCTTGCTCCCTACGATATCCGCAATGCGAGGGTTGCGCATCAGACTGATGTGATCGAGGAGGGCAACTGGAAGCTGACGATGGAGAACAATCGTGAGTGCTACCACTGTTCGGCAAACCATCCCGAGCTCTGCGTGTCCTTCGTCGACCTCGACTTCGGCTTTGACCCGGAAACCTTGAACCCTGAGGATCGCGCGCAGGCGGAAGAGCATTTCCGGCTGTATGAGGAGCGGACCAGGGCATGGGAGGCGGATGGCTTCCCATCTGCCGCCGTCGAGCAACTCTCCGACTGCGCCACGAATTTCCGCACGCAAAGGCTGATCATCGCCGGCGCAGGCGAGTCCCAGACCCATGACGCCACCGCCGCATCATCGCGGCTGCTCGGCCAGATGACGCGGAAGGACCTGGGGGACACCCATCTCTGGGGTCACAACTCCTGGAACCACTTCATGGGCGATCATGCTGTGATCGCCATCGTGATCCCGCTGTCCGCGGGCAAGACGCTCGTGCGGACGAAGTGGCTGGTGCACAAGGATGCAGTCGAGGGCGTCGATTACGATCATGACAAGCTCACTGACGTCTGGATTGCAACAACCGACCAGGACGCTGACCTGGTGGCGCGCTCCCATGCCGGCGCGCTCGATCCTGCTTATCTGCCGGGCCCCTACTCGCAATTCTCGGAGACGAACCTCGACAAGTTCGCAACCTGGTATATCGATCGGATGCGCGCAAATGGATATTGATTTCGCACTGAAGCAGGACGGCTCAGTCTCGCGCGATACATGGGATCCCGAGCACGACGACACACTGGTGTGCCTGGACGTCCATCAGGAAACTCATGACGTCAAGAGCTTCACCTTTGCGTCGCCGCAAGGCAAGCGCTTCAGCTTCGATGGCGGGCAATACTTCCTCTTCGACTTCCCGATTGGCGATGACGCCGAGGCCCGCTGCTACAGCATCTCCTCGTCACCGCACCGCTCCAACGCTTTCACCGTGACGGTGAAGCGCGTCGTGAACGGAAGAATATCGAACTGGCTTCATGACAACATGCAAAGCGGGATGACCGTGAAGGCTCAGGGCCCGCTCGGCTATTTCGTCTGCCCGCGCGTTGCCGCGCCGAAGCTTCTGCTTCTTTCCGGCGGCTCCGGCATTACGCCAGTGATGTCCATTCTGCGCGGTCTTGCGGATCGCTGCGAGCCTGCCGACATCGTCTTTCTTCATGCCGCCCGCTCGCCGGTCGACCTGATCTTTCGCGATGAGTTGAGCTGTCTTGCGGCACGAATGAAGGGTCTTCGCCTGCAGTTTCTGCCCGAAAGCGTCGATGGAGAGCCATCCTGGCCGGGGCTGACGGGGCGCATCTCGCCCGAATTCCTGAAGCTCGCCGTGCCGGATATCGCGGAAAGAACCATAATGTGCTGCGGTCCAGCACCTTTCATGGCCGCGGCACGCTCGATCACCGCGCAACTCGGCGTGCCCCAGGGGAGCTACATCGAAGAGAGCTTCGATGCCGCCATCATCGAGGAACCGGCGGCCATCGGCGAGGCCACGATCCCAAACAAGGTTTTCCAGGTCGAGTTCGCCAAACAATCGAAAAAGATCGAGGTCGCAGACGACCAGACGGTGCTTTCCTGCGCCAAGAAATCGGGCGTGCGGCTGCCGTCATCCTGCTCCAACGGCGTCTGCGGTACCTGCAAGTCGAAGCTGGTTTCCGGTGCGGTGGATATGAACCACAATGGCGGCATAAGGCAAAGAGAGATCGACGCCGGGTTGTTCCTGCCTTGCTGCTCCAAGCCTCTCAGCGACTTGGTGATTGACCGCTAGGGCCGGCACAGGCCCGGCACCCTCTCCTTCGACAACAATTAGGGATAGACCATGCTGCTTAGCGACAGCATTTCCGACCAGGGCTCCTCGGTATTCAAGGACGAACGCAAGCAGGCCTATCTCAATCCAGCAGGAACCGACCGGCCGCTCATCAGTCCGATCCCCCTCCAGACGCTCGATACCGCGCGACGATATCGTCTGACCCGCCTTCGATCGAAAATGCGGGAATGGGATTGTTCGGCGCTGCTCTTATACGATCCCGTCAACATCCGTTATGCGTTCGATTCATCGAACATGAGCATCTGGACGATGCATAACCCCTCCCGATATGCGCTCATTCTGGCTGATGGCCCGGCAATCATGTTCGAATTCGAGGGCGCGGAGCACGTCAATGACGGACTTCCCGGTATCGATGAAATCCGGACGTCGAAATCCTTCCTGTTCTTCACGTCAGGCAATCTGGTCGAGCAAAGGATGCAGGACTGGGCCGACGAGATCGCAGATATCCTGACGTCCCACGGTCGCAACAAGAGGCTCGCGGTCGACAGGCTGGAACCAGCGCCGGCATCCGAGCTTCGAAAGCGCGGTTTTCAGTTGCTCGACGGCCAGGAACTGGCCGAACGAGCGCGCTCGATCAAAAGCCCCGAAGAAATCGAACTGATGCGCTGGACGATCCGTGTGTGTGAAGCCGGCATGGCGCGCATGTACGAGATGTCCGAGCCCGGACGAACCGAGCGGGAAATCTGGGCGGAGCTGCACTTTGAAAACGCCCGAAGCGGCGGCGAGTGGCTCGAGACGAAGCTGTTGACGGCCGGCCCACGGACGAATCCCTGGTACCAGGAGTGCTCCGACTACGTGACAAAGCGCGGCGAGATGATCTCTTTCGATACCGACATGATCGGACCGTACGGATATTGCGCCGACCTCTCGCGCTCGTGGACCTGCGGCCATGTGGCAATGAATGACAGGCAAAGGGAGCTTTATTCCGCAGCACTGGACCAGATCGAGCACAACCTGTCGATCATTCGTCCCGGCATGACATTCGTCGAATTCAACGAAAGGAGCTGGCGCATTCCTGAAAAGTACCAGCCTTATCGCTATACTCTGGCAGTGCATGGGACTGGAATGGCCGACGAATGGCCCGGCATCCTGCTCCACCCCGATTTCGACCAGAACTTCGGCGGTTTCATTGAAGAGAACATGGTTCTCAATGTCGAAAGTCTGATCGCGGAGGCAGGTTCGGAGAGCATCAAGCTGGAAACTCAAGTGCTTGTCACATCCCGTGGGGCGGAGCGGCTGGACTCTTTTCCCTGGGAGGACATCTGAAGCAGTGGGTGCGCCCGGTCTGGCAACGCATCAGGATTGGCAGATGACGGAAAGGCGAATGAGCGACTTCACCATCTCGTCTGCACTGTTTTCAGAATGTGGCTGCTACCGCTACCGGCTGGAGCGGCAGTGGGACCCTCGGAAGGAAGCTGTTGGCTTCCTGATGCTCAATCCGTCCACCGCCGACGCCCACAGCATCGATCCGACGCTTCGCAGATGTATCGCCTTTGCAAAATCATGGGGGTTCGGTGGTCTTGTTATCGGAAATCTCTTTGCTCTCCGATCGCCAAAGCCAAGACTGATCTACGAATGCGCGGACCCCGTTGGGCCGGAAAACGATCGCTACTTGCGTAAGATGCCCGAAAGCTGCGAGCGCATCGTCTGCGGTTGGGGAAGACATGGCGCCTACCTTGATCGAGCCTCCGGCGTTTGTCGAATGCTTGCAACATCGAAGCTCTACGCGCTTGAGGTCACGGCGGGCGGGTACCCGTCCCACCCGCTCTATATTTCCGCCGCAGCCGAGCCAAAGCCATTCCAAATCGTAAACCAGTGACTTTCCCCAGCCGCACCCGATCGACAAGGCGCATTATCGCTGGGCTAGACGGACTGCCCCAGTTCCGGCAGGACGTCGAAGAGATCGGCGACGAGGCCGTAGTCGGCAACCTGGAAGATCGGGGCCTCCTCGTCCTTGTTGATGGCGACGATGACCTTCGAATCCTTCATGCCGGCAAGGTGCTGGATGGCACCCGAGATGCCGCAGGCGATGTAGAGATCAGGGGCGACCACCTTGCCGGTCTGGCCGACCTGCCAGTCGTTCGGCGCGTAGCCGGCATCGACGGCAGCGCGCGAGGCGCCGACGGCGGCCCCGAGCCTGTCGGCGACCGGCAGGATGACTTCCCTGAACTTCTCGGCAGAGCCGAGGGCACGGCCACCGGAGATGATGATCTTCGCAGACGTCAGTTCCGGACGGTCGGAGGCCGACAGCGCGTCCTTGACGAAGGTCGACAGTGGCGATGAAGAAAGAGCTGCCGTCGAGATTTCCTCGACGGCAGCAGTTAGGCCTTGGGGAACGGCCTGGGAGAACGAGGCGGTGCGCACGGTGATGACTCGTCTGGCGTCGGTCGCCTGCACCGTCTGGATGGCGTTGCCGGCATAGATCGGCCGCTTGAAGGTGTCAGCGGAGACCACCTCTGTTATCTCGGAGACCTGCGCGACATCGAGCAGGGCGGCGACGCGCGGCATGACGTTCTTGCCGGTCGAGGTGGCGGCGGCGATGATCGTATCATAGCTTGCGGCCAGCGAAACGATCAGGGCGGCCAGCGGCTCGGCCAGATTGTTGGCAAGGCTTGCGTCCTCGGCAACCAGCACCTTGGACACGCCCGAGAGCTTGGCAGCCTGTTCGGCTGCAGCCTTGGCGCCGGCGCCGGCGACAAGCACGGTCACTTCGCTTCTCTGTTCCTTGGCGATCTGTGTCGCCGCCGTCAGCGTCTTGGCGGTCTGGTCGGAAAGGTGGCTGCCGTCGTGATCAGCCAGAAGAAGAATGGCCATGGATATATCTCCCTTTCTCGAACCTTTAGAGCACGCCGGCTTCGACTTTAAGCTTCTCGACCAGCTCGGCGACCGACTTGACCTTGACGCCCGCGTTGCGGCCGGACGGCTCCTCGGTCTTCAGCACCTTCAGACGTGGCGCGGTGGAAACGCCGAAGTCGGCCGGCGTCTTCTTGTCGAGCGGCTTCTTCTTCGCCTTCATGATGTTCGGCAGCGAGGCGTAGCGCGGCTCGTTCAAGCGCAGATCTGATGTGACGACGGCCGGCAGCTTGACCTCGATCGTCTGCAGGCCGCCATCGACCTCGCGGGTTACCTGGGCCTTGCCCCCAGGGCCAGCAGCTTCGATCTCGATCTTCGAGGCGAAGGTCGCCTGCGCCGCGCCGAGCAGCGCCGCCAGCATCTGGCCGGTCTGGTTGGAGTCGTCATCGATCGCCTGCTTGCCTGTGATGATCAGGCCCGGCTGTTCGGCGTCGACGACGCCCTTGAGGATCTTGGCCACAGTGAGCGGCTCGACGGCATCGTCAGTCTCCACCAGGATGGCGCGGTCGGCACCCATGGCAAGTGCTGTGCGCAGCGTCTCTTCGGCCTTGGCCGGACCGATCGAGACGACGATCACCTCCTCGGCCTTGCCGGCTTCCTTCAGCCGCAACGCCTCCTCGACCGAGATCTCGTCGAACGGGTTCATCGACATCTTCACATTCGAAAGTTCGACGCCTGTGCCATCCGGCTTCACGCGGATCTTCACGTTGTAATCAACCACCCGCTTGACGGGGACGAGAATTTTCATGGCAGCACCTGTCCGTTAGAGTTCGGGGTCGAACCAACGCCTCGTTCGGGCAGGAGCACCCAGAACGCAAACAGCGGCTGATCCGTCGATCGCATGGCATGCCTTAATCCCTGGCGGGTTGTAGAAGGATCCGCCGATACCCGGTGAGAACCAGCCAGAGTCCCCATGCCGGAACTCTCCCTCGGACATCACCAGATAGATTTCTTCGGGGGCATGGTCGTGATCGGGATATCGCACATTCGGCGCCATCAATGTGGCACCAAACCAGACGTCGTTGCGCTCCTCCAAGCCTCCCGGCCCGACGATCATCGCGTTCGCATGCCCGTCCTGAAAGTTTTCGCTTGCGGTGCCGGATAAGTCCTGGCGATGCCGCCAGATAAGGAGGGGTTCAACTGCCTGGAAGCGCGCGAGGAGTTCCCCAAGCACCGGCGAACCGACGTCGACCGAAATCTTCGGCAAGAACTGGCACACCGGTAGCTGTCGCCCGTTTTCCGACAGCTGTCCGCCTGACGTCTGAAGCACCGAAAATGCCTGACCGAGCGAACGGCGGGCTTCCGGATCCCTGGCATATTCATCGAACGCCACATCGGCGGCGTCGATTAGAAGCTGTAGCTGTTCGGCCCGTTGTGCCACTGACAAACCTCCGTCTGCTAGGACGCGTCTTTCGTGGTCTAGAGATCCTTCGCGATGCGCAGGCCATCGTAGATGGCTGCATGGGTATTGCGCGCTGCGACCGCATCGCCGATGCGGAAGAGCTGGAATGTCCCCTCCACATTGCGGACGACGGACTGCCGCTCGCCTGACAGGAGTTGGTCGTACGAGGTCTCGCCGAGATTGCTCGACAGAGGCTTGAGGTCGAAATAGAGGTCGTCGAGCGGGATCGTGCCATGGTTGACGACAATCTGGTCGACGACGCGCTGTTTCGATACGCCGCCGTAATCACTTCCGACGCTGGCAATGATCTGGTTCCCGTTCCTTTCGGCGGCCTCGAGGCGGAATGTAACTGTGAATGTCACATCCAGCTTCTGAAGAGATCGCATGTAAGGAACAAGGTTCATGGCCATGACCTCGGGCGCGAAGGAACGATCGGGCGTCATGATCTCGACCTTTGCTCCGGCCTTGGCCAGAAATTCGGCGGCCTGCAGGCCCGCGTGGTCTCCGGCATCGTCGAAGACGAGAACGTTCGAACCCGGCTTCACGTCTCCTGAGATGATATCCCAGGACGACACGACAAGATCGTTGCCCTTGGTCAGAACCTCCGTGTGAGGAAGGCCGCCTGTCGCGATGATGACGACGTCTGGCTTCTCCGCGGTGATCGTGTCTTCTTCGGCCCATGTATTGAAATGGAAGACGACGCCGTATTTTTCGCACTGGGCCATCCGCCAGTCGATGATGCTGATCATCTCTCGGCGACGTTCGCTCTGGGCGGTCAGCCGGATCTGTCCACCCGGATTGCTTGCCGCCTCGAAGACGATCACCTCGTGACCGCGCTCGGCGGCGACGCGAGCGGCTTCGAGTCCGGCCGGGCCAGCGCCGACTACGACAATTTTCCTGCGAACTTCGGCCTTTGGGACGACGTGGGGCATCGTCTCCTCTCGTCCGGTGGCGGCGTTGTGGATACAGAACGCCATGCCGCCCTGATAGATGCGGTCAAGACAGTAATTGGCGCCGACGCACGGCCGAATGTCCTCTTCCCGTTTCTCAATGATCTTGCGGACGATGTGAGGATCGGTCATGTGCGCACGCGTCATGCCGACCATGTCGACCTTCCCGGCCGCAATTGCGTGACGAGCCGTGGCGACATCGGGGATCTTGGCGGCATGGAAGGTTGGGAAGTTGGTCGCCGCCCTGATTTCCCCGGCAAAGTCGAGGTGGGGCGAATTGGCCATTCCCTGGATCGGAATGACATCCGTCAGCCCCGGATCCGTGTCGATATGGCCACGAATGACGTTCAGGTAGTCGATAAGGCCGCTGTCACGAAGCCTGCGGGAGATTTCAATGCCCTCTTCCTTGCCGTTGCCGCCAGGAAGGCGTTCGTCAGCGGTGTAGCGGACACCAAGGATGAAGTCGTTGCCGACTCTCTCGCGCATCGCCTTGAAGACATCGAGACAGAAGCGCATGCGGTTTTCGAGCGATCCGCCGTAAGGGCCCTCAAGTTCGTTGGTCAATGGCGAAGCGAACTGGTCGATCAGATGGCCGTAGGCCTCGAGTTCAACGCCGTCCATCCCGCCGGCTTTCATGCGTTCGGCGGCGTCGGCAAAGTCCTTGATGATGCGCTCGATATCCCAATCTTCCAGCTTCTTCGGAAATGCTCGATGGGCAGCTTCGCGGTGGTGAGATGGAGCAACGACGGGAAGCCAGTCGCCCTTGTCCCAGCGCGTTCGCCTGCCGAGGTGCGTGAGCTGGATCATGATCGCAGCGCCCTCTTCGTGGACGGCGTCCGTCATCTCCCTGACCCAGGGTACGATCTCGTCCTTGTACGCCAGGAGATTGTTGAAGACCGGTGGACTGTCCTTGGACACGGCTGCGGATCCGGCAGTCATTGTCATGGCAACGCCGCCTTTGGCCCGCTCGACCGTATAGGCCCGGTAGCGCTCCTTGGGCATGCCATCCTCGGGATAGGCCGGCTCATGGGATGTCACGATGATGCGGTTGCGTAACGTCAGATGCTTGAGTTGATACGGCTGCAGCAGGGGATCGTTCGACATCTGTCATGCTCCGAATTAGGAAGTGGTCCGAACGCTAGGCGGAATGTACACATGTGTCAACGACGAAAACACGACAGTCAAATTTAATCGACAGTCATGTACATTTTGATTGTGCGGAGCTTAACGATTTGCTAGGAATTGAACATGGACCAGAATTTGAGCGACAGTGGCTGGCGTGGATCGCAGGAGGGATGGCTCGAGGCAGCCTATGACTCCCTGCTGGAGTCCGGGATAGACTCCGTGAAGATCCTGCCCCTGGCAAAGAAGCTCAACCTGTCGCGCACCAGCTTCTATTGGTTCTTCAAGGATCGCGAAGAGCTTCTGGACGGGTTGGTCTCGCGCTGGCGGGAGAAGAATACAGGTTCGATCGTCAAGCAGTCGGAAGCCTATGCGGAGACCCTGGCGGAAGCGATGCTGAACGTCTTCGACTGCTGGCTGGACAGCCGGCTGTTCGACAGCAAGTTCGAGTTTGCCGTGCGAAGCTGGGCGCTACAGTCGGAGGAGATCCTTCAGGAGGTTCAAGAGGCCGATCGAACGCGGATGGACGCGCTTGCCAGCATGTTCAAACGCTTTGGCCATCCAGAAATCGGCGCGGATGTTCGCGCACGGACAACCTACCTCGTTCAGATCGGCTATATTTCAATGCAGTCGAACGAAAGTATCAGCGTCCGCATGAAGCGCATCCCCGAATATATCGCAATCTACACGGGTGAAATTCCGCAGCAGCGCGAGCTTGACCGGTTCTTTGCTAGACATAGCTACAAGCCAGGCTAGGGATGAGATGAGCGGAAAAGCAAGGATCGGGATCATTGGTGGCGCAGGTTGGCTTGGCGGTTCCATCGCAGAGGCGATCCTTCGCACAGGCCTCGCCGATCCTGACGATCTGACGCTCTCCTATCGCCGCTCTCGGCCAGACCGCTTCGCCGCCTCACACTGGACAACGGACAATCAGCTCCTTGCAGACCGTTCGGATGTGGTGATCTTGTCTGTGCGCCCGGAAGACTGGGCTTCGGTGCCTGTGATGCTGGAGCGCAAGCTCCTGATCTCGATCATGGCTGGTATTCGCATCTCGGCGCTCATCGAAAGACATGCGACCGAAAGAGTTGTCAGAGCCCTCCCCAACGCTGCCGCCGAAGTCTCATGTTCCTACACACCCTGGATGGCATCGGCCGGTGTCGATACGGATGATCGCAGTCTGGTGCGAAAGATCTTTGGCGCCTGTGGTGTCGAAGACGAAGTGGGCATCGAAACGCAGATCGATTACCTGACGGGCATGTCTGGCACCGGCCCCGCCTTTCCCGCGCTCCTTGCCGCGGCAATGATGAAGCACGCGATCAGTCAAGGTTTGCCTGGGGAGATTGCCCGGCGAGCTGTCCTGACGATGCTGACGGGAACCGGACGCCTGCTGGAACGACAGCAGGACGACCCGGCCGAGATCGTCAATCGCTTTCTCGAATATCGCGGCGTGACCGCGGCGGGCATTGAAGAGATGCGCGCTTCGGGCTTCGACGATGCTGTTTCCAATGGCTTGTCCGCAGCCTTCAAGAAATCGGTGAGTATGGGAGACGCTTCCTAACGACCGTTGCAGCGGGTTTTCGCGGCGTCCCGCTCAGGAATACATGCCGCTAAAAAAAGGGAACGATAATGACCAAGTTATTGGCTTCTACGTGCATGGTATTTGGGCTGCTGGGAGTGGCCTCTTACGCAAATGCAGCAGAGTGTGGCAGCGTCACAATCGCGAGCATGAACTGGCAGAGTGCCGAAGTCCTGTCGAATCTGGATAAGATCATCCTGAACGAGGGATATGGCTGCCAGGCGGAAATCACTGTGGGTGATACCGTTCCAACGATCACGTCGATGGCGGAGAAGGGCGAACCCGACATCGCTCCCGAAGCCTGGATAGACCTTCTTCCTGAGGTCGTGAAGAAGGGCACAGATGAGGGACGAATCATCAAGGTCGGTTCGCCACTTCCCGATGGAGGCATCCAGGGTTGGTGGATCCCCAAATATCTGGCGGACGCCCATCCTGATGTAAAAACGATTCCTGACATGCTCAAGCACCCGGAATTGTTCCCGGACGCGGAAGACGCCTCGAAGGGAGCAATTTACAACGGACCGCAGGGCTGGGGCGGCACGGTGGTCACGTCGCAGCTCTTCAAGGCGTTCGATGCTGAAAAGGCGGGCTTCAAGCTCGTGGACACTGGTTCCGGCGCGGGCCTCGATGGCTCGATCGCAAAGGCATACGAGCGCAAGCAGGGCTGGGTCGGCTACTACTGGGCCCCGACGGCTTTGCTTGGCAAGTATGAAATGGTGAAGCTCGAAGCCGGCGTCCCAGCCGACGCTGCCGAGTGGAAACGCTGCAATACCGTTGCTGACTGTGCCGATCCGAAGCCGAACGCATGGCCGGTCGATACAATCGTCACGCTCGTTGCAAAGCCATTCTCCGAAAAGGCCGGGCCCGATGTGATGGCCTACCTGGAGAAACGCTCGTGGAGCAATGACACCGTCAACAAGCTGATGGCATGGATGACGGACAATCAGGCGAGCGGCGAGGACGGTGCCAAGCACTTCCTGAAGGAAAACAAAGACATCTGGGCAAAGTGGGTGTCGGAAGACGCAGCAAAGAAAATCGAAGCCTCGCTTTGATTGTTGAATGGGCGGCGCGTTTTGACACGCGCCGCCACTTCAGAAGCCGGAAAACAACCAGAAGACTTGTCACGGCTCTTTCAGAGAAAGGGGAACCGAATGGAATGGTTTTACAAATTTCCGCACATGAATGACGACAGTCTTCGCGACCTCAAGAAGATGATTGACGACGGATTTCGCGCCTTCACGAGGGCATACGGCGATTCAATCGAGAGCTTCTTTTCTCCGTTGCAACACTTCCTGATCGCCGTCGACCGCTTCATGACCCAAACGCCGTGGCCGATCATAACGCTGATGGTCCTCGTTGTTGCGTGGCTCGGAAGCCGCAGCTTGAAGATCGTGCTGGGCTGTCTCGTGACGTTGCTGCTCATCGGCTACTTCGACATGTGGGAAGACACGATGCGGACCGTGTCGATGATCTTCGTCTGCACGGTCTTGTCCATCGCGCTCGGCTTGCCCATCGGGATCGTGATGGCGCGATCCGACCGGTTCCAGCGCGTCGTCCATCCGATCCTCGACGTGATGCAGACCATGCCGAGTTTCGTCTATCTCATCCCCGTCGTCATGCTGCTCGGGATTGGCCGTGTTCCCGGTCTCATCGCCGTCGTGATCTATGCAATTCCGCCGATGATCCGATTGACCGACCTCGGCATTCGACTGGTCGACAAGGACGTGCTTGAGGCAGCTGACGCCTTCGGGGTTTCAAATTCCCAGAAGCTTTTCAAGGTGCAGATGCCGCTTGCCCTGCCAACCATCATGGCCGGGATCAACCAGACCATCATGATGGCGCTGGCAATGGTCGTGATAGCCTCGATGATCGGCGTCCAGGGCCTTGGACAACCGGTCCTGAAGGCGATCGCCAATCAGTACTTCACACTGGGCATTTTCAACGGCCTTGCCATTGTCGGCATTGCTATCATCTTCGATCGGGTCAGCCAGGCATATGGCAAGCGGCTCCAGAAGCATCGGGAGATCGTTCATGGGTGATCACGATTTCGGCGGCATCAAGATCCGCCATCTCTTCAAGATCTTCGGTCCGAACGCGAGATCGCACATCGAGGCGGTCCAGAACGGACTGACAAAGGCCGAGTTGAACCGGAAGCACGGTCACGTACTTGGGCTTCGCGATATCAATATCGAAATGCCGTCGGGCTCCATCCAGGTCATCATGGGCCTGTCCGGCTCGGGGAAGTCGACGCTCATTCGTCACATCAACCGACTGATCGATCCGACCGCTGGCGAAGTGCTTGTCGACGGCGTGGACGTGGTCAAGATGGATGAGACCGAGCTTCGCACATTCCGCCGGCATCAGACGGCGATGGTGTTTCAGAAGTTCGCCCTCCTGCCGCATCGCAACGTTCTCGACAACACGCTATTCGGCTTAGAAGTCCAGGGTGTGGAGCGTTCGAAGGCAGTCGACGTGGCGATGCGATGGCTGGAGCGCGTCGGATTGAAGGGCTTCGAGGAGAAATACCCAAACCAGCTTTCGGGCGGGATGCAGCAGCGCGTCGGCCTGGCGCGCGCCCTTTCGAATGACGCACCCGTTCTCTTGATGGATGAGGCCTATTCCGCGCTCGATCCGCTGATCCGCACGGATATGCAGTCGGTGCTGCTCGACATCCAGCGGGAGATCAAGAAGACCATTGTCTTCATCACGCATGATCTCGACGAGGCGCTGAGACTGGGAGACCAGATCGCCATCCTGCGCGATGGCGAAATCATCCAGCAAGGCAGCAGTCAGGACATCGTGTTGCGACCGGCAGACGAATACGTCGCCAACTTCGTCAAGGAGGTCAACCGCGGCCGCGTGGTTCAGGTCAGCGCCATCATGAGTCCGATGCGACCCGGAGCTGCCGTCAGCGGTGTCACCGTCGATGCCACGACGACGGTCGAGGAGGCCGTTCGCCTGCTTGCGTCGGTTCCGGATGGCGATGTGACCGTCATCGGGCAAGGATCTCGTCCCGTCGGGATGGTCACCTTCCGCCAGCTTGCGACCGCGATGGTCAACTCGGATACGGTCCAACCGCGCGAGGATGCCATTGCAATCGCGCAGTAAGGCTCCCGCGAAGAGGTCCGGCCCTGATGTCCGCTGAACGCGTGCGCGGAATTCATCGCGAGTTCCGTGCCCACACTTCCCCAAGGGATAATCGTTCGGCCCGTCAGGCCCCCTCAAAGCAAGTTCAGTCCAGACAAAGACGCGTGGCGCCTCCCTCCGCCAGGTGTCAATGGATCCTGCCCAAGGCCACGGCGTCGATAAGACCGTCATAGCCACAACCTAGCAACGACCTACATCCGGGAGCGGCCATGCCCGAAAAGTTTCCCCGCCTCTTCAGTCCGCTTCAGATTCGTGGGCACACGCTCCGCAATCGCATCGTGTTTGGCGCTCACACCGCGAACATGGCTGTCGACGGGCTGCCGACGGAGCGCCATGTCGCCTACTACGCCGAGCGTGCTATCGGCGGCGCCGGGATGATTGTCGTCGAACCGATGCCGGTCCATGCTGCCGCGGTTCTGACGCAAAGAAACTTCCGTCATTGCGACGATAGCGTGATTCCGCACTTTGCCAGGCTTGTTCGCGCCATCAAGGAGAATGGAGCCGTCGCAATCCAGCAGCTCTACCACGTCGGGGCGCATGGCGACTCCGACAACTCCTTTCATCCCCATTGGTCGCCGTCCGGTCTGCCGAGCTACCACGATAGTGACGGCTCGCATCCAATGACGGAAGAGGAGATCTGGGAGACGATCGACGGGTTTGTTCAGGCGGCGCGCCGATGTCGCGAGGCCGGCTTCGACGGTGTCGAAGTATGGGCAGCCTATCTGGGGATGGTCGACCAATTCTGGACGCCTTGGAGCAATCGACGCGAAGACCAGTGGGGAGGCTCGCTCGAAAACCGCACGCGCATGTCTCGCGAGATTCTCTCCCGAATCAGAGAGACATGCGGACCAGATTTCATCATAGGCCTCGCAGTCAGCGACGAGCCGGATGTGAAGGCCGCGCTGCAGCGAGACGAGCTCGCGGAGATCGTGAAGCTGCACGACGAGCTCGGCCTGATGGACTATGTCACATGCGGGTCTGGTGGATACCTCGACTTCTACAAGCTCATGCCGACATTCATTTATCCTGAAAAGCTCGGCGCCGATCTTGCCGCCTGCCTCAAGAAGGTCGTGAGAAATTCCGCCGTCATTGCCGAAAGCCATATCCGAACACCTGAAAATGCGGAGACAGTTCTTGGCGAAGGCGCGTGCGACCTTGTGTCGATCGTTCGTGGACAGATCGCCGACCCTCACCTGGCACGCAAGGCCGGTGAAGGCCGCCCCGAAGACATCCGCGGCTGCATATCCTGCAACCAGATGTGCTGGGGGCGCCGTTCCCGGGACTACTGGATAAGCTGTCTGATCAATCCTTCGGCGGGACGAGAATTCGAATGGAAAGGCGATCGCTTCACCAAGACATCCAATCCAAAACGCGTATTTGTCATCGGTGGCGGCCCGGCGGGGCTCGAAGCGGCAAGGGTAGCGGCTGAACGCGGCCACAGGGTCGTCCTCTCGGAAGCCGGAACGCGTCTCGGTGGCAATTTCCTGCTCGCCGGCCTGCAGCCGAGGCGTGCCCAGATCCTTGATCTGCTTGCCTGGTATGAACGCCAACTGGAAAAGCTTGGCGTTGACGTCAGACTGAATAGCTATGTGGAAGCAGATGACATCGACCCGTCGAAGGTGGACGTCGTGATCGTCGCGACCGGCTCCTATTCTCCGGAGACCGGGTTCCAGAAGGCATTGCCGACGATTGCGGCGATGCCGGGGCTAGACAAGGGCGGCGTGTTCACCGTCGAGGCAGTCATGGCAAGGCAGGCAAGGCCAGGCAAGCACGTCCTTCTCTTGGACGAGGGCGGCGGATGGCGCGGTTGCGGGACGGCCTGGAAGCTGGCGGAGGACGGCCATCAGGTCACGATCGTCACACCCGACCCGTTCGTCGGAAAGGAGCTTCAAAGAACGGCTGCCGATGTTCCGATGCGGCAGGCTTTGAAAAAGCTTGGCGTGCAGTGGATCACGGAGGTCAGCATCACTGAATGGTACGGAAACGGTGCAACGCTTCTGGATCACAACACCGGTGAGCGCAACTTTGTAGAGGCGGACAGCCTGGTCAGCGCAACGACAAATCATCCGATGGACTGGCTGATGCCAGGTCTGCTCGAACTGGGTGTTCCCGCGCGACAGATCGGCGATTGCGCGGCACCGCGGCAAGCTCCTTACGCCTTCTACGAAGGCAGAAAAGCAGGATTGGAGATCTGACATGTCCGAGGAGATCGTGCTCAAAAGGAAGGACGCCGAGGAACTTGCAATGAAGGCGTGCCTGGCCTCCGGCGCGGCTCGCGCGTGCGCACGCTCTCTCGTGGACGCCACGCTTTCGGCGGCAAGCTACGGTCCCCCTACCCTCGGGTTTCCGCACTTCGTGGATTATCTCGATGGATTTCGCGAGGGACGAATAAATCGCGAGCCCAAGCCGCGATTGGACCGCGCCTTCCCCGCATTTCTCGTTTCCGATGCAGATCGCGGCATCGCTCAGCTAGGCTTCGATCTCGCTTTTAAATATCTGCTCGACGCGGTTCGCAGTTTTGGAGTTGCTGTCTTCACGCAAACCAACAGCTACACCACCGGCGAACTCGGATACTACGTCCGCAGACTTTGCAATGAGGGTGTGATTGGACTGGCGGCGACCAACGCAAATGCCATGATGGTCGCGCAAGCCGGCGGACCTGTCGTCTACAGCACAAATCCGATGGCATTCGGATTTCCGCTCGGCGAGCACATGCCGCCCATGATCATCGATCAGGCGTCGAGCGCCACCGCCTTCGTCAACATCGTCAGAGCGGCCGAAGAGAATGACCCAATCCCGAAGGGTTGGGCAGTCGACGCAAGCGGCAACGCGACTGAGGATGCGGAAGAGGCGCTGACGGGAGCTCTGTTGCCCTTCGGCGGCCGCAAAGGAGCCAATGTAGCGCTGCTGGTGGAGATGCTGTCTGCTGGCCTTTCCGGTGGCCCCTGGTCTCTGGACACGCCGGATTTCAGGTCGGGGACCACGTCGCCCGCGGTGGGGCTCAGCGTGATTGCAATCATGCCCGGTCCGGGAGCTGACGGACGGATCGAGCGGGCACTTCGCCAAGTCGAACGCCTGCAAGAAAAAAGCGTGTTCGTGCCGGGCGTTACGGGAGTTAATTCTACTCACACATCAGGAGAATTCTCCATCCCCCGAAGCGTATATGAAAAGATCGCCACCATCGCCAAGCCAGCTTTAGACGGGGAGCCCTCCAACCGCAAACATTGCGACGGCTATCCAAAATAGCAGACACACTTCTGTCGCAACCAAGTAGCCCATTGCACGATCGCTCATCATCCCCTCCTCGACCGCGCTGCGTTGAAGCGCTCACTCGGCTAAGATATGCCTTTGTCGCCAGGCGATATCGCGCTTACGCAGCAACTCGATAGACCGCTTTCGAAGAGTGGAAATGTTGATGTCTACGAGCACTCATTCCCGGCCACCCTTCGAACTCCTCACACACTTCCAGGGGACCGGACCTTTTTTTGGCACGGTTGAATGCCCCTGCTGTATGCCGAGCTTCGATCGATCTCACTCCCTCAACCGAAGCCTGCTAGA
Organism: Rhizobium sp. RHZ02; assembly: GCF_014851575.1. Lineage (NCBI taxonomy): Bacteria > Pseudomonadati > Pseudomonadota > Alphaproteobacteria > Hyphomicrobiales > Rhizobiaceae > Rhizobium > Rhizobium sp. RHZ02. Next base: position 146,628 of record NZ_JACUZX010000003.1, read on the forward strand.
AAGGTAGAATCCAGCATGGCGCCGCACCACCAACCAGCGCGCGAATTTCGACAATGCCACACTGTTTTCGTTAAGGCGTTGCTAAATTACAGCAAGATGCGATTGCCGTTCCGGCAATGTGAAATGTTTCTTCCTTCGAGCCATGTCTTGACCGCTGCGTGCCGGCCAACTGATTGCGCATTCTAGGCGGATCCGACACCAGACGATCGGCATTGTCTTCGACCTAGTCATGCGGATATATATGACGAAAGGAAAAATATCGGAGATAGACGTGCGGAGAGAGACTGCGGACGAAACTGTCGCTGAAAGCAGCTACAGGCAGATACGGGCGGACATAATCTTCGGCCGCCTTGCGCCGGGCCTGAAGCTCAAGCTTGAGAATTTGAAGAGTGCCTACGAGACGAGCGTCAGCACTCTGCGGGAAATTCTCAACCGCCTGACGTCCGAAGGGCTCGTCGTGGCTGAAGGACAGCGGGGTTTTGAGGTTGCCCGCGTGTCGGTTGCTGACCTGAAAGAGGTTGCGGCTCTCCGTTTGCTTCTCGAAGAGCATGCGCTTGAGCAGTCGTTCGAACAGGGCGATGTAGAGTGGGAAGCGAGGCTGGTGTCTGCCCACTACAAGCTGGCACGCATGGAAGAGGTCATGGCTTCGGGCGATTCCAGCAGGGCGGAAGACTGGAAGCGCTATGACTGGGAGTTTCACCAAGCGCTGATTTCCGCCTGTGGATCGCGTCTGCTCATGGAGACCCATTCGGCCGTCTTCGACAAGTACTTGCGTTATCAGATGGTTGCGCTGTCTTACCGTGGACGTGTTGCCGAGCAGGAACATAGGCAGCTCCTGGAAGCCGCCCTGCAACGCGACAGCAAGACGGCAAAGAAAATCCTGCAGCGTCACATACAAGGCGGCGTCGAGCATGCGCTCGAAAAGGGATCGCTATCGGCCCTTCCGTCACAAACGTGATCGATGCCGACCTGGCGCTTGATCAAAGCAGAGGATCTCATGCTCAAAATTGCTGCTGAAACAGCCGAGACTGTCAGCGACATCGTCTTTCGACAGATCCGTCAGGATATCATTTCGGGGACCTTGGCGCCTGGTGCAAAGATCAAGCTTGAGCAGGCCAAGGAGCGGTATTCCATCAGTGTCTCGTCACTGCGCGAGATATTGAGCCGCCTGACCACGGAGAACCTGGTGTTGGCCGAGGGCCAGCGCGGGTTCGAAGTCAGTCCCGCGACCCGCAAGGAACTCGAGGAGCTTGCCGATCTTCGCACCGTGCTGGAGACGCATGCGATCGGATTGTCCTTTTCGGCTGGAAATCTCGAGTGGGAGGGACGCATCGTTGCCGCCCACCATAAGCTGGCGGCTGCGGAAAAGAAGCTGCTTGCGGGCGATGCCTCGCGTACTATCGACTGGGTTCGCTATGACTGGGAGTTTCACCAGGCGATCGTATCGGCCTGCAATTCGGCCACGCTCATGGCGGCGCTATCTTCGGTGTTCGACAGGTTTCTGCGCTATCATATGCTTGCCCAGAGCTTTCGCGGTCGGGCGGTTGTCGAAGACCACAAGCTCCTCTTCGAACTCGCCTTGAAGCGCGACGTCGAAGGAGCCCGTTCTGTCATCCGCCGACATGTAGAGAGCGGCGTGGCACACGTTCTGAGGAGCGGGCGCATTACCTGACGAGGCGCCGCTCAGACGGCGTCCTTCGGTATGCCCTCGGGCCGCATCTGCTTCTTGAGTGCTGCGATACGGAAAATGGCATTCGGTGCCCCATAGCCCCGATAGCCGCGTCGTTCGACGATTTCGAAGAAGAAGCCCTCACCATAGGTGCCGCTGTAGAGCTGAAAATAGTCTCCGTGCTCGTCACGGTCATAGAGGATGTTTTCTGCTTTCAGGCGCTCGGTCAGATCGGGGTCAAGTCCGAAGCGGGCTTCAATATCATCATAATAGTTGGGCGAGATATGGAGTGGCTTGAAGCCCTGGCTACGGAGTGATCTGGCGGTGACGAAAATGTCGTCGGTGGAAAACGCCAGATGCTGAATGCCCGAACCGAATTTCTCGGCGATGAAGTGCCCCGCCAGCGTACGGCGGTTTTCGGCACCATTCATGGTAATCCGCAGCGTACCGGGCTCATTCTCGACGACCTGGCTACGCACGATGCCGCTCGGGTCGATGATATCGACCATCGGCGTTTTTCTGGTTTCGAAGATCGATGTGTAGAAGAGCAGCCAGGTCAGCATTTCGTCATAGGCAACCGTCTGGGCGACGTGGTCGAACTGCAGCAGTCCGGCGCCAACGATGCCGCTTTCATCCGAAACCGCCTCGAAGTCGATCTCCGGGAACCGGCCAAGCGGGCTCGTGTCGTCGATGAGGTAGATCAGGCCGCCGCCGACACCCCGGACAGTGGGAAATTCGAGCTCCCCAGCGACAACAGGCTGTCGGAATGGTTCTGCGTCCAGGGCAAGGGCACGCTGATAGGCCTTTGCGGCATCCTCGACATTGAGTGCGATCGCATAAGCAAATGTGCCGTGGACCGCATAGGCTGCGCTGGCAAAGCCAAGCGGATCTGTGTTGACCAGAATGCGAATGCTGCCCTGTTCGAACAGCGTGACCTTCTTGGACCGATGGATTGCCGTCTCGCGGAAACCGAGGGTCCGCAAGAGGGAGACCAGTTCGACGGACTCGTCTGTGTCCGTGGCGAATTCGACGAAGCCGACGCCCTTGACCACTGCCCGCTCCGGCATGGCGGCGCCGATCGGGGTATGGACATTGCGACGAACCTGATCTGCCAGATAGATCAGGGAGCGATGGCCATCGGCAGCGATGGCCCGCGTCGAGCCGCCGCGGAATTGATCGTTGAAGATCTCGAGCGAGAAATAGCCGTCATACCCGGTCGAGGCGACCGCCTCGGTGAACGCTGTCACCGGCAGATCGCCCTCGCCTGGCATGTTGCGAAAATGGCGGCTCCAATAGAGCAGATCCATGTCGATCAGCGGCGCATCGGCGAGCTGGACGATGAAGATCTTCTCCTTTGGAATGGAGCGGATCGAGTTGATGTCGATCTTGCGCGAGAGCGAATGGAAGCTGTCGAGGATGAGCCCGACATTCGGATGATCGGCACGCCGCACGATTTCCCAGGCATCACGGTGGTCATTGACATAGCGCCCCCAGGCAAGCGCTTCATAGCCCACCTTGAGGCCGCGCCTAGCGGCTCGTTCACCCAGTTCGTGAAAGTCGGCGGCCGCGCGATCAATGCCGCCAAGGGCCGCCTGCGAGACATTCGAGCAGACAAGAACCATGTCGGTTCCGAGCTCCTGCATGACGTCGAACTTACGCTCCGCCCGATCGAAGGTGCGGCTTCGAAGCGCATCGGGCATGCCTTCGAAATCGCGAAAGGGCTGGAAGAGCGTGATCTTGAGCCCCAGATCGCTCGCCATCTTGCCAACATCGGCGGGGCTTCCATCAAAGGCAAGGAAGTCGTTTTCGAAAATTTCCACGCCATCGAACCCTGCTCGTGCAATGGCCTCAAGCTTGTCGGGCAGTTCACCGCTGAGCGTCACCGTCGCAATCGAGGTCTTCATAACCCAATACCTTTCCGTTGGCGCCACGAGAGCGCTGCGAGCAGCCGATTTCGCCTCATGCGCAGCCCCCGATCATGGCATTATGTCAAATGTCGTGAGCATTTCAAATCAATTGGTCAAATCAAAAGTCTCATATGATTTTCAAAAACTCGGTTGATTTGCGCACGATCCTCTGGCAAAAAGCTGAACATGCAGTCGGGAGAGGAAGACTGTTGGGTCCAAGCGACCGTTCAAAGGAGGAGGAATCAATGTTCAAGTCGATGCTGACGCGCCGAAACGCGATGCTGGGTGTCGCTGCTGTCGTGGCTGCGATCGGGCTCGCCACCCCCGCTGCCGCAGTCACCCCCGAAGAAATCAAGGCCAAAGGAAAGCTCGTCGTTGGCATTCAGGGCGACAACCCGCCATGGGGCTTCGTGACATCAGGCGGCAAGCAGGACGGCCTCGATGCCGATATTGCAACGCTTTACGCAAAGGAACTCGGCGTCTCTGTCGAGTTCGTGCCGTTGGAAGTCAACAACCGCATTCCCGCCCTGACAACTGGTCGTGTCGATGTTCTCTTCGCGACGATGGCCATGCTGCCGGAGCGTGCCAAAGCCGTTCAGTTCAGCAAGCCCTACGTTGCCAACGCCATCGTGCTGATTGCGCCGAAGTCCATGTCGGTCAAGACGAATGATGACATGGCCAATCTTTCGATTGGCGTTGCCAAGGGTGCGGCTCAAGATACCCAGGTCACCAAGAATGCACCCCAGAGCGCCACGATCCGCCGCTTCGACGGTGATGCGCCCAGCGTCCAGGCGCTTGTGTCCGGCCAGGTTCAGGCGCTTGGCGGCAACATCTTCTACATGGACCGTGTCGAAAAGGCTCGTCCAGGCGAGTTCGAAAACAAGCTTGAGTTCCAGAAGCTTTACAATGGCGCTTGCACGCGGCTTGGCGAGAAGGAAATCAACGCTTCGATCAATGCCTTCATCGACAAGATCAAGGCCAATGGCGAGCTCAAGAAGATCTACGACAAGTGGATGAAGGTGCCGGTTCCGGAATTCCCCGCGAGCCTCGAAGGCATTCCGTTCACCGCAAACTGAGCCACAGCGCGTGAGCAAAAGCAAACTGGCGGGCGTTTCGATGCCCGCCGACGGTGTCGCGACGCCGAACGCACGGCTTTGCGCGTTTCGAGGAGCGCAATCATGAACAAGACGATTTTTGTGCTCAACGGGCCAAACCTGAACCTGCTCGGACAGCGCGAGCCCACCATCTACGGCACGACAACGCTTGCGGACATCAAGGAAAAATGCCTCGCCAAGGCGAATGACCTCGGATTCGACGTCGACTTTCGCCAGACAAATTTCGAGGGCGAACTGGTGGAGAGCGTGCATCAGGCCCGCAACGAGGCCTGCGGCATCATCATCAACCCGGCGGGCTACACGTTCACGTCGATCGCGCTACTCGACGCGCTGAAGACGTTCGATCACCCGAAGATCGAGCTCCACATTTCGAACGTGCATGCGCGCGAGAGCATCTACCATAATTCCCTTATCTCTCGCGTCGCGACGGCAATCATGATCGGCTTTGGAGCGGCTGGTTATGAATTGGCGATCCAGGCCATGGCTGGCATGGTCGGACGCGATTGAGGAGACGCGATGAACTACACGCTGGATTTCACGCCTGTCATTGACGGCCTGCCAAGCCTGCTGCTTGGCTGTCTCGGCACGTTGCTGCTTGCAATCTGTGGCATGCTGCTGGCAATCGTGATCGGCATAGGCGGTGTGGCCTTGCGGGATTCTCGCTACAAGCCGCTGCGCTGGCTGGTGATCAGCTTTGTCGAGCTCATCCGCAACACGCCGTTCCTGGTTCAGATCTTCTTCCTGTACTTCGCCCTTCCCCTTGCAGGCATCAGGCTCGATCCGACGCCAACAGCGATCATTGCTCTTGGGATCAACGGCGGCGCCTACGCCATCGAGATTATCCGCGGTGGCGTCCAGTCGATTTCCAAGGGCCAGATGGAGGCCGGCCTCGCTCTTGGCCTGCACAAGGCGCAGGTCTTCCGGCTGATCATCCTCAAGCCGGCGCTCAGGGCGATCTATCCATCGCTGACCAGCCAGTTCGTGTTGCTGACGCTGTCGACCAGCATTGCCTCGGCAATTTCTGCCTATGAGCTCACCTCGGTTTCGCAGCGCATCGAGTCCGAAAGCTTCCGCAGCTTCGAGGTCTATTTCACGGTGACGGTTTTCTACCTCGTCATTTCCTGGCTGATGATGCGCCTCTTTGCGTTCTTTTCGGCACGTTACTTCACCTATCCGGTCAAGTAGGAGCAATCGATGGGCAGCGAAGAATTCGTCTTCCTTCTGATCGGTCTGAAATGGACGGTCGTCTTGTCCGCGGTTGGCTTTGTCTGCGGATGCGTTGCCGGGCTTGGTGTGGCGCTCGCCCGGACTTCGGAAATTCCGCTGCTGGTACGAGTGACGGCCGGCTACATCGCGGTCTTCCAAGGCACTCCTCTCCTGATGCAGCTCTTCGTGGTTTATTACGGCCTTGCCCTCATCGGCTTCAAGCTCGATGCCTGGGTGGCAGTTGCCATCGGTCTGACCCTGCATGCCAGCGCCTATCTGGGCGAAATCTGGCGCGGCTCGATCGAAGCGGTTCCGCGCGGCCAGAGCGAGGCCGCAAGAGCACTCAGCCTCAAATATGTCTCGCGCATGAGGGACGTGATCCTGCCACAGGCACTGCGCATCTCGCTGCCGGCAACAATCGGTTTCCTGGTGCAGTTGATCAAGGGAACCTCGCTCGCCTCCATCGTCGGCTTCACGGAGCTTACCCGCGCCGGCAACATCATTTCCAACCAGATCTTCGAGCCGCTGACGGTCTTCGGGATCGTAGGCGCACTGTATTTCCTGATGTGCTGCCCGCTGACGATCTTCGGTGCCCGTCTTGAACGGAAGTTCGCCGCGGCATCGCGGTGATCTCCGGCGACGACCACGAAAGAGACGGAACCATGAACAGTCCTTCGCCCGCATCGACCGCCGAGACCATGATCACCATGAGCCACGTGGAGAAATGGTATGGCGCCTTTCAGGCCCTGCACGACATCAACCTGTCCGTTCGCAAGGGCGAGAGAATCGTGCTCTGCGGCCCCTCCGGCAGTGGAAAATCGACGCTCATCCGCTGCATCAACCATCTGGAGACCTATCAGAAGGGCGAAATCCGCGTCGGCGGCATCCTGCTCGGAAACCAGGCAAAGGCGATCGATGCGATCCGCCGCGACGTCGGCATGGTCTTCCAGCAGTTCAATCTCTTTCCGCATCTGACCGTGCTGCAAAACTGCATGCTGGCACCGATGCGGGCGCTTGGCATCGGAAAGGCGGAGGCAGAGGACCGCGCACGCTCTCTGCTCGCCCGCGTCAAGATCCTCGAACAGGCCGGCAAATATCCTGTGCAGCTTTCCGGCGGCCAACAGCAGCGTGTCGCGATTGCGCGGGCGCTCTGCATGCGGCCGAAGATCATGCTCTTCGATGAGCCAACCTCGGCACTCGATCCGGAGATGGTCAAGGAAGTCCTCGACACCATGATCAGCCTTGCTGACGAAGGCATGACGATGGTCTGCGTGACGCATGAAATGGGCTTCGCCCGGCAAGTTGCAAACCGCGTCATTTTCATGGCGAGCGGCGCGATCGTCGAGGAAGCGCCACCCGGGGAATTCTTCACCAACCCCCGCCATGAGCGCACACGCAAATTCCTCGGTGAAATCCTGCGCAACTAGGATCTGTGAGGGAATTTTCATGTCAGCACAATCTCAGACGCCTCCCCTGAAGATCGCGGTGATGGGTGCCGGTCTTATCGGAAGGCGCCATATCGAAGGCATTCTGGCCGAGCCGCGCACGACACTATCGGCAGTGATCGATCCCTCCGATGCCGGGCGCGACTTTGTGACAAGCAAGGGTGCTGCATGGTTTTCAACGTTTGCCGAAGCCATAGCACGCGACCGACCGGACGGCGTCATCGTTGCCACCCCGAACCAGCTTCATGTCACCAACGCCCTTAATGTCATCGCCGCAGGAATTCCGGTCCTTGTCGAAAAGCCGATTGCTGACAAGGCGCAAGCAGCGGTGGCTCTCGTCGCTGCAGGTTCAAAGGCAGGTGTCCCTATCCTAGTTGGTCACCATCGCCGCCACAACCCGATGATACGACAAGCAAAGCAAATCCTGGACAGTGGTCGGCTCGGGAAGATCCTGACCGTTCAGGGAACATTCTGGGTTGCCAAGCCGGACGGTTACTTCGATGTCTCCTGGCGCCGGGCGGAAGGTGCAGGGCCGGCCTTCATCAACCTGATCCATGACGTTGATCTCTTCCGCTATTTCTTCGGAGAGGTGGAAGCTGTCCATGCGATGGAGGCGAATTCGGTCCGCATGCACTCCGTCGAGGATAGCATTGCTGTCCTGCTTCGTTTCGCGAGCGGTGTCCTTGGAACGTTAAATGCATCCGACGCCGTCCCGTCTCCCTGGAGCTTTGAGATGACGACGGCAGAGAACCCCGCCTTTCCGCAGCAGGATCAATCTTGCTACCAGATCGGTGGGACCGGAGGATCGCTCGCCATTCCCCAGCTTACGCTTTGGACCAATGCGTCGAAACCGGATTGGCTGGAGCCGCTTGTCCAAGAGCGCGTGCCATTTGAACCAGCCGACCCGCTGGCGATACAGCTTCGTCACTTCTGCGACGTCATTCGCCGCGAGGCAGAACCGCTTGTTAGCGGAGCGGAAGGTCTCGCCACCTTGCGCGTCATCGAGGCGATCAAGTCATCCGCGCGCTCGGGCGAAACGATCCAGCTGGGTGAACACAGTGTGAGGCCCCTGATATGATCACCGGAACCACAAAGCTTATCGCGCACCTCGGCTATCCGACAGAATCCTTCAAGGCACCCCTCATCTACAATCCCTATTTCGAAAAGAGCGGCATCGACGCTGTCGTCGTACCGATGGGCTGCAAGCCGGAAGACTATCCTTCGTTTCTCAAGCTTATCTTCAGGCTCTCGAACATCCATGGTGCCCTCATCACCATGCCGCACAAGATTACGACGATCGGATTGCTCGATGGGGTCTCGACCAACGCCAAGGTTGCCGGCTCCTGCAATGCCGTACGACTTCAGCCGGATGGCAAGCTAATCGGCGATATGTTCGATGGTGAAGGCTTTGTCCGCGGCTTGTTGCGCAAGGGACAATGGGTGGCGGGAGCCCAGGTGCTGATCGTGGGTGCTGGCGGCGTCGGCTCCGCGATCGCTGCCTCGTTGGCAGGAGCCGGCGCGCGACGGATTGCGCTTTACGATGACAACCCCGCTACGTCAGCGGGACTCGGCAACCGGCTGAAGACACACTACCCAATGACTGAGGTGAGCATGGGTTCAACCGATCCAGCCGGTTTCGACATCGTCGTCAACGCGACCCCCCTCGGGATGAGAAAGGACGATCCCCTGCCGCTTGACGTATCGCGCCTTTCACCCACCACTTTCGTCGGCGAAGTCGTCATGAAAGAGGAAATCACGCCGTTTCTCGCGGCAGCCCGCGAACGGGGGTGCGCCTTTCAGGTCGGGACGGACATGCTGTTCGAGCAAATACCGGCCTATCTGGAGTTCTTTGGCTTTCCCACGACAAGCGCAGAATACCTGCGGTCGATCGCACAGCTTCCGTAGGAAAGCTGCCGCAGGCGTCAGTAACGGGTGCAAACTGCTTGCAACTGAAGAGCCGAAACGGGCCCTGTCGCCGAAGAGCGGCAAGAGATCAATCGGGACATTCGGCACCTGTGTTCGTCCACGCGGCGATCAGGGCGGCAAGTGCCTCCTGTGAGCCGGGAGGTGTGCTACGTCCCGCGCCCGGATGCCATGCCCACCCTACCAGATGGTCTTCACCCATGTGGCGAACGAGATCGGCATGAGACCGATTGCCGTTCCGGCTCGTGTCTTGCACCTGCCTGCATATTTCACCCACCGTTAGCCCTTGCCATGCCATACTGGCCGGTGCCAGCGACCAGTGCGCATTGCCCGGAATGGATTTCAGGCGGCTGCCAACGATCGGACGGTTCTCGGCACCGTGGCACGTGCTGCAGGCAAGCCCCGGCGGGCCCAACGGACCTTGGCTGGCGTTCATCAATGGCACATGCGGATGTTTGTCTTCACCTTGCGTCGGGCTACGCGTCGCCGGGTGGCAGTTGATGCAGCGCGGATGCGTCAGGACCCGGCTCGCCTCTTCGAAGATGGCCTTCGAGCGCGCGCTGGTGTCCGCGATGGCATCAAAGTCGGAGACGGCCTTGAGGGCTCCGCCGTCCGATGTTTCGGCGTAGCCGTTCAGGGGGCCGACAAGGGCAGCAATAGCTGCCGTGCCGAGAATGGCGGCCAACGGCACAGCGACGATCCGCTTCTTCACCATCACACCCTCCGCAAGTCGTTCTGGTCGATTGGCAGCGAGCGCAACCGCTTGCCGGTTGCCATGAAGATCGCATTGAAAAGCGATGGCGCGACACCGGGTGTGCCGACCTCCCCTATGCCACCTGGGGCCTCGGAACTCGGCACGATATGGACCTCGATCTTCGGCGTCTCGTATATTCTGAGAACCGGAGAGTCATCGAAATTGCCTTCCACGACAGCACCATTGCGGACCGTGATGCGACCGTAGAGGGCTGCACTCAGCCCGTAGATGATGCCGCTCTGTATCTGGGCTTCCACCGTGTCAGGATTGATCACCTGGCCGCAATCGACGGCACAAACGATACGGTCGGTCTTGAGCGTGCCGTCCTCTCCGACGCTTACCTCCGAGATCGTGGCTGCAAAGCTACCAAAATCCTCCGAAATGGCGATACCTCTTCCCTTTCCCTGCGGAAGGGTGGTTGACCAACCGGCCTTCTCCGCCGCGAGATTGAGCGCTGCGAGGAGACGCGGCTTATGCTCAAGCAGCCGCCTGCGGTATTCGAGCGGATCAATGTTCGCGACGTGGGCCAACTCGTCAATCCCGCCTTCAATGACGGGGATGTTGCGTGTCGCGCCGACGCCGCGCCAGTTGCCCGTCAGCATTCCATCAGGCGCCTCGTGTCGGGCGAATTCCGTATATTTGTTAGGGATTGCATAGGGCGACTCCGCGCCGCCCATGCTATCGAGGTCAATACCGTCACGGGTGAAAGCCGGCAGCCAGCGCGCCATGACGGACGGCCCAATCACCCGGTGCCGCCAGGAAACGGGCATGCCGTCGGCACCGAGTGTTGCCGTGACCTTGCTGTAGTTGAGATAGCGGTAACAGTCGTGGCGGATATCTTCCTCGCGGCTCCAGGTGACCTTGACTGGGCCCTGCACCTGCTTGGCGATCTTCGCCGCCAGAATGACGCCGTCGACATCAAGCCGGCGCCCAAAGCCGCCGCCCAAAAGATGATTGTGTACGATGACCTTGTCCAAGGGCAGCCCCGTCACATCGGCGACGGCCTGCCGCGCACGTCCGAGGACCTGGGTTCCCACCCACACGTCGCAACCGTCGCTTCGGACGTGGAGCGTGCAGTTCATTGGCTCCATCGCCGAATGCGTGAGGATCGGCAGGCGGTAGATGAACTCAACGGGAGGTCCGTGCTCGGCCTCCGCCTTGGCGACGTCGCCTTCATTTATGTGTGGCAGAGCATTGCCGCTGATGGCATCTTCCATGCGCTTTTCGAGATCGGCAAGCGAGAGATCCCCGCTGACGCCCGGATCCCATTCAACGGAAAGTGCTGCCAGCCCCTTGCGTGCGGCACCCGTATTGTCGGCCACGACCGCGACCGCATCCTCAATGCGCACGACCTGCTTGACGCCCTTTACCGCCATGGCCGGTCCGTCGTCGACCGAACGCAGCTTGCCGCCAAAATGGGGACAGATGGTGATTGCGGCGTAGGACACGCCTTCCGGACGGGCATCGATACCGAACTTCGCGGTACCGTTGACCTTCTGCGGACTGTCCAGACGCTTGATAGATTGGCCGATCAGCTTGAAGCTCGACGCAGGCTTCAATGGCATTTCCTGCGGAACAGGCTGCAACGCAGCAGCCTGAATCAGGCTGCCATAGGTACTCCGGCGGTCACTCGCCGTATGGACGACGTGTCCCGCCTCGGCTTTGCAGCTATCCGGTTCCACACCCCAACCACGGGCACCAGCATTCACGAGCATGATGCGCGCAGCGGCTCCCGCCTTGCGCATCTGGTCGTAAACGGCGCGAATGGCAAGGGAACCGCCAGTGATCTGATCGCCCAGCAAGGGGTTCGAATACAGCGTGGGATCGGCAGGCGCATGCTCGAGGACCACCTGATCGAGAGGGACTTCCAGCTCTTCCGCCAACAGCATCGCAACCGAAGTGTAGATCCCTTGTCCCATCTCTACGGAGGGCATGACCAGGACAATCTTGCCTTCGGCAGGGATTCGAATGAAGGCGTTGGGCTCAAACGCCTCTGCTGCGTATGAGGGTGAAGGGCGCAGGCCAATGACGAGGCCCGCTCCCGTTAGCGATGCGCCGATCAGAAAGTGCCGGCGTGAGACGGAAAGGTTGATTTTGTCGTGAAGAGACATCACATCACCCCGCCGCAGCAAGCTTGATCGCGGCTCGAATGCGCGGATACGTGCCACACCGACAGATATTTCCGGCCATGACCGCATCGATATCATCGTCTGTCGGCGACGGATTTGCCGCCAGCAGCGCTGTCGCGGACATGATCTGTCCAGACTGACAATAACCGCATTGAACGACATCGATGTCGAGCCAGGCTTTCTGGATCCGTGCGCCTTCGGCAGTCTCGCCAATCGCCTCGATGGTGGTGATCGACTTGGACACCGCATCGGCAACCGGCATCACGCACGACCTGACTGACACGCCATCGACATGCACCGTGCAAGCACCGCACATGGCAATGCCACAGCCGAATTTCGTTCCGGTGAGACCTATGCTGTCGCGAAGAACCCATAGAAGCGGGATATCGCCATCCACATCGACGGCGTATTTCTTACCATTCACCTCGAGATCGTAAGACATACAACTACCGGCTGAAAGCCGTCCCCCAACGCACATGCAGCTCAGGCAAGCTAGCAGCAAAGCGGGGAAATCCGCCAGTTACATTCTTGTGAATGTTAGGATACGGCGCAACCACAAGGAACATGGTCGGCAGCCTCGGCCATTGCAGAGCTCGCGAGGGCGCAACGCCAGGTTTCGCGATGGGGGTTCGACAACATGCTTGTCATTTGTGGGCTGCGCCAACCCTTGCAAGAACCTCGCCGGGTATCTGATAAAGCCTTATCACATCCCTATCATTGTGGAAGCCGCACATCTCGCGCTGGATGAACAAGGCCCAGACGGCGTCGGAAGCGTCATCGAGGAGGGTTTGTCTGTCGGTCCCGCAATCGGTCTCCGGCGACCAGGAGGCAAGCCTGGCCAACGCGGCCTCCGTCTTGCGGCCCTGGCGGCCCAATGCGTCCGCCCGCGCGGAAGCGAGTTCGTATTCCAAGGGGCTCAACCCGGTGCTCGACTGTCCTGAGATTGATCGTGGCGGCCTGAGACTCACGATTGCCTCCTTTTCCCGGATATTCAGGTCACCCTGCACCGTGCGATGCGCTGCGGCGACCTTCCCCGACGCCTAGCAACAGGCTCAGTCGGCGTGACACGTTTCTCGCTTCCCTTCGCGCGTCAATGTGGCTTCCTTGCCCTTGATCCAGAATTCCATATCGCTATTGGCGTAACGGCCGCCATCGGCCGAAACGACCTGCGGCAGTATGATCAAGCGTCGTGCGCCCGCAAAGACAAGGATGACACTTCCCGGCGACACATTAGGCGAGGAAAAAGTTGCGCTGAGACGCGTACCGGTCGAGCACTCGTAGTGCGCTTCGATCGGGCCGGGACTGGCCGCGAAAGCCGGAAGCGCAACAAGCGCAAACATCACGGTCGTCCTCGCGGGCATCACGCCTCCTTCGCCGGCGGACACATTTCATCTAATCGAGCCAATTTAACGCGGCTCCGCTCGTGAAGGAAGAGGTGCATCCTTAGCCTTCTCCCGAGGCCGGGTTCGGCTTTTCAGACGCACGCGGACTCTCAAAGAGCCGATGCGCTTGTCCAGACGCCCATCGCAATGGTCAGGCGAGCAGCGTTTACGAGTGCGTTTACCGTTGTGTACTTCCGTTACGGCTTGAACGAGACCAGGCTTCCGCAGGATCAACAAGAGATGACATCATGATCATAGATATCTTCGCCTGGATCGTGCTCGTCGTGCTGACGGCCAGTACTGCTTTCGTTATCGTCTTTATGGCGATGCTTCCCGGCATTATCGCCAAGCGCCGGAACCATCCCTGGAAGGATGCGGTCGCCGTCGGCGGCTGGGTTACGCTCTTTCTCGGCTTCGCGCTTTGGCCCCTCGTCCTGATCTGGGCCCATGTTGACGTTCCGCATGCCTCGAAGCCGGAGGCACTGCGATGATCGTCGTACTTCTCAACGTCTATCTTGTTATTCTCTTTTGCCTCGTGAAATTCCGGATCGTACCCTTCAATCTGTTCTGGAAAGTCTCGCCGGTCCTGGTCCTTCTGTTCCTCCTCATCGGGCTGTTCGTCCCAATGGGCTGGGGCGTGCCGCAGGGCAAGGTGCTGGTGGTACGCAATTCGGTCGCAATCGTCCCCGATGTCGCCGGGGAGGTCACGGAGGTGCCGGTGATAGCCAATACCCCGCTCAAGGCCGGCGACATTCTCTTCAAGATCGACCCATTGCCCTATCAAGCGAAGCTCGACGCCTTTCAGGCACAGCTGGACCTCAACAAGCAAAGACTGGCAGAGACGACACGGCTGCAGACAAGCGGTGCCGGTCGAACCTATGACGTCGAGCAGCGCCAGGCCGAGGTCGAACAGCTGACGGCCCAAATAGCGGGCGCTCAATGGGATCTCGACAAGACGGTGGTGCGTGCGCCGGCTGACGGCTACGTCACCAATCTTGCGCTTCGCAAGGGAGCGCGTGTTACCAGCCTGCCGTTGTCTCCAGTCATGGCGTTCATTGACACCTCGGACACCATCATCGGCGTTGAGATTCCGCAGATCAACGCGCGCTATATCGAGCCTGGCCAGATTGTGGAGGCAACTTTCAAGTTCGCTCCAGGTAAGGTCTATACCGGCAAGGTCGAAAGCGTGATCCAGGCCGTCGCCAGCGGCCAGGTCCGAACGTCAGGCACGGCAATCGCACCCACGGCCATTCAGAGCCTGCCGTTTGTCGTTCGCATTCGTCTCGATGATCCGGCTCTTGCTGCCGCCCTGCCCGCCGGCAGCACCGGTGACGCAGCAATCTTTACCGATCATGTCAAGGCAGCGCATGTGATCCGCCGCGTCTTGCTTCGCCAGGTTGCGATCACCAATTACATCAATCCGCTGTAACCTGGCCCTTTGTGGGCTCGAACCGCTTCGTATTGCTTTTGGTCGCGCAACGCTCTATCAGCCGGGCGGCTCCACAATATGGAGAAATCCAGTCATGTTTTTACGATGCGGGCTCTTGGCCGACCAGTCCAATCCCCATTCGTTTGCGAGTATTTGAATGCTGCGTCGCTTCTTCTCCTATTACCGGCCCTATCGAGGCCTTTTCATTCTCGATTTCTCCTGTTCGATTGTTTCGGGGCTGCTCGAACTCGGCTTTCCCATGGCCGTGAAGTTGTTCGTCGACCGGCTTTTGCTCAGCCAGGAATGGCTGCTGATCCTGCTAGCGTCTGCCGCCCTTCTTGCGATCTATGTAATCAACACCGGTCTGATGGCGGTCGTCACCTATTGGGGCCATATGCTCGGCATCAATATCGAAACCGATATGCGTCGTGCGGCGTTCAATCATATACAGAAATTGTCGTTCAGCTTTTTCGACAACCAGAAGACCGGGCACATCGTCGGGCGGCTGACGAAGGATCTTGAAGAGATTGGCGAAGTCGCCCATCACGGGCCTGAGGATCTGTTCATCGCCCTGATGACTTTTGCCGGCGCCTTGCTGCTGATGTTCTCGGTCAACTGGCAACTGGCGCTGATAACGGCTGTCGTCGTGCCGCTGACGGCCTGGGTGACGAGCCACTTCGGTAGCCGCATGACCCAAAATTTCCGGCGCCTCTTTGAGCGGGTTGGCGACTTCAACACGCGGATCGAGGAAAATGTCGGCGGTATCCGCGTGGTGCAGGCCTTCGCCAACGAGAACCACGAGCGCACACTTTTCGAAAAAGACAATCAGAACTACCGGCGCGTCAAGCTCGACGCCTACAAGCTCATGGCAGCGAGCAGTTCACTGAGCTACATGAGCATGCGGCTGACGCAGATGGTGGTGATGATCGCCGGGGCCTATTTCGTGCTTTCCGGTACCCTGACGGCCGGCGGCTTCATCGGCTTCCTGCTTCTGGTTGGCGTCTTTTTCCGTCCTGTCGAAAAGATCAACTCGGTCATTGAAACCTATCCAAAGGGAATCGCCGGTTTTCGCCGGTTCACCGAGCTTATCGATACCGAGCCGGATATCGCCGATGCGCCGGACGCCATTGCGGTTGATCACCTCAAGGGCGCCATCGCCTATGAGGATGTCTCTTTTGGATACAATCCGGAAGCGCCCGTGTTCGAGCATGTCGATCTGACGATCGATGCCGGAGAAACGATTGCCTTCGTCGGCCCTTCGGGGGCCGGAAAGACGACTATCTGTTCGCTGCTGCCGCGTTTCTACGAGGTCGGCGGTGGCCGCATCACGATTGACGGCGTCGACATCAGGGATATGACAAAGGTGTCGCTGCGCCAACAGATCGGCATCGTACAGCAGGACGTTTTCCTCTTCGGCGGCACGATTCGCGAGAACATCGCCTACGGCCGTCTGGGCGCCAGCGAAAAGGACATCCTCGAAGCCGCCAGGCGGGCGAGGCTGGAAGAGATGCTTGCGGGCCTTCCCGCCGGTCTCGATACGGTCATCGGCGAGCGCGGCGTCAAGCTTTCAGGCGGCCAGAAGCAGCGCGTCGCGATTGCCCGCATGTTCCTGAAGAACCCTCCGATCCTGATCCTCGACGAAGCGACGTCTGCTCTCGATACGGAGACGGAACGAGCAATACAGCGATCGCTGAGCGAATTGTCTGAGGGACGCACGACGCTGGTCATCGCTCATCGGCTTGCCACCATCCAGGGCGCGGATCGCATTGTCGTCGTCGACGCCAACGGAATTGTTGAGCAAGGCACCCATCAGGACCTCATCGCCAAACGCGGCGCATACAACCGTCTGCATGACGCGCAGATGAGGAGCCACTGAAAAACAAAAACGTGGCGATTGATGCGATGCAATAAACTTGATAATTACGCACATGTTTTACGCCTACAGGACATCGCCATGACATTTCAGCCGCGCATGCAGAACGCGATCGAGGGTTTCTCGGTCGTTGGCGGGCTCAGGCGTCGCAACTGGAACGGCATTACCGCCGATCTCTGGGATGTCGAGTGCAGCGCTTACGCGGGTGGTCACTACGTGGCACGCGATCCGCGTCTCTTCATCCTTCTCGACCATCTCGGACGCGGCCGCCCCTCCGTCAAGCTTTCCTCGACCGCCGCCGGCGCTCCCCAAGACCGACGGGCGAGCCCGATTTCCTATATCCCGGCGGAGATGGAGCTCTGGGTAGACATCAGAGACGTGCAATCGATGCGCCATCTCGATATCCATTTCGATGCCGACGTCCTCGGCCAGCGGCTGATGGAGGATATCGATCCGCAAAAGCTGAAGGATCCGCAGTTGCTCTTCTTCGACCAGCGGATCATGGCCCTCGCAGAGCTCATCGCTTCGGAGATTGCAAGCGCTGCTCCACTCCACGATCTCTATGGCGACGGCCTGGCGCTTTCACTACTGATCGACGTCCTGAAGATGGCAAAGACGACGCCGCGCAAACGCGGTGCCCTGGCTTCGTGGCAGTTGCGGCGCGCCACCGAGTTCATCGAGGACAACTGCGCCCGCAACATACGTCTCCACGAGCTGGCGGAACTGACGGGGCTATCACAGTCGCATTTCAGCCATTCGTTCAAGGCCTCTACCGGCACGAGCCCGCATGATTGGCAAATGAATGCCAGGCTTGAGCGAGCCAAGCAGCTGCTCCGCCATGAGGCGCAGGCGTTGACAGCCATCGCGGCAGAGACCGGCTTTTCCGATCAGGCGCATTTCACCCGTGTCTTTCGCAAACATCTCGGCACGACACCGGCTCGCTGGCAGAGATCGCAGTGCAAGTGATGCATTTTTGCAAAGATCTGCCCACGAATTTTGGAAACGCCCAAAATCATTCAATCGCCACCGATCGCGCCAAGCCTGGCCATTAAATTTGAGTTAATCGCTCATCTTATTAAGCCGACGCCTAACGGCGGCCGACGAATAGCATGAGTGGGGTCTTTGGAATGCATGAAGTAAAAGGTTTACAGCGCATGCGACGCGCTCTGGGCACGAGCGTAGCGATGATTGGTCTTTGCGCCGCAGCGGCGGCGCAGGCAGAGAGCGCCGACACAGCGCTTGCGCCGATCGTCGTTCAGGGCCAGAGCGTCGGCAACGGCGCTATCGGGCCGGTAAAGGGCTACGTCGCCAAGGAAACGACGACGGGATCCAAGACCGACACGCCGCTCAACGAAGTTCCGCAGGCTGTGTCCGTCATCGGAAGGCAGGAAATGGACGACCGCGGCGTCGTCAACAAGGTCGACGAGGCGTTGCGCTATACGCCCGGTGTCACGGCTGCTCCTTTCGGTGTCGATGCCGACACCGACTGGATTTATATTCGCGGTTTCGACGCGACGCAGACTGGCGTCTATCTCGACGGACTGCAGCTCTTTACCTATGGCTTCGGTGGCTTCCAGATCGATCCCTTCATGCTGGAGCGGGTTGAGGTGCTGAAGGGTCCGGCATCGGTGCTCTATGGCGGAGGCAACGCTGGCGGCATCGTGAATTATGTCCGCAAACGCCCCACGGACGAGCCCTTCTACTACACCGAGGCAGGCATCAACACCGACGGAAATGCCTTCACCGGCTTCGATATATCGGACAAGCTTGGCCAAAGTGACACGGTAACCTATCGCCTCACAGGCAAGATCGCGGGTGGCGACAACTATTCGGACTTCTCCCACGACCTGCGCGGATTCGTCATGCCGCAGGTGACCGTCTCGCCCGACGATGGCACGACGCTCACGGCCTGGGCCTATGCGGGAGCGCTTAATCAGGTTCACGTCGGCAACGGATTTTTCCCCTATGTCGGGACCGTGGTCGATGCTCCATTTGGCAAGATCGATCGCGCCTTCTTCCCTGGTGAACCGGACATCGATACCGGCAGATATGACCAGCAGATGGGGGGCTACGAGTTTGAACACGAGTTCGACAGCGGTATCAAGTTCTCATCGAATGCCCGCTATGGCCACCTGCAGAAATACGAGGTGGGTCCCTACGCCTATGGCTATGTCAATACAACGGACCCTCTCGATCCGGGCTATTTCCAGCTCAATCGTCTCGGCTTCGAAGGGCATTCCGAGGTCGACACGTTCGCAATCGACAACCATCTGGAAGGCGACTTTCAGACTGGCGCCCTCGATCACGAGGTCATGGTCGGCCTCGACTACAAGTACTATCAGCTCGACAACGTGCAGGCATCCACGCTCGCCACGTCCATTGACCCGGTCAACCCCGTCTATGGTGCCCCGCAGCCGATCAACCGGATTTACAGCAACCAGCTGATCACCCAGCAACAGCTCGGCATCTACGCACAGGACCAGATCCGCTTCGACGACGGCTGGCTCATTACGCTCAACGGGCGCTACGATTTCGTCAATACCGACACCGACAACCGCCCGACGGCCTACAGTTCGACCAATAGCAGCTATAGCTACGACAACTCGGCGGCCAGCGGCCGCATCGGCATCGCCTACGAATTCGACAATGGTCTCACGCCTTACGCCAGCGTGGGCACCTTCTTCAATCCAACGGTCGCTCCGAGCGCCACCCCGAACAATGAACCGGAAGAAGGCGAGCAGTACGAAATTGGCCTGAAGTACGACCCGACCTTTATCGACGGCACATTCACGGCCTCCCTCTTCCAGTTGAACCGTCGCAACGTCGTCGTGACTGACCCGGCGACTTTCCTTGCCAATCAGATCGGCGAAGTCGAATCCCGCGGTATCGAGCTGGAGGCCAAGGTCAACCTCAACGACAATTGGAAGCTTCTCGGCTCGTTCTCCTACACCGATCTCGAAGTGAAGGAGGACATTGTCGCAGCCTATGTTGGCAAGAAGCCCTATCTAGTACCCGATATGACCGCCGCACTGTGGGTCGACTATACCGTAACGCAGGGCGCATTGGAGGGTGTCAGCGTCGGAGGCGGCGTGCGTTACCAGGGCGAAAGCTGGGCAGATCGGCTGAACACGTTGAAGGTTCCTGATGCAACCGTGTTTGACGCGGCGATCCGCTACAAGAAGCAAGGCTGGGAAGGCTCCGTCAACGTCACCAACCTCTTCGACAAGGAATATGTGAAGGGCTGCGGCGGCGAATTCACCTGCGGCTACGGCGACGCGCGCACCGTATGGTTCAAGTTGAGCAAGACCTGGTAACCCGTTGTTTTGATGATCGCTTTCAGGGAGGCCTGGCTTGGGCCTCCCTTACTGACTGGAGATGAAATTGAGCGCAGCACGGCTCACACGCAGGACCTTTCTGGCCGGAGCAGCCACGCTTGTCGGAGGCGTAGCGCAAGGTCAGCCGTTCCAGCCGAGGGTTGCCACGCTCGACTGGGCGCTCCTGGAAACGCTGCTCGCGATCGGCGCCAATGTGGTCGCGGCAACGGAACTGCGCCAGTTCCGACAGGTCGCCGTAACGCCTGAAGTGCCTGATACAGTCGCCGATCTCGGACTTCGCGGGACGCCGAACCTGGAGGTCCTGCGCTTCGCGCGCCCCGACGTGATCTTCAATTCCAACTTCTACGCCTGGGCCGATGCGCTGATGAGCCGTATCGCCACGGTCGAAAGCCACGCGATTTACATGCCGGGAAAGAGCCCGTACAGGCTGGCCGAACAGGCAACGCTCGCGATCGGAGAGCGTCTGGCGCTCCCGGCGGCCGGAAAACTGGTGGAAGGTGTTGCGACAAAACTCGATCGCTACAAGTCTCAATTCGCCGCCAACGGCGATGGACGTTCCGTCCTGCCGATCAATCTCGGCGATGCCCGCCACTACCGGGTGTTCGGTTCCGACAGCATGTTCGGCGAGGTATTGCAGCGCGTCGGCATTGCCAATGCCTGGGCCGGTGCCACAAGCTACTCCGCTACGGCACCTGTCGGCATCGAGACCTTGGCATCCACGCCGGACGCATGGATCATCCTCATTCCGCCGCATCCGCAAGACGCGTTCGAAGCCCTCACCGGAAGTGCATTCTGGAAGGCTCTTCCGGCCGTGCGGGAGAACCGCGTCCTGACCCTCGGTTCGGTCAACCCCTATGGCGCGCTTCCAGCCGCAAGTCGCTTCGCTGACTTTCTCGCCGAAGGATTTTCCCGTGTCCGAAACGGCTAGCCTTTCAATGCCGTATATATATTCACGCAAGGCGATCATCCCGGCCTTGGCGCTTGCCTTTGCATGCGTTGCAGCTTTTGCCCTGCTTTTGATCTTGCGCCCTCAGGTGCCTGGCGATCCCGAGCAAGCCAAGACGCTTGATGCCATCCTTTTCTGGAGCAGCCTCATGCCGCGGGCTGCGATCGCGCTGATTTCGGGCGCAGCACTCGGTCTTGCAGGCGCACTTCTGCAGCGCATTCTGCGCAACCCGATAGCCGACGCCTCGACGCTCGGTATCGCTTCTGGCGCACAACTGGCGCTGACGCTTGGTTTGAGCATCTCGCCCATCCTGGCCGGTGTCTCGCGCGAACTTGTCGCCTTTGCCGGTGGCCTTTGCGCCGTTGGCCTTGTGCTCGCCTTGAGCTGGCGCCGCGGTCTCGATCCGGTCACCGTTGCAATCTGCGGCATGATCGTCAGCATGGTTTCAGCCTCGCTCAGTGTCACGCTGACATTGGCGCGGGGCGAGTATGCCATGTCGATCCATATCTGGGGCGCCGGTGCCCTAAACCAGCAGGATTGGGCCGGCGTGGCTTCGCTTGCACCCCAGCTTGCTGCTGGCATGCTCGCCGCTCTGCTTCTCTTCAGGCCGCTCAATGTGCTTGCCTTGGACGATGCGAGCGCCAAGGGTCTCGGCGTTTCGCTGCACGCCGTACGGTTCGCGGTCCTGATGATTGCCGTATGGCTTTCGGCCTCCGTTACGGCCACAGTCGGCATCATCGGTTTCCTCGGGCTTGCCGCACCCGCGATTGCGCGGCTCTGCGGCGCCCGCACCACGCGTCAGGTGATGACAACGGCGCCCCTTGCCGGTGCTGCTGTGCTGTTTCTGACGGATTGTCTGACGCAGTTGCTTGGTCCCGGCTTTTCCGACCTTGCGCCGACAGGAGCTGCTACCGCCCTCATCGGTGGCCCTCTGCTGCTGTTTTTGCTGCCGCGCGTGCACGGGCGGGCGGTGCCCACGTCAACGTCGAACGGGCCCGCGCGACGTCTGTCGCGACGGGCATTGGCGCTTCT
Source organism: Rhizobium sp. RHZ02 (assembly GCF_014851575.1). Lineage (NCBI taxonomy): Bacteria > Pseudomonadati > Pseudomonadota > Alphaproteobacteria > Hyphomicrobiales > Rhizobiaceae > Rhizobium > Rhizobium sp. RHZ02. Next base: position 168,773 of record NZ_JACUZX010000003.1, read on the forward strand.
GCTCCTCAGTGTCGCCTTTCTGGTTGTCTTCCTGGCTGTTCTTGTCGTTGGACCGACCGATGGCGGCTGGCAAATTGCCGTCGGCTCGCTACTTTCAGATCTTTTGCCGTTCAGGCTGCCGCGGATTGTCGTGGCCGCCGGAACAGGCGCGATGCTCGGCGCGGCCGGCTTCGTCATGCAGCGCGTGACCGGCAATCCGCTCGCAAGCCCCGAAGTGCTCGGTGTCTCTTCCGGCGCCGGGGCTGGACTGACGGTGACGCTGTTCGTATTCGCCTTCCCTTCTCCGGCGATCATGATCGCCGGCATGTCGCTTGGCGCACTCGTCTCATTCCTGGCCATGATCGCCATTGCGCGACGCGCTGGCCTATCGGCGGACGTGCTCCTGCTTTCAGGCGTCGCCATCAGCGCTTTTTGCCTTGCAATCATCAGCGTGGTGCTTTCGCAAGGCGACATGCGAAGCTACATTCTTCTGACCTGGATTTCGGGCTCGACCAACCGCGCCGGCACGTTCGAAGCCTGGACCGCGATCATCTCACTGGCCGTTCTGACAGCACCGCTCTTCCTGATGACACGCTGGTTTGCCATCCTGCCGCTTGGCGCGGGGCTGGCGCGCAGTGTCGGACTTCGTGTCACATCGACACGGTTTCTGCTTGCCGCACTCGCCGCTGCAATGACGGCGATCTCTTCCTTCCTCATTGGACCGCTCAGTCTGACCGGCCTGATTGCACCCCACCTATCGCGGTTGATCGGCTTTCACCGGAGCCGCGACCATCTGCTCGCAGCCATGCTTATCGGCGCCGGTCTGTTGGTACTGGCCGACTGGTTATCCCGCGTCATCATATACCCCTACCAGGTTCCCGTCGGCCTGTTCGCCGCGCTAATCGGAGGGCCATATCTTCTTTGGCTTCTCGGTCGAAAGGAACCGCTTGCCTCATTCTAAATCGTTGCGGCGCTCCAACTGCGCCAAGAAGATCACTTGCACACGGCAACATCGACCAAGGCTACATTGCGTAACGGCAGGGCCGATGTATCCGCGTGCAAGTGTGGTGTCAGCTGTCGCCGACAACCGATTGATTACCTGATGACTTCGATCACGCGATGGGTATGCGGATCAACGATGACACGTTGATTGTTGACCACGGTGTAACCGTATGCATCGTTGCTGGGGATGGTGTGGATTTCTACCGAAGACGGCAATTCCGTCCCGACGATGATGTCGCCATCATAAACGACCGACGGAACCTCTTGTTCGGTTATGTAGGTCCTCACCTCGCCAGGCACGGTCACGACCGTGGTCTGAGCCGAAGCGGGAGCGGCCAACACAAGTCCTGTGATTGCTGCTGTCATGAGAGCTTTGATATCTACCTCCATGTGTGAAAAGGGGAACTCCCCTTTCACGTGAAGGTTCTCTCACGACGAGCAGCGCCGATCGGCATTATTGGAGCGTTCGGCTGGCGTCCCCTGGGGGCACTTCGGCGGTCAGGAGGAGCTTGTCGATCCTGCGCCCGTCAAGATCGACGACCTCGAATCGCCAGCCGTTCATGACAAAGCTTTCGCCCACTTCCGGCAGGTGCTTCATCTCCTCCAGTACGAGTCCGGCAACCGTCTGATATTCCCGGTCGTCCTCGACCTGGAAGCTCATGAAGTCGGCAAACTCGTCGATCGGCGTCCAGCCGGATACGAGATAGCTGCCGTCGTGGCGGCGAACGATGGCCTTCTCTCCAAACGCGTCCTCCTGAACGGCGCCCAAGATTGCTTCCAGAATGTCGCCAGAGGTAATCACGCCTTCGAAGTGGCCGTATTCGTCGTAGACCAGCACCATGTGGCAGGGTGAGCGACGAATGGCCTGGATGACATCAAGCGAGCCCGACAAGTCCGACACAATCGGCACTTCCTTGGTGAGGGTGGCGACGTCGGCATAGCCGGACGAAGCAATTGCGTCGTAGAAGTCCTTGGTCAAAAGCACCCCGATGATCTCATCGGAGCTGTTTCTGCGCACCGGCAATCGCGCCTGAACGCTCCGGCGGAGCTGATCTCGGATCTCATCGAAACCGTCCTCGACGTCGATCACCTCGACATCCCGGCGAGGTGTCATCAAGGCTCTGGCACTTCGGTCCGCCAGCCTCATGACGCCGGAAATCATCGCCGACTCTTCCGTCTCAATCACACCGGCGCTCTGCGCTTCTGCCAGGACGGTCTTGATTTCCTCGTCGGTGACCATATCGGCGGACTTGCCCGATTGACCAAGAACACGAAGGATGAGGCGACCGGAAGCGTCGAGGAACCAGACGAGTGGGGCGGCCAGGCGCGACAGGAACATCATTGCCGGGGCGACTTTGCTTGCCACTGTCTCCGGCGCGCGAAGCGCGATCTGCTTCGGCACCAGCTCACCGACAATCAGCGACAGGTATGTGATTGCGACAACGACCGAGCCGACCCCAAGCGCATCGGCAGCGGCCGGTGAAAGGCCGTGCGTGCCGAGCCAGCCGGCAAGTCTCGCACCAAGCGTCGCACCTGAGAACGCACCGGACAGCACGCCGACGAGGGTAATGCCGATCTGCACGGTCGACAGGAACCGCCCTGGCTCCTCGCCCAGTCGGATGGCAATGGCGGCCCCACGACTTCCCTGGTCGGCCAGCACTTTGAGGCGTGCGGGACGCGAGGATACGACCGCGAGTTCCGACATGGCAAGGACGCCATTCAAGATGGTGAGAATGGCAACGATTGAAATTTCGAGAAGCAAAAAAGGAACCCTGTAATTTTCGAAACTACGGGAAACATAGGCATTCTCCCACAGAACACCAGCTGCAAGCCACGCGTAATGATGGTTTCTTCGCTTATTCCGGGATCGCTGGATTGGAGAATCCCCGATCGCCGGTCCGCAGGTGCGGAAAAGGTGGTTCGTTGGCCACAGAAGCCTGAGGCCAGCAAGGCTGGCTTTCATCTGTGGTATGAAGCAGCGCCAACAGATTCGACGCCGAGACACGGTCCACGCGGCTCGACGAAGCCGAGCGTTTCGGCTGAGACCGTCACCCGCGTCTCCAAGTGCCCGAGCGCGCGGAGCGTCGCGCCATTTCGCGCCTGACCGCATAAGCACTGACCGCGACGAGGATTGCAGCCAAAGCCAGCGCGATCAACACGTGCAAATGAAGTTCCAGCCGGCCGATCAATATCTCAACGGCGTGTCCGGCCAGGAATCCAATCGCCGTTATCGCAACGCCCCAGATCAGCGCGGCGATCGCATTGAGTATAATGAACTTCCGTGCCGAGACGTTCGAGACGCCGATTGCAACGGGGCTGATCGTTCGCATGCCGTAGATGAAGCGAAAGGCGAGGATAAAGCCTGTCGGATGTGCTTCGAGGAGCTTCGTCACTCTCGCGATCGGGTCCGATTCCAGCAACTTTTGAACATAGGACCACTTGGTGGCGTAGCGACCTGACAAGAAGAAGAACTGGTCTGCAGCAAAGGATCCGAGACACGCTGCCAGAGCGACCTGCCAATATGGAACAAGCTGCCGATGAGCGAGGACACCACCCAGAAACGCTGCCGTTTCCCCTTCAACACCGGCCCCGATAAAAACGGCCAAGACGCCGTACTCGCCAATCAGCCTCTCCAGCAATGCCTAGCCTCCGGCCGCCCTACAACCCGCAATCTGCCCTGAATTGCGTCGTGCAGCAACGTCCGCAGGCGTGTTCGAGGCGTGAAGAGCGCCAAGCTGCCATTTCCCCGGTTTGTTGCGAAAGTAGTTGCCCTGAGCACAACGACACACTCACGCAACACGCCAAGAATGTGTTAGCCTCGTCAGTAGGCGGCTTTGGCCTAGCGGCTTGGGGAAAGCGCGATGCAGGACAAAGATCCGAATGGCGCCAGAAAACCACCGGCCGGAAACGTCCGGAGGAATCCAGAGGTCGTATCCAGCGCGATCGAGCGCCGGATTGTGACGGCGCTTTGCTACGATCTTGTCGATTCAACGGAACTCTTCCACCGCATGGATCTCGAAGATTATCGCGAGTTGATATCCGCGTTTCAGGCAGCCGCCAACAAATCAATCGTCGCCCAATCGGGCGTAGTTCGGGTGGAGGCTGGCGATGGCGGGCTCGCCTTGTTTCCGATTGATATCGGAGCGCGGGATGCCGCTTCCCTTGCCATTCGTGCGGGCTTGCAAATCATCGAGACCTGCAGGCGCGTCGGGGAGACGGCCGGTCGTTCGGATCTGCAAGTTCGTGTGGGCATTGCCACCTCCGTCGCCCTTGTTCAGGAGCCTCAGAAGCAAAGCTGGACCCATGAGCCTGTTGTCGGCGTGGCATTTGCGCTCGCCACCCGTCTTGAGACCGTCGCTGCTCCCAATACAGTCTTCGTGTCTGACGAAACCTGCAGGCTGGCGGGCCGCTCGCATGCGTTCTCCTTCGAGGGCATCTGGAACCTCAAGGGGTTCGAGGCGCCGGAACGAGCATGGCGCGCACTCGGTCATAAGAATGAAGTGGACAGGTTCTATGCCTTCGGGAGGCTCGGCAATCCTTTCGTGGGCCGCGTAGAGGAGCTCGGCACGCTATCGAAAGCGTGGAAAAGCGTCGTTGCCGGGAACGGACAGACGGTCATTATCGAGGGGGACGCCGGCATTGGAAAATCACGCCTTCTGCATGAGTTCCGCAGACTGACCCGTGCAGAGCGATCGAAATCCTTCTTCTTCCAATGCGTGCCCGGCGGCTTTCACTCGACACTGCATCCTTTGGCCAACAGCCTTACCGGCATGCCCGAGACGGGTGGGCAGACGAAATTGACGGCATCCGCAGTCGCCAGCCGGTTTCGCCGCCACGGCATACGGGACAATGACATCGCCGAGCTCTTCTCCTATCTGCTCGGAGCCGAGGGGCAGAGCGAAAACCTCGCCGGCAGCAATCCCAGACTGATCCGGGAGAGAGCGCGACAGGCAATCCCGAAAGCGATGCAGGCACTCTGTGAAAACGGGCCCCTTCTCTTTGTCGTCGAGGACGTTCACTGGATAGATCCGACTTCTCGAGAGTTTTTGATTGAGGCGGCCCGCGCCATCCTGGGGCTACCGATCCTCCTGATTGCGACCACACGCCCTGAGGCGACCATGGAATGGCCAGAGGACGCCCGTCCATCGCGACTGCCTCTAAACCCTCTCGATGCAGACCAGACGAGGCTTGCAATCGAGCGCAACTGGCCACAGCACAGAGCGGCGGAGTTTGAAGACCTGGTTGAGGTAACCGAGCGGATTTCGGGCGGCGTGCCGCTTTTCATCGAGCAGATATGCCAATGGATGTCCGAGACCACGATTACGGGTGTCACGATCCCGGAAAGCGGAGCGTCGGCGCATATCTCGACATTTGAAGAGATCCTCGAAGCACGGCTCGGCAATCTCGGCCCAATTAGAGACGTGGCACGCGCCGGAGCCGTTGCTGGCTCCCGCTTTACCTTGTCGCTTCTTCAGACTCTGCTTCCGGACTATGACAGGAAGGCGCTGGCAAACGCGGCGGATACACTTTGTAACACCGGCTTCGTAACGCATGTGCGAGCCGGCGGAACGGTTACCTATGGCTTTCGCCATTCACTGATCCAGGAGACGATATACAAACTGCTGCTACGGCGACAAAGCCAGGCGCTTCATCGCCGCCTCTTCGAAGCACTGACCGAAGACCCCACGATCGCACCGTGGATCGATGGCGGTGCGCGTGCCGAGCATGCGGAACGTGCGGGTCTCAAGGAGACCGCCGTGGAATTGTTCATTACGGCCGGCCAGGAGGCCGCACGTCGGTCGGCCCTGGTCGAAGCTCGCCATCATCTCGAGCATGGCCTCTCAATCTGCGACGAGCTCGGCATGAACGAGCGGGTCGATCGGCTGCGGCTATCGGCCGTCATTGCATTGGGACCAGTGCTTACCGGGACAATCGGCCTGAATTCGCCGCCAGCGCGAAAGCTTTACGAAGATGGGGTGGAAATCGCCAATCGACAACCGCTGGAAGAGAAGTCGCGATGGTTTCCAATCTACTGGGGTTGGTGGCTGACGGGTTCCGATTTTTTGACGATGCACGAACGCGCCATGGAGGTTCAGGTCATGCTGGCAGGCATCCGGGACCCGGAGGTACGCCTGCAGATGAACCACTGCATCTGGGCGATCGACTTCAACCTCGGACGCCACAGGGAAACGCAGAATGCTGTGCGGGAAGGCCTGGCTCTCTACGACGCACAAAGGGCGACCGAAGCGCGAACCATCTACGGTGGGCACGATGCCTGTGCCTGTGGCCTGGGCCAACTGGCCCACTCGCTGTGGCTGACAGGCAAAACGCATGAATCAGACCGCGTACTGAAAGAGATGATCCAGTTCGTGAATGGCATTTCCCACCTGCCGAGCAAAGCACACTCTCTCGACGTGGAGGCTGTCGCGGCATTCTATCGCAATGATTACAAACGCTTGACAGCCATCTCGGAAGAGATGTCTGAATTTTCCAGACAGAATGAAATGCAATCTTTGGCCGGACTCTCGCTCCTTTTCGGCGGATGGGCCGAAGCACATCTTGGAAACGTCGCAGGCGGTTATGAGAGGTTCTGCAAGGGATTTGACCTTTTGGGAGAGCTCGGCACGGTCATCGACCTGCCGATCTATCTCTCGATGCAGGCCGCAATGCTCGGCCTTGACGGTAAGGTCGATCGCGCCATCGAGGTCGCCAGCCAGGCGATCGTCAAAGCAAGGGAAACAGGTCACGCCTATTGGCTCGCGGAATTGTACCGCGTTCGGGCCATGCTGCGCGCCCGCTCCGGCGCGATGCGCGAGCTCGTCATGGAAGATTTGCGTCTTGCTGCAGAGATCGCCCAAACGCAGGGGGCGGCCGCACTCCAGGACAGAATAAGGGAGTCGCTCGAGGAGTTTGGCCTTGTTGTCGACCGATGAGCCCAACGGCGCCATTTCAGGGGGCGGCCTCTTCGACGAGTTTGCGGCAGAGGTCACCGCCAACCGGGGGGCATCGTTGGGCAGGGCCGAGGTCGATCCGCCAGATGATTACCTGCGAAGGCTCCTGCCAATCTGCCGGCATGCAGGAATAACACGCGTCGCAGACCTCACCGGCCTTGACCGGTTGGGGCTTCCCACGGTCCAGGCAATCCGCCCAGCTGCCCTTTCCGAAGTGACCTCGCTTGGCCGCGGCCGATCCATAGTTCATGCCGCCATCGGCGCGATCATGGAGACACTTGAGCGCCATTACGCCGAGTTGGTTCCCGCCACCAGCGCCGTCCTTGGAAGCGCCGATGAGCTCGCCATCCCGGAGGGCCTCTTCGATCGTCAGCTTGACGACCACGCAACATCGGCCTGGCGGTCGAAACCAACCCTCTGGATCATGGGCTATGACCTTTGCCTCCGACACAGCCAAATGGTTCCTCTTGAACTCGTGCACACACGCTATACGGATCCGCCCCCGGATTTCGACGGGCTCTTCCTGCGTACCACCACCGGTCTAGCCTGCCATTCAACCTGGCATCAAGCGACCGCACATGCGCTCCTCGAGTGTATAGAACGCGACGCAATTGCCCGGGCATTCGACACGCACGGCTTCTTCGACAGATACCGGCTTTCCCCCGGAAGCCTCGGTCCCGCCGTCGATCACCTGACCGGTCTTCTTGCGGAACACAATATATCGGCCGGGTTCTGGCATGCCCCCTCCCCGACTGGCGTTAGCGTCGTCTGGTGCCAGACGATCGAGCTCGGTGGCGGCCATCCCCTGCTCGCATTGCCGACGGAAGGTTATTCGGCTGGAAAAGACCTCGCCGAGGCGGCAGAAAATGCCTTGTGCGAGGCGCTGGCGGCCCGTGCCGGAGCCATCTCAGGCGCTCGCGACGATCAGACGACGCGACACTATCACAAGCGGGTCGATAGCATTGTTGCAAAGGCCCGGCAGCTCATCCTCAATCCAGTTTCTTTCACGCAAATCGTTGACGCCCCTCCTATTTCGAGCCTCCAGGATCTGCTCGACCGCATCGAAGACGCCGAGCTTGGACCCGTTCTTGCGGTTCCCCTGGGTTCACATCCAGGCGGGCCCGTTCGTTGCGTCAGGATGCTGATGCCCCGAGCCCGCCCGTTCAACGTCGTGCGCTAGGAGGTCAAAATGAGTGCGGCAGATCTAGCCGGACCGATACTGGTTTTTCTGGGGCCGACACTGCGACTGCCTGAGGCTCAGGCGGCACTTGATGCCGTTTACCTGCAGCCGGTGGCACAGGGCGACATCCTGCTTGCGGCCCATGCATTTCGTCCAAGAGCGATGGTCATCATCGACGGGCAGTTCGAAGACCGCCCATCGGTCCGGCACAAGGAGATTTTATGGGCGCTGGCGCAAGGGATCGTCGTGATCGGAGCAGCAAGCATGGGAGCGCTTCGGGCTGCGGAGTTGGGTCCATACGGCATGATCGGCGTCGGATTGATTTTCCGGTGGTACAGGCGCTGGGTGCTGACCCCAGACGATGCCGTCGCCGTTCAGTCGGGGCCGGCCGAATTGGGCTTCCCGCCGGTGACAGATGCATTGATCGATCTGCAAAGAACTTTTTCCCATCTGATGCGGCTCGGCCATATAAGCGCCGCTCAACGCGACAGCCTTACCGAAACTGCCCGGCGAATGAATTTTCGCGATCGATCCATTGAGAAGATACTTCGCGCAGAGGGGTGGCCGCGAGAAGAAATCGGCCGCTTGCGTCATCAATTCGTCCGACAGAAGGGTCTTGATGCACTAGCGGCACTCAAATTCGCGCCAGAGTTGTCTGAGAGATTTTCCGGCCGGCGCCCAGCTGAAGCCTGGGTTGCAACGAATACTTTCATTCGCGATCTCGAAGCAACCAATATTGACACTGATCTAATTAATATTTACTAAATAAACGTAAAGTTGCTTTTACATATGGGGCGAGACCAACATGGATTTGCACCCGCATGTTATGGCGGCCTCTACCGAGGCCGGCACAGGAACTCGATTCTGGATTTTTCCTCAGCCTCCGTTCATCCCTGGCTACGAGCAGCCAGATCGCGTCTGGCTGTCGATTCTACCCAACGAGATTTTCCCTGGGCCGAGCGATGCCCGCATGTATGTGGCTGATCCGCTCTACAGCAAGCAGCCCTACGGCTATTCGCGCCTGCCACCCTTTAACGGCATCAGGCGTCCACCAGTGCATGCGGGCCCTGACGGACATTTCGACAGCTTGGATCCGCTGTCGCGACCCTATCTCGGCGTTCATGCCTATGCCTGCATCCATCGTGTGCTCGAAATCTGGCAGAGTTACCTCGGTCATCGGGTTCAGTGGTTTTTCGATGCCACGCTTCCCAGACTGGAGATCATCCCTTTGGTCGACTGGGACAACGCCCAGGCAGGCTATGGCTTTCTGGAACTTGGACGCTCGGATGTCGGTGGAACGCCAAGACCTTACGCGCTGAATTTCGATGCGATCGCCCATGAGGTCGGGCACCTGATCATCTTCTCGGAAATAGGCATTCCGGTCGGAGCCTCCCGCGAGAGCGAGTTCTTTCCCTTCTCGGAAGGCTTTTCCGACTGTGTATCGCTGATCTCTTTTCTCTCCTTCGATTCCGCTATCGACCGGTTGCTGCGAAGGACAAAGGGAGATCTGCTGCTCTACAACGAGCTCAATCGCTTCGCCGAAACCAGCCCGGAAACCCAGATCCGCCTCGCGACCAACTTCAGACGCATGTCGGAAGTCACACGCGACCCGCACGACCGCGCGCTGCCCTTCGTCGGCGCCGTCTTCGACACGATCGTCGAACTCTACCATCGCAATCTCGTGGCCAACGGTTCTGCCGAACGGCGGCTTCTCGAGGTGGATTTGCGCCATCTGACACTTGACGAGTTTGATCGCTTCCGCGAACTGACGGCGCAATCTTTTCGCACCAGACCCCTTTATTTTCAGCTGGCTTTGGAGAAGGCGAGGGACGACGTCGGACGTGCGCTCGCCACTTCGCTGAAGAATCTCGACGCTCGGACTTTGACATTCAACCAGGCCGCAGGGTCGATCGTTGATGCCGCCGACGGTGCTGTGGCGGAAGCTTTCAGGGCAAGTTTTGCATGGCGTGAAATCACCTATTGAGGCAACCCGAAAGGAGAGGACAATGAGCGATTGCTGCAGAAATCCAAACGTCGGAACGTCCGGCCCTTACGACCCGAGTGAGGTGCGACTATATGGACGCCCTGCAACGGAAAGCGTCAAAGTCGATGCCAAAGACGCCGAAAAGGCGAAAGCGAGCGTGAACATTTCGCTACTGCATGATCATGAGGCAATCTGCCTGCCGATCGCAGTGGGGCTGCCGTGGGTCAGGTTTGGTGACCCCTGCCAAGGCTATCTCAAGAGCATTGGCGTTATCTATGGCTACGCCTACGAAGGGCAATGCTACAAGATGCCAAAACCGCTGATCATGCTGCTTCCAGAGAAGCCAAAACCGATTGCATACGACGATTGTGGCTGTGATTGCGGTTACTCGCCGGCCCTTGGCTACCTCGTCTGGCAGCTGGATAAGAGGCAGAGTGTCGTTACCCTCGATGTCAGGACGGACGACCTCAAGACGCTCGTACTCGATGAAAACATGCCCGGAAACAGATCGCCGCAGGCCTATTCACATTCCATGTCGCTGGCACCCATGCGGGCGCGGGAGTAGTCATTTCGGTTTGCGGGTCGATCGTCCGAGCGGCCCGCCTGCCTTGCCACATGGCGCGCGGAACGCTATTTCGCGGTGCGGGCAATGTCCGGCCTGACCGCGCAGCGTGGGGAGAGTGGCGTGCAGACAGAAAAAATCGGCTTCATCGGGACCGGGGCAATCAGCGACGCCATGGTCAGGGGCCTGTTGACGAAGCCAGCCGCCGTCGCGCAGGTGACCATTTCGCCTCGCAACGCCGCGATCGCCCAAAAATTGGCTGCGGACTTTTCAGAAGTCTCGATTGCCGCCGACAATCAGGCCGTCATCGACGCGAGCGACGTGATTGTCCTGGCGGTGCGCCCGCAAATTGCGAAGGAGGTTCTCGGCGGACTGACGTTCCGAAAGGGTCAATCCGTTCTCAGCGTCATTGCAGCCACCGATCGCAAGACACTTCTTGAATGGATCGGGGCTGATGTTCACCTCGTCCAGGCCATTCCACTGCCTTTTGTGGCCGACCGCGAAGGCGTGACGGCCGTTTTTCCGCCGGACTCTCGCATTGCGGCGCTCTTTACCGTTATGGGTACCGCGGTCGAATGCGAGACCAAGGAGGAGTACGACCTATTGGCGGCGGCCAGCTCCCTGATGTCGACCGTCCTCGGAATCATGGACATTTCGGCTGCGTGGCTGGAACAACGTGGCCTCACCAAAGGCAAGGGACGCGCCTATATCGCGCCGCTGTTTACCAATCTCACGCAGACTGCGCTGCGCTCGAAAACCGTTCCGCTTAAAGAACTCAGCAGCGAGTTTGCGACGAAGGGCGGCCTCAACGAACAGGTGTTGTCCGACTTTGAGAAAAACGGCGGGCGCGATGCCCTGATCTCGGCGCTTGACCGCGTCCTGGCGAGGATACAGGGCGCCAAAGCCTGAAAGGTCTAGAATGTCGGCGGTGTGCAGGCGCTGATGACCTCGCATGCAATCGGCCCGACGCATCGGAACCGGTGCGGTCGCCGGCTTTCGAAATAATAGGCATCGCCCGGTCCAAGGATCCGACGCTCGTCGTCAACCGTCACTTCGAGCCGCCCGGAGAGAACGATACCGCCCTCTTCTCCCTCGTGAACGAGGAGGACCTTGCCGGTGTCGGAGCCTGGCTGGTAGCACTCCTTCAGGATCTGCAGGCTTCGCCCAAACAGGCTTTCTCCAACCTGCCGATAGGAGATCGGCCCCTTGCCGATCTCGACGAGCTCCTCGGCTGCATAGAATGCCTTTCGTGGCCGCTCCGGTTCGAAGGCAAAGAATTCCGCAAGACCGATGGGGATGCCGTCAAGTATGCGCTTCAGCGCCCCGACGGAAGGGTTGGAGGTGTTCGACTCGATCAGCGAGATCGTTGAATTCGTGACACCGGCGCGCTTGGCCAGTTCGCGTTGAGAGAGATTGTGCATCATCCTCAGATGACGAAGGCGGTTGCCGATATCGACGGACATGGGGCGCGTTTCACCTGTTGCGAATATCGAACATATTCAACTCGTGGCTATACATTTCAAGTGCTTACACACGCAAAGAAAAGGACTTGTCCCTTGACGCAAATCACCGAACATGTCGCCACGCACAATGGAGACTATAGCGGTGGACCAGATCAACATTTCCAACCGGCCTTCCCTCGATAATTTCTGGATGCCGTTTACGGCAAACCGCCAATTCAAGACCGCACCCCGGCTGCTCGCCTCAGCCGAAGGCATGTATTACACGGATATTGATGGCAACAAGGTGCTGGACGGCACGGCTGGCCTCTGGTGCGTCAATGCCGGCCACGGTCGCCAGCGCATCGCGGATGCCGTTGCTCGCCAGCTGCAGGTAATGGACTTTGCCCCGACCTTTCAGATGGGCCATCCCGTCGCCTTCGACTTCGCCGAAAGGCTCGCAAGGATCGCGCCGGGCGGCCCGAGCGCAAAACTCGATCGCGTGTTCTTCACCGGCTCCGGCTCGGAATCGGTCGATACGGCGTTGAAGATTGCGATCGCCTACCAGCGCGCCATCGGCCAGGGCACCCGCACCCGCATCATCGGTCGCGAGAAGGGATATCACGGCGTCGGCTTCGGCGGCATCTCGGTCGGCGGTCTTGTCAACAACCGGCGCGTCTTCCCGCAGATACCGGCCGACCACATGCGCCATACGCTCGACATCGAGCGAAATGGTTTTTCCAAGGGGCTCCCGCAGCATGGGGTCGAGCTGGCCGACGATCTGGAGCGGCTGGTTGCGCTGCATGGCGCAGAAACGATCGCCGCCGTCATCGTCGAGCCGATGTCCGGATCCGCCGGCGTCATCCTGCCGCCGAAGGGGTATCTGGAGCGTCTGCGCGCTATTGCCGACAAGCATGGCATCCTCCTGATCTTCGACGAGGTCATTACCGGCTTTGGACGGCTTGGAACGCCATTTGCGACCGACTATTTCGGTGTCGTTCCCGATCTCGTCACCACCGCCAAGGGTCTGACGAACGGCGCCATTCCGATGGGCGCGGTCTTTGCGAGCCGGAAAGTGCACGACGCCTTGATGGCGGGACCGGAGAGCCAGATCGAACTCTTCCACGGCTATACCTATTCCGGCCACCCGGTTGCCAGTGCTGCAGGCATTGCTACGCTTGAGATCTACGAGGAGGAAGGCTTGCTGACCCGTGCCGCCTCCTTGACCGACACCTGGCAGGACGCCCTTCACTCCTTGAAGGGGCTGAGGCATGTCATCGACATCCGCAACCTCGGGCTCGTCGGTGCAATCGAGCTTGCCTCACGCGACGGCGCGCCAGGTGCGCGTGCCTATGACGTCTTCGTCGACTGCTTCCAGAAGGGGCTGTTGATCCGTGTCACGGGGGATACGATCGCGCTTTCTCCGCCGCTGATCATTGAGAGCGACGAGATCTGGAAGATCGTCTCGGTTCTGGGAGATGCACTGAAACGGGCAGAATAAAGGATCGGCGCGGCGTCGTTTCTGTTTGGCGGTCAACCGCCAAACAGAAACTCAAAGCCTTCGAGCAAAGGATCCCTGGCAACCGCATCCAGCCGCGGTCAGCATGTTCGCAAAAGGCGCTTCGAACAGTTTGCTTTTTGATCCGGCCGGGATAAGGATCGCCTCATGTGATCAAGGAGCGTTCCATACCGATGTCGAAATCCCGGTTGAGAAGGGAAGCAGATCTCCTTCTGCATCGTGGGACCAGGGCTGCCAGCGGCGACTATCCCGTAAGCCGCGCGCGCAGGCCTGTCGCCGTGCAACGCCTGATCGGCGCGTTGGGAAACATCATGCTGTCCGACGCTGCTCCTTTCATGGAGAAATTTGTTGCGGGGAAAGTATTCCACCTGCTGCAGGAACCGGGCGCCATCGCAAACAAGCCGGCCACCTCCCTGCCCCTGGCTCCACAATTGCAGTTTGCGCTGCGCAATTTGGCTTCAAAGGGTGAGCCTTTCGCAGAAGTCGCTGCGGCCATCAACGACATCGCCAAGAGCCTCGAATGGGTTGCGAGCAAAACCGGCCCATTTGCCAGCATCAACATAGAACATACGCATGCGCATGCGGTCGTGGCCGGCATATCCGGCGTGGAAGAGCGAAGCGACGTGGCTCTCGGCCTCACCATCATGGCGCCTTACAGCCGTTTCCCTGACCACATACAGTATCGCTCCCGGGTTTTTCTGGCGCTCTCCGACTGCGAATTCTCCTGCGACGACAAGGGCTGGCAGCGCGGTTCCATCGGTTCGATTTTCTTCAACGAAGCGGGGCACAATGTCGCGATGCGGTGCACCGCACGTCCGCTTCTCGCCGCCTGGTGCCATGTCGAGCGATAACTGACCGCTCCCTTGCATTGCCTCTTGACGTCTGCGCGCCAAACCTTTGAATTACAAGGGCACTCTAGAGAGGACGAGACCCCTGCGCAGCAGTGATACATATACCGCATCGGGCGAGATGGCCGGTCGCATTTTCGGCCACGACTGGGAAGCAAGCGGCCTCGGCCCCTTTTCCTCGTGGCCGGCCGGATTGAAATCGGCCGTCGACATCATGCTACCCGCCAAGGCGCAGATCGTCATATTCTGGGGCCGGGATTTCATCGCTCTTTATAATGACGCCTATGCGCCGACAATCGGGCGCAAGCATCCTCAAGCGCTCGGCCGCCCCGCCCGCGAGCATTGGAGCGAATTATGGAGCGATCTGGAACCGCTCCTGCGACGGGTTCTTGATCACGGAGAGACGGTGGTTGCCAAGGACCGCCCATTCTATATCGAGCGGCACGGCTATCCCGAGACCGCGCACTTCGACATCTCTTACTCACCGATAAGGGACGAAGTGGGGAACGTCGGTGGCGTCTTCTGCATCGTCAGCGAGACCACAGAACGCGTTAGATTCGAGACCGCGTTGCGGGAGAGCGAGGAGCGGTTTCGTGCCATATTCTCGCAGACTGCTGCAGGCATGGGCCAGTCTGATCTCGCGGGGCGTCTGCTCTTGGTCAACAGCCGTTTCTGCGAAATCGTCGGCTACACGGAAGCCGAGCTTCTGAAGATGCGGGTCCAGGACATCACATTTCCCAAGGATCTGGACAACTATGTCCGATCGTTCAGGAGGATGGTGGAAACAGGCGAGAGCTTCGACATCGAGAAACGCTACGTTCGCAAGGATGGCAGCCTCGTTTGGGTGGCGAGTTCCGTCTCGCCTCTTCGCGACAAGAACGGCGACATACGGCAAACCGCAGCGGTCGTCGTCGATATCACTGAACGCAAGCGGGCGCAGGAGGTCGAACGCCGGCTTGCCGCAATCATTGCTTCGTCCGACGATGCCATTCTCGGCACCGACCTGAACATGAGGATCACGAGCTGGAATATCGGAGCGGAGAAGCTCTACGGCTATTCCGCTGAGGAAGCGATCGGCCGATCGGTCATCATTCTGGTTCCGGATGACAGGATTGAAGAGGAGCCTGCGATCATCAGGCAGGTCAGTGCCGGCCGGAAGGTAGAGCCTTATGAGACCAAGCGCCGCCGCAAGGATGGCGGCCTTGTCGACGTCCTACTCAGCGTTTCGCCTATTTTCGACGCCTATGGCAGGATTGTCGGGGCCTCAAAAATAGCGCACGACATCAGCGCCCGAAAGGAGGCCGAGCGGCTCCAGACAGTTCTCGTGGGCGAACTGAACCATCGTGTGAAGAACGTGCTCGCGACCGTGATGGCGATTGCGCGACAGACGCTCGGACGCGAGGAGGCAACCCGGGCCGGCGTGGACGCTTTCGAGGCCAGACTGGCCTCGATGGCCAAGGCACATGATCTCCTGACACACGGCAACTGGGAGCAGGCCGAACTGGAAGCCGTCATCAAGCAGTCTCTGTCTCACTATCAGCGTGACAGGTTTTCGATCTCGGGCCCGAGCATCCAACTGGCGCCGCGGGCGGTTGTGTCTATCTCGCTGGCTCTGCATGAATTGGCGACGAATGCAGCCAAGTATGGGGCCTTGTCCGCACCGGAAGGCCACGTTTCGATTGAATGGTCGCTTGGCGGCGATAACAGGCTGAGGTTGCGCTGGCAGGAAAAGGGCGGGCCGGCCGTTACTCCTCCGTCGCGAAAGGGCTTCGGCTCGCGCCTGATCGAAAACCTGCTGGCGGCCGAGTTGAAGGGTGACGTAACGATCAGCTACGACCCAGCCGGCGTCATCTGCGAGGTCGACGCCGCTGTCGGCGCCGGTTGGGACCATGATCGTTCGAGCGATCCAGCGCCGTAATGGCGAACACCGCCTGCGTCAGGCGGTGTTCACTTCACAACCAGTGGCGCCTTGCCTCTCACACGTTCGTAAAGGTCGATGACGTCCTGATTGAACATCCGTACGCAGCCAGACGAGGCGTTCTTGCCGATCGTTTGCCATTCCGGAGAGCCGTGGATGCGATAGAGCGTGTCCTGGCCGTCCTGAAAGATGTATAGTGCGCGTGCCCCGAGGGGATTGTTCACGCCGGGCTGCATGCCTTGCTTCCACTGTTCGAGTTTCGGATTGCGACTGATCATCGACGGTGTCGGTGTCCATGTCGGATACTTTCGCTTCCACTGAATGATTGCACGCCCCTTCCATGCCCGGCCCTGGGCACCGAGGCTCACACCGTAGCGAATAGCTCGTCCGTCCTTCAGCACCAGGTAGAGAAACTTTTTCTCGGTCTCAACCACGATGGTGCCCGGCGGCTCGTCGGTCGCATAATCGACTTCCTGACGCAAATAGTCGGGATGGACCGCCGTGTGATCTATCGCGGGCCAGCGAAACTCACCCTCGTCGACTTCGGCATAGGCGATGGAATAGTCCGGTTTCTCGGCAGTCCCCTCCACCGGCGGGATCTGGGGCTGCGGCTCCGGCACAGGCGTGACCGCCTCCATCGCAGGGGCTGCGGCAGTTGCGACAATTCGTTCTGCGGGGAGTTGCGTACAAGCCGCAAGAAGCAAGGCGCCGGCCGCTGCCAACAGCGGTCGGATCATGGACGTGGCATGCAATTTCAAAGATTCCGATTCATGTTTCAGTCAGGCAAGACATCCCTACTCGCTCATACCATGGCTGAAATGTGTTTTCGGTCATCAGAAATGCAGGACGAGGTCGCGTTAAGGCGAGACTGTTGAAAGAGGACAACAATTGGCTGTTGCCCATAGCCGCGGCGAGGAGCTCGCGGTTTCTCCCAATCCGCGCTATGCCGTAATCCGAAATCCGGAGGGGACGCTGTCCGGGGATACCGGTTCGGCCTCGACAGCTTGCACCGACGCGCCGGGGGGGCCTTTCCAAAATTCCTTCAGCATCGCCGAGACGGCCGTCTCCGGTCCCGCAATAAGCGCGGTCACGGATCCATCGGTCTCGTTGCGGACCCAGCCCGCAAGGCCGAACTCCTTAGCCCGTGCCCGCGTCCAAACTCGAAAACTGACGCCCTGGACGAGGCCGGATATCCTCACCCGAACGGCTTCAGGATTCTCGCTCATGCTCGCCTCCGTTGGTCGCGCCCGTCTAAGCAATCTGGCGCATACCGAGAGAATTCAAGGACTGCCCCGCACCCAGGCCCACGCAATCGTTAAGCATTGGCCGATATACTGCGATTTTCAACGCCATAACTGCTTGTTTTGCTGGACGAAACAGAATGACGCGCTACATTGGTAAGTGCTTCAACTTGAAGGGATCTCGATCATGCGCAGGCTTATCGCAGTGACTTCAGTGCTCCTCCTCAGTTTCGCTGGTTCGGCCCTTGCGCAAGCAAATATGGGGATGGACAGCAGCGGCCGCCTCGACGGGTCGCCGCCACTTGGAACCTCGCCTGATACCGAAGGAACAGGTGGAGGCGGGTTCTCGATACCGATCGACTTTGGTACCACGACGACGAGTACCAACTCCATACAGTGGACCGGTTGCCCCGAGGGCCAACACCGAACGGTTCGGGGTGGAACCAACACCGTTACCAATCAGGCGTGCCGGAACAACAATTGAGCAATCACTGCTAAAACGTCCCCCGCGCGCCTCGCTGGCGGTTCGCGGGGAACTTCTTTTGTGCTAGGGGAAGCGCGCAACGCGAGGCACGACAGACATGCTCCCCTGGGTCCAACTGGATTCCGCGCCCATTCCCGGAGAAAGTGGCGAATTGCGCCTCAAACAACGAGGCAGCGAATTTTCGATCATGCTGGGCTCGAACGAGCTGATGAACAGCCGCCTGAGCGGCTCGGAGGAGGCGCTCGCAAGGCTTTCCCGCGAAAAGATCGCCGGGCGTGCGCGCCCGAATATGTTGATCGGTGGTCTCGGAATGGGGTTCACACTGCGCGCCGCCCTCTCGGCCCTGCCGGAGGATGCATCCGTCACGGTTGCAGAACTGGTGCCGGCGGTGGTGCAATGGGCACGCGGTCCAATGTCAGCGGTTTTTCAGGGGTGTCTCGACGATCCGCGCGTCGCCATCCATCATGGCGATGTTGGCGAACTGATCCGGCAAAGCAAGGCGAAATTCGACGCCATCCTGCTTGACGTCGACAATGGGCCGGACGGCCTGACGCGTCGTTCCAACGACAGCCTCTACGATTTCGCTGGCCTGCGTTCCGCACGCGATGCCTTGCGACCCGGAGGTGTTCTTGCCGTCTGGTCATCCGGGCCGGATGCCGGTTTCACCCGTCGGCTTCGTGACTGCGGCTTTGCCGTCGAGGCCGTCAATACGCGCGCCAACGGAAAACGCGGAGGCGCGCGTCATGTCATCTGGCTGGCCGTCAAGTAGTTCAGCTTGCCTGAACGCGTCGCGCGGCGGCAATCGCGCTCGCGGCGCCCGACCGTAGCTGTTGCGTGTCGGCCCCGGCAATGACGAGATCGAAGCCCATCTTCAACAATTCTCCGGCCCGCTCGCCGTTACTGCCGAAGACACAGCCGAATTTGCCGTGAGCACGGCAACGGGCGATGAGGTGCTTGAGAACGCCGTCGACCTCCGCCGTGTCAGGTGCCAGCTTCGTTCCATTTGACAGGGCAATCGAGAGATCGGACGGGCCGACGAAAATACCGTCAATTCCCTCAACACGCATGATTTCATCCGCAGCATCAAGGGCTGCACGCGTCTCGATCATGGCAATGGCCACGGTCTCTTCATTCGCGGTCGCGAGATACTCAGCGGCCGAAAGTCCCGTGTGGTTGATCGCCAGCGTCGGCCCCCAGCTGCGCTCGCCGACCGGCGGATACTTGGTGGCCCTGGCGAAGGCCTCGGCATCAGACACCGAGTTGATCATCGGCGCAATGATGCCCGAGGCTCCCGCATCGAGAAGACGCGAGGCCGATGCGAAGTCACCGACCGGAATTCGGGCGAGCACCGGCTTGCCGGCGAGCCGCCCCTGGCCAATGCCAACGGCTGCCGATCCGATATCCCAGACGCCATGCTGCATATCCAGCACGATGGCATCGAAGGCCTCTTGCGCCAGATGATTGACGAAAAGCGGATCGGGAATGCCGATCCACGCGGAAATCAATCCGCCCCCACCGCTTCTGATCCGCCTTGCGAAGCCGTCGATCGTCGTTGCGCCAGTCATGCCATGCTCCTTTCGCGGTTTAGCCAGCCGCGCGCTGCTTTTCCTGATGGAAGTCCTCGATGAATGCCTTTTCAAGCAGGATACCGTCCCACTCATCGGCAAAGAATGGTGAATCGTAGATCAAGGTATACGGTCCGTCGTAACCTGCCGTCCGGCACGCTTCCAGGCACTTGCGGTAGTCCGCGCTGTCAAGCCCCGCTTCATTGAAATTGGCCTTGGCGTGGCAGAGTTCCGCACGGCGCATGATGTCGGAAAGCCCTGCGTATTTTTCAGGCGCAGCCCAGTTTCCGAGGTCGCCATTCAGGCCGACTTTGCCCTGCAGTGTATCGAGCAGCCAATTGGTTTCCTTCGGCGAAGGCAGAAGGTCGAACCAGTTCTCTGTGACAATGCGAACGCCGCTGTTCTCGGCCTGCTTTCCAAGCCAACCGAGATGGCCCGCGGCCCGCTCAAGGTTTTCTGCGGTCGGCATCTGCTTGCCGGCGATCACCCGCATGTTCCTGGCGCCAAGCGCTTTCGCGACCCCAATCCAGCCGGCAATCCACTGAATGTCGCGTTCCGCGGTCTCTGGATGGCTGGGATCGCCATCTTCGACGAGGAGTGTCTGAAGCAGGATGCCGGCGTCCTGAAGCGCTGAGCGCATCTCCGCGAGATAGGCGGCTTCGATGCTTGGCAGATGGAACGAGCATATCTCAAGCCGCCCGATACCACGTTTGGCAAGTTGCCCGGGAATGTCGGTCAGCGGGGAACTCCCCGGCCCATATGGCTCCTTGCGCGCTGCACTTTTCCCCGGATCGGGGCTGTAGGGATAGACGGCCCCCAGCAGCCGATGCAGCGACCACGTCGAAACTGCAAAACGTCCATTCTCCAAATTGCTTTCAGTCATGTTCTCCTCCCGGGAGCAATGCCTGCGATCTCACGTAAATTCTCCGCGGATAACTGTCTCCGCCGAAAGCGCCGCGCCAAGGAGCGCTTCGTCCCGCTTGCCCACGGCAGAAAGCAGGAAGCCGACCGGCATGTCGGCATCTCCCGTCCCGCAGGGGATCGATACGCCGCACCAATCGAGGAAGTTGCCGAAAAGCGTATTGCGCAAGGTCTTCCCGTTGGTTGCGAAAAACAAATCGTCGTCGGCTTCCAATGGGGCGATCGGCGGCGCCACATGGGCGACCGACGGAAACGCAACGAAGCTGTCGCCGACAAGGCGGTCGACGTCGGCGATCAACCGCTCGCGGGCTTCAAGGATCGCCAGATAGGCCGCAAGCGTGGTCTTCTCGCCCAGTCGAGTGCGCACGACCACGCGGCGATCCATGTCGTCAGCCGCAGGCCCAGCCAATCGCTCGTGGTGAAGCACATAGGCTTCGGCCGTGACCAGGGCACCATATCGAGCCATCAGCGCCAATATCTCGTCAAAAGCCGGGATCTTGATCCGGCTGATCGATGCACCCTCCGCCTCCAGCCAATCGACCGCCGTCTCGAAAGTTGCGACCACGCCAGCTTCAGCGCCATCGAAAACGATATTGTCAGGGATAACGATGTCCAACTCCTTGAGTGGGCGAGCGGCTATTGACGGCGCTGACGCGCCTCGCATTCCCGCGTCGATCCACACCGCGTCCTGAACGGTCCTGCAGAGCGGACCAAGCGAATCCAGGCTCTTTGCCAGCGGGAAGACGCCTGCCATCGGATAGCGACCGCGCGTTGCCTTGTATCCGACGATACCGTTGAGGGCAGCCGGGATGCGCACCGAACCTCCCGTGTCCGTCCCCATCGCCACCGGCACGAGGCCAGCTGCCACCACAACGCCAGCGCCGGACGATGAGCCACCCGGAATGCGCGGAACATCTTTGCTGCGTGGATTGCGCGGCGTGCCGTAGTGTGGATTGAGGCCGAGCCCGGAGAAGGCGAACTCGCTCATGTTCGTGCAGCCAATCGAGACCATGCCCGCCTGTTTCAGCGTTGCCACGACAGCCGCGTCCGCCTGCGCAGCCGGCTCTCTGGCCAGTACTGTCGACCCGGCCGTCGTTGTCCGCCCCTTGATGTCAAACAGGTCCTTCCAGGCGATCGGTATGCCGTCCAGCATTCCGCAAGAGCGACCCTCTCTCATTCGCTTCGATGAGGCCTTCGCCTCTTCCGTTGCGCGATCCTTGAAGATTGCCGTAAAGGCCGCCTGGTCGGCATAGGCCTCGATGCCGTCGATAACAGCTTCCGTCACTTCGATGGGATCGACCGCTGTTGTTTGAATGAGACTGGAAAGTTGTGCGATGGACATCGCGCCAAATGATTTGGTCATGGGGGCATCCGCAATCTGACTGATCATCCGAACTAAGCTGAATTTTGTCGAGGAGCCAAGCCCTCAAAGTTCCAAATCAAACCGATTGGTTCGATTTTATGAACACTGCGTTTGTGTATCCGGTCTTCAATCTCGGCCCAAAAGAACACACATGCGTTTTCGTGCTGTTCGCCGGCGAGAGGACGATCATGTGTCGGTGCACGCATCAGTGTAGGAGTTAACAAAATGACAAACAGCGAGAGTTGGAACGCGGCGCGTGGCGACGTGGTACACCACCACGCGACAGATGACGAGTTGAATGGCATGGGTGAACGCGAATACGCCGAGCATGTTGGTGCACACAAACCTTCAATATCAGAACGCTTCATCGTTCTTGCGGCCTTTGCGCTACTAGGCATTGCCGGACTGACGGTCCATTTCACGGTGCCCATGGCATCGGGCCTCGACACGGCAGCTGTCGGGTCAATCTCGGATTCATTGCCCTCGGTCGATTATTGCCGGGAGCACAGCCCATACCCGGACAGGTCCTGCTGAGGACCTGTCGAGTTCCGGGCATGGACAACCCTCCCCCATGATATAGTTATGCGCCAGGGGAGGATCGTCGATGCCCGATGAGATTGATTATGATCTGGATCGCTTCGTTCATGCGCAGAATGGTACCTACGAGCGAGCGCTTTCGGAATTGAGAGCAGGACACAAGCGATCCCACTGGATGTGGTTCATATTTCCCCAGATCGCCGGGCTCGGCTCATCGTCCATGGCAGAGAAATACGCCATCCGCTCGGCGGAAGAGGCCACCGCCTATCTCGCGGACCCCGTCCTCGGTAGCAGACTATTGCGCTGTGTCGATGCCGTCCTTTCGATCGAGGGAAAATCCGCCCACGAGATCTTCGGGTCTCCTGATGATCTCAAGCTGCGGTCGTCCATGACCCTCTTTGCGGCGATCAGCGAGCACGGGTCGGCTTTTCACAAAGTCGTTGATCGGCTCTATCGCGGCGAGTTCGACGACCGCACCATTCAGCTTCTGGATGCCAGTAGCTAGAGCCGTTCAGGGCGCGCGCGAGCGCTCCAGCGTGTCGATCTCGCTTGAAATTTCGCTGAGCTTCTCTCGCAGCTCCTGATCGGTGCCATCATCGATCTCCTCGTCACCGAAGCAATCGCGCGCCTCATAGAGCTCGAGCTTTGCCTCGAGCTCGGCTCGTTTTGCATACAGACGATGGAGATAGAGATAGTCCATGCCTTTGCTTCCCGCATCTTCCGAAACGAGCATAAAGGCATATGGTTCCCGCCGATCGGCGGGTCCCATCACGCAAAGGCGGCGATGGCAGCGTTGCAGGCCTTGGAGAAATGATTGCAACATGTGTCGTTGCCCATGGCTTGCCGCGTAACGCGAGCCCCCTCCAGAAGGAGCGTCAGTGTATCGGCCAGCAGCTTCGGTTCGCGCGCATCGGCTGCTCGACAGAGCGCTTCGAGCCGGTCGCGTTGCTCAGCCTTGTGGCGCTCGATCACGCTATAGGCGGGATGCCCCTCACCTTTCAGCTCAATGGCCGCATTGGCGAGATCACAGCCGACGTGCTCGCCGCAAAGGCTTTGCGTTCGCGCTTCGATCCATGCCCTGAGCTGCGCCTTCGGGTCGCCGGGATGGGTTGCCTCGAGATCGCGCCAGATTGCTTCGGCTCTTTCCGAAGCGCGGCGCAGCGTCTCGCAGACCAGCTCGTCCTTCGAGCCGAAATGCCGGTAGAGCGTCATCTTGTTGGTCAGCGCCGCATCTGCGATCGCATCCACACCGATGCCACGGATGCCGTGCTCGCGAAAAAGCTCGGCGGCGGTGGAGACGATGCGCTCCCGTGGCGGGATTTTCTCGTCAGTGTTTGCGGGAGACAGCAGGCTCAATGATTCTGATTTTTTCGCGGACAAGGTCCTTGACATCCATGTGACCGATCGGTAACAAATGCATTGTTACTTACCGGTAACACCACTCTCTGCCGAAGTCAACGTGGTTGATTTGATCGGAGCGGGGTGGAACACGGGCTACCGCCCACGAAAGGAGGCAAACCATGAGCAAGACCAGAGAAGACCTGACCATTACCGAAGCCCTTCACGACCCCCTAATCGCCATGGTGCTCCGTGCCGACGGCGTGAAACTTGACGATTTCAAGCGTCTGCTTGAGACGGCCGCCAGGAAGCGCGAACAGCGGACCTCTCCAGTGGGCAAGTTTCTGAACGTGATCCCCAACAACAACCCGGCTGCCATGTGCAGCTATTGCTGAAGTTTCGGGCGCTTCCCTGCCCCTGTGAGAGTCGTCGCTGGCCAAGCGACGGCTCTTTTCGTTTGGACTGTTATTTTTAGAGCAAGTCGTATTTCAAGCTGGCGAGATAGTCGGGGTTGGCGACGGCATCGATCCCGGCGATCTTCTCCCCGTCGAAGGTCAGAAGCAGGACGACGCGCAGGTGTCCCCCCACGACCACCACCAGCCCGAACTCTCCATCGATCATCGCCGGCTGCGCCGCCTGAGCCCGACCCCTGAACGTCTCTGCCACCGCATCTGCGCCGCGAAGCTCGCGAACCGAAGGGTTGTACCGCATCGCCGCAGTGTCCGGGGTGAACACCACCTGCGGATCGAGGATTGACAGCAACGCCCTGATGTCACCGAGGCGCGAAGCCGCAAGGAATGCGTGGACGATCTGCTTCTTGCGCGCTGCGTCCGCCTCCGGCACATCGGTCCTGCCTTGAACCCGACGGCGAGCACGGCTTGCCAGTTGTCGCGTTGCCGCCGAAGAGCGATGAATGATCGGCGCAATGTCGTCGAAGGGGAGATCGAACATATCGTGCAGCACGAAGGCAACGCGCTCGGCCGGCGCCAATGTCTCGAGGATAACGAGTAGCGCCATGCCGACGGAGTCGGCAAAAGCCACTTCCCGCTCCGGATCAACGGTCTTGGACGTGTCGGCCAGGCGTTCATGGACGGGTAGATCGAACGGCTCTTCCCGGCGTGTCTTTCTCGACCGCAGCATGTCGAGGCAGATGCGCGCCACAACCGTCGTGAGCCAGCCGCCGATATTGTCGATCGCGTCAGCATCAGAGCGACCGAGGCGCAGCCAGGCCTCCTGAACAGCGTCGTCGGCCTCGGCGCGGGAGCCCAGCATGCGATAGGCGACGGCGCCCAGATGCGCCCGATTCGCCTCAAATTCTCCCGCCAACCAATTTTTCTCATCCATTGTCACATTCCTCCACTGTGTTCCGTCAACTCCATGACGAACAAAAGCCGGCCGATGTGACAGCACGTCCGGCGGCGTCAGTTTGGAAAACACACCATGGAGAAACGTGATGCAAGCAAGAATGGGAAATCCGGCGATCGTCATTCCCGACGCAATGCAGGCGCTGCATGCCCTCGGGACGATACCCGCCAAAACAGGTCTGTCGCCAATCCTTTTGGAACTCGTCAATCTACGCGCCAGCCAGATCAATGGTTGCAGCGTCTGCATCGACGGACATCCACGGATCGCCAAGAAGGCTGGCGAGACGGACGAGCGCCTGTTTGCCGTCAGCGCCTGGCGTGACACGCCCTATTTCACGCCGGCCGAACGCGCAGCCCTTGCGCTGACGGAGGCGGTCACCCGCGTCAGCGATCGCGCCGACCCAGTGCCTGACGACATCTGGGATGAAGCCACGCGGCATTTCGACGGCAAGAGCCTGGCAGCCCTCGTCATCGCCATCGCCAACATCAACGTCTGGAACCGGCTGAACATCGCCACCCGTCAGATTGCCGGTGAATGGAGGCCATAAACGGAATCGGGCCGCTGTCTCGTCGACAGCGGCCCGATAGAACGGCCTTGGGAGGCTAAGGGTCAGATGATGCCGCCGCCGCCGGCAATCGACACCGGGCGTTCGGCGGCAATCTTCCTGCGGTAGCCGCTCGCGCGGTAAGTCGCCACAGGATCGATCGCACCGCCAGAACGGCGACGCGCTTCTGCAAGGATCGGCTCGACGTCCGTGCGGTAGCCGCGCTTCAGCGTTTCGGTCGCCATCAGCGCGTCGTTTTCATCCTGGTAGCCAGCCAACGCCTTGCGATCGACGATTAGCGCCTGCGCGTAGGCACGGCGGATTTCGTTGGCGCTGTTGATCAGGCTTTCGATCGGATCGGTCACGTTGTGCGATTGGTCGATCATGTGGGCCGGATTGAAGTCGTTGACACCGCGCTGCTCTGCCTCGACCAGCTCGTTGAATACGAGGAAGAGGCGATAGGGCTCGATCGCACCGGCATCGAGGTCGTCGTCACCATACTTCGAGTCATTGAAGTGGAAGCCGCCGAGTTTGCCGAACTGAATCAGGCGAGCCACAATCATTTCGATGTTGGTGTTCGGTGCATGGTGCCCAAGGTCGACCAGGCACTGCGCCTTCGGGCCGAGCGTCTGGGCGATGAGGTAGTTGGTGCCCCAGTCCTGCACGACTGTGGAATAGAAGGCCGGCTCATACATCTTGTGCTCGGAAAAGAGCTTCCAATCGTCAGGCAGAGCCTTGTAGATATCGGCCATCGAAGCGAGATAGCGTTCGAATGCTTTGGTGAAATTGCTCTGGCCGGGGAAGTTCGAGCCGTCGCCAACCCAGACCGTCAATGCTTTCGAGCCGATCGACTTGCCGATCTCGATACATTCAATGTTGTGCTCAACCGCCTGCGCACGTGTTGCAGCGTCGGTGTGGCTGAGCGAACCGAATTTGTAGGAATGCTTCTGGCCCGGCGCGTCGGAGAAGGTGTTCGAATTCATCGCGTCGAAACCGAGGCCGAGCTGATCGCCCTTTGCCTTCAGTTCCTTGGCATCTGTCTTGTCCCACGGAATATGCAGGGAGACGTTCGGCGTGGCGCGCGTCAGCTCGTTGATGACGGAGCAGTCGTCGAGCTTGTCGAAGATGCCGCGCGGTTCGCCGGTGCCGGGGAATCGGGCAAAGCGGGTGCCGCCGGTGCCAACGCCCCAGGACGGAACAGCGACGAAGAACTCGGATACCCGGCGCGTGATGTTTTCAATGTCGATGCCGCGGCGCGACAGATTGGCGCCGAGCGCTTCATAGTCGGATTTGAGCGCTGCTGCGCGCTTGTCGTTTTCCTGCGCAATCAGGTCCTGCGCGATTCTTGACTCGGCCATGGGTTCCTCCCCGGACATGTGGATGAAAGGCGGCGGGCATTTGCCCGCCGCAGCAGTTGGACTTAGCGCGGGAAGCTCTGGGCGTTGCCGGCATCCACGTTGATGATGTTGCCGGTTGATTTCGCCGAGAGATCCGACGCCAGGAAGTAGATTGCTTCGGCGATGTCCTCGGGGAAGACATTGAGCTTCAGCATGGAACGCTTGCGGTAATGCTCCTCGAGCTCGTTGATCTCGATCTTGGACGATGCCGCCCGCTGTTCACGCCACTCTCCGCTCCAGATCTTCGAACCACGCAGCACGGCGTCCGGATTGACGGTGTTGACGCGAATACCGGCTTCTGCGCCTTCGAGCGCCAGGCAACGGGCAAGATGGATCTCGGCAGCCTTGGCCGTGCAATAGGCAGCAGCATTCGGCGACGATGCCAGACCGTTCTTGGAGGCGACGAACACGACGTTGCCACCGAGATCCTGCTTGCGGAACAGGCGGAACGCCTCGCGCGACACGAGGAAGTAGCCGGTCGCCAGGATGTCGATGTTCTTGTTCCACATCGAAAGCTCAGTACTTTCGATCGGGGCGGACGAAGCAATACCAGCATTCGATACAAGGATATCGACGCCACCGAACTCAACACAGGCTTCCGCGAAGGACGAGATCACGCCGTCCTCCTTGGTTACATCAAGTTTGACGCCGCGCACGGCGTCGGCGCCGAATTGCTTAGCGAAATCGGCCTTCGTGTTGTCGAGCGCTTCCTGGTCGATATCGGCCAGGACCACGCAGGCCCCCTCGCCGATCAGGCGGGCAGCGGTCGCACGGCCGATGCCGCCGGCACCGCCGGTGACGAAGGCGACCTTGCCTGCAAGGCTCTTCGGCTTCGGCATGCGCTGAAGCTTGGCTTCTTCGAGCAGCCAGTACTCGATATCGAAGGCTTCCTGCTCCGGCAGGCCCTGATATTCGGAAACGGTCGAGGCACCGCGCATGACATTGATGGCGTTGACGTAGAATTCGCTGGCGATGCGGGCTGTCGCCTTGTCGCGGGCGAACGACAGCATGCCGACGCCGGGAACGAGGAAGATGACCGGGTTCGCATCGCGCATGGCGGGCGAATTGTCATGCTTGCAGTCGTTGTAATAGCGCGCGTAGTCGGCGCGGTAGTCTTCGAGCGCCTTGTCGAGACCGGCAATGATCGCGTCCACGTCAGGCTTTGCCGGATCGAAGGTGACGATCAGCGGGCGGATCTTGGTGCGCAGGAAATGATCCGGGCAGCTGGTGCCGAGCGCGCCAAGCGGCTGCAGATTCTTCGAATTGACGAATTCGAGAACGGCATCCTGATCGTCGAAATGGCCGAGCTTGCGTTCCGCCTTGCCGATGCGACCGCGGATTTCAGGCATCAGGCGGGCCGCAATGGCGCGGCGCTGCTCGACCGGCAGGCTCTGGGTGGCAGCACCGCCGAAGATCGTCTTGCCTTCGGTCTTTTCCGCGAACCAGACGATCGCCTTGTTGATGATGTCGAGCGTCAGCTCGTAGCAGGCCTTTGCATCGTTTGCCCAGGTGAAGAGACCGTGGCTTTCGAGCACGACGCCCTTGGCATTCGGGTTCGCCTTGACGAAGGCTTCGAGGTCGAGGCCGAGCTGGAAGCCCGGGCGGCGCCACGGCAGCCAACCGATTTCGTCGCCGAAGATCTGCTTCGTCAATTCCTTGGAGTTCCTGGAGGCAGCGATTGCGATGATCGCGTCCGGATGCATGTGGTCGACATGGGTGAAGGGCACGAAACCGTGCAGCGGCGTGTCGATCGAGGCGGCGCGGCTGTTGAGGTTATAGGTGCAGTGCGGGAGGAAACCGACCATGCGGTCTTCGTCTTCGACGCCTTTATAGATGCCCTTCAGGGAAACGAGCTTGTCCTGATAAAGAGTGGCGAAGCCGTCAAGCTTGATGGTCCCGACGTCGCCGCCCGAACCCTTGACCCAGAGAACCTCGACCTTCTCGCCGGTCAGCGGATCGGTTTCCATGACCTTGGCAGAGGTGTTCCCGCCGCCATAGTTGGTGATGCGCTTGTCGGCACCCAGCAAATTCGAGCGATAGAGCAGCTTTCCAGGCTCATCGAGGCCTGCCGCGTATGAATCGTCCCAACGGTTATCAAGAAGCCGGACGGTTGCCGCCATGTCATCCTCCCATGTGAAATTTCTTGGACGCGCGAACGAACTCGACGCTCCTTTGCGGTCACGGTATCGCTCATCAAAACGGACATTGTCAATCGAAAACGATCAAAATCGATTATGTTGCAGCGCAGTATGAAATTTTATGATCGTTTTTGATTGACACATTCTCACAACTGCGAAATAAGCAAGCTAGGAGGAACCCCATGCACGAACGCGAACGCCATCGCATCATATTGAGCGCCGTTCAGGAAAAGTCGGTCGTTACGATTCAGGATATTTCCGAATTGACCGAGGCTTCCGAGGCGACGATCCGGCGTGACATCGCGGCTCTGCATGTGCAGGGAAAGATCCGGCGAGTACGCGGTGGCGCAGAGGCTGTGCACCCGCCGCAACTCGGCAATCTGGCCGGGCGGCCCTTCAGGGTTTCGGAATCAGTCAACATCGATAAAAAGCGCTCAATAGCGCGCGCTGCCGTTGATCTCTGCGATCAGGGCGATGCGATCATCATCAATGGTGGGACCACCACGTTTCAGATGGTGCACTTCATGGCCGCCCATCGCATGCAGGTGATGACCAACTCGTTTGCGATTGCCGAGCATCTGGTCAAACACTCGAAGAACACGGTAACGGTCCCCGGCGGTGTGATCTACCGCGAGCAGAGCCTGATCCTGTCGCCATTCGACAATGATGCGATCCGCAATTTCTACGCTCGCCGCTTCTTCATCGGCGCGCAGGGCGTCGGTCCGCTCGGCATCATGGAATCCGACGCGCAGATCATTCAAAGCGAACAGAAGCTGATGCACCAGGCCGACGAACTCGTTGTCATGGTCGATTCCAGCAAATTTCACCGCCGGTCGAGCCTCATTCTGTGCCCGCTCGACCGTGTTTCGACGATCATTACGGACGACGGTGTTCCCGAGGACTCCGTCCGGATGATCGAGGATGCGGGCATCAAGCTCGTCATTGCGAGCACGATCTCGCAAATGAAGGAGGATTCCTCGTCGGTTGCCTGAGGGGCCCCGTCAGGATGTAGTTAAGTCTTATCAACGTGGGAGGATAAAGCATGAAATTCGCAAAATCACTCGCCGTCGGCGTCGCCTTTGCGGTGGCCCTGATGGCAGGCGCCGCAAGCGCCAAGGACGTCAAGATCGGCCTGGTCGTGAAGTCTCTCGGCAACGGCTTCTTCGAAGCCGCCAACAAGGGCGCGCAGGAAGCGGCAAAGGAACTCGGCGGCGTGGAAGTCATCTACACCGGCCCGACCTCGACGACGGCAGAGGGCCAGATCGAAGTCATCAACTCTTTGATCGCCCAGGGCGTTGATGCCATCGCCATCTCCGCCAATGACCCGGACGCTGTCGTACCGGCCCTGAAGAAGGCCAAGCAGCGCGGCATCAAGGTCATCTCCTGGGATTCCGGCGTCAACAAGGACGGCCGCATCCTGCAGCTGAACCCGTCGTCCAACGAGCTGATCGGCAAGATGTGCCTGACGCTCGCCAAGGACCACCTGGAAGGCGGCAAGGGTGACTTCGCAATCCTGTCGGCAACGACCACCTCGACCAACCAGAACATCTGGATCGACCAGATGAAGAAGCAGCTCAAGGACTTCCCGGGCCTCAACCTCGTCACGACAGTCTACGGCGACGATCTGTCTGACAAGTCCTATCGCGAAGCCGAAGGCCTGCTGAAGTCGAACCCGAACGTCAAGGTCATCGTCGCTCCGACGACGGTCGGCGTTCTGGCCGCTTCCAAGGTTGTCGAAGACAAGGGTCTTGTCGGCAAGGTCTACGTGACCGGCCTCGGCCTGCCGTCTGAAATGGCTGGCGCGATCAAGTCTGGTGCAACGAAGGAATTCGCCATCTGGAACCCGATCGACCTCGGTTACTCTGCCACGCAGATCGCCTACCACCTCGTAAAGGGTGACGCGACCGGCAAGCCGGGCACCGAAATCGAAGCTGGCCGCATGGGCAAGATCAAGATCGACGACAAGGGCGAAGCCGCCATGTCCGATCCGTTCGTGTACAACGCTTCGAACATCGACCAGTTCTCGAAGGTTTTCTAAGCCTCGCTCATCCAAGCAAAAACCCGGCGGTTCGCGCCGCCGGGACTTTTCATTTGAACACTGGTAAACGCTGATGAACACTGCCCTTCAACAATCCGTCGCGGGTTTCAAGACGGACGAGGCGCCCGCGATCCTCGAAATGCGCGGCATTTCACAGATCTTCCCCGGCGTGAAGGCGCTCGATAACGTCAGCATCGCCCTCTACCCCGGCAAGGTTACCGCCCTGATCGGTGAGAACGGCGCCGGCAAATCCACACTCGTCAAGATCCTGACCGGCATCTACCGGCCGAACGAAGGCGAGATCATCGTCGACGGCAAGCCGACCACCTTCGCCAATGCGCAGGCCGCCATCGACGTCGGCGTCACCGCCATTCACCAGGAAACCGTGCTCTTCGACGAGTTGACTGTTGCTGAAAACATCTTCCTCGGCCACGCGCCGCGCACGAAGTTCCGCACGATCGACTGGAAACTGATGAACAGTCGGTCGAAGGAATTGCTCCATTCGCTTGAAAGCAACATCGATCCGACGATCCGTCTCAAGGATCTCTCGATTGCTCAGCGTCACCTTGTCGCAATTGCTCGCGCACTTTCCATCGAAGCGCGCATCGTCATCATGGACGAACCTACCGCAGCACTGTCGCGCAAGGAAATCGATGACCTCTTCCGCATTGTCGAGGGCCTGAAGGCACAGGGCAAGGCGATCCTTTTCATCAGCCACAAGTTCGACGAGCTCTATGAGATCGCCGACAATTACGTCGTTTTCCGCGACGGTCGCGCTGTTGGCCACGGCCAACTCAAGCAGACGCCGCAGGACGATATCGTCCGTCTCATGGTCGGTCGCGATGTCGAAAATGCATTTCCCAAGGTTGACGTGGCCATCGGCGGTCCGGTGCTCGAGGTCGAGAAATACTGTCACCAGACAGAGTTTCGCGACATTTCGTTCACGCTTCGAAAGGGCGAGATCCTTGGTATCTACGGCCTGATCGGCGCCGGTCGCTCCGAGCTCTGCCAGTCGCTGTTCGGTATCACCAAACCCGCATCCGGCACGCTGAAGCTTGGGGGCCAGGCGCTGACAATCCACTCGCCACTCGATGCGATCCGCGCCGGCATCGTCTACGTGCCGGAAGAACGCGGCCGCCACGGCCTGGCACTGCCGATGCCGATTTACCAGAACATGACGCTGCCGTCGCTCGGGCGCACATCGCGCAAGGGTTTCCTGAAGGCGGCCAATGAATTTGCCTTGGCACGCAAATATGCCGAGCGCCTGGACCTGCGCGCTGCAGCGCTTTCGGTTCCGGTCGGAACACTGTCGGGTGGCAACCAACAGAAGGTGGTCATCGGCAAGTGGCTGGCAACATTGCCGAAGGTGATCATCCTCGACGAGCCGACGAAGGGCATCGACATCGGTTCGAAGGCGGCCGTGCACGGTTTCATCAGCGAGCTTGCCGCCGAGGGACTGTCGATCATTATGATCTCGTCAGAACTGCCGGAAATCATTGGAATGTCCGATCGGGTCCTCGTCATGAAGGAAGGCCTCATGGCCGGCCTCTTCGAGCGCAAGGATCTGACGCCGGAAACGCTGGTTCGCGCCGCGACCGGTAATGCTTGAGGTAATCGGAATGTCGAGACTCCTGAAAAAACGCGAAACCCTGCTCTTCATCATTATCGCGATCATGGTTGCGACCTTCTCGACGCGAGCCCAGGATTTCGCGACACCCGGCAACCTTGCTGCCATCTTCAACGACACGTCGATCCTGATCATCCTTGCGCTCGCTCAGATGACCGTCATCCTGACGAAGTCGATCGACCTGTCGGTTGCTGCAAACCTTGCCTTCACCGGCATGGCCATTGCGATGATGAACGCCGCCTATCCCGACCTGCCGCTGATCGCCTTGATCCTCGCCGCGATCCTGATCGGCGCCTTTCTCGGTGCGATCAACGGCTTCCTTGTCTGGGCGCTGGAAATTCCGCCAATCGTTGTCACGCTTGGCACACTCACCATCTATCGCGGCATGGCTTTCGTCCTGTCAGGCGGCGAATGGGTCAACGCGCACCAGATGACGCCGACCTTTCTCAACGTGCCGCGCACCGTCGTCCTCGGCATGCCGATCCTGAGCTGGGCCGCGATCATCATCGTCGCGCTGATCTACATGCTGTTGAAACACACCCAGTTTGGCCGCTCCACCTATGCTGCCGGCGGCAATCCGACGGCTGCGGTCTACGCCGGCATCGATGTCGGCTGGACGAAGTTCCTTGCCTTTGTTCTGTCGGGAGCGCTCGCCGGGCTTGCCAGCTATCTCTGGGTCTCGCGTTATGCGGTCGCCTATGTCGATATCGCCAACGGCTTCGAACTCGACAGCGTTGCAGCCTGTGTTATCGGCGGCATCTCGATTGCCGGTGGCGTCGGCTCGGTGATCGGTACCGTGCTTGGCGCCCTGTTCCTCGGTGTCATCAAGAATGCCCTTCCCGTCATCGGCATCTCGCCGTTCACGCAGATGGCGATTTCCGGCACCGTCATCATCCTTGCCGTCGTCTTCAATGCAAGGCGCGAGCGCAATCGAGGCCGCATCATCCTGCGTGACAAGGCCGCAGCAGAGACACCAGCAGAGGTGGCAGCATGAGCACCGTCGTTTCCACCCCGCGCGAAAAGCGCGTCATCCCGGACCGCCTGGGCACGCCGTTCAAGCGCATCATGTCGAGCTGGGAAGTCCTCCTCTTCGGCGTTGCTGTCTTGATCTTCATCTTCAACTCGCTGGCATCCCCCTACTTCCTGGACGCCTGGAACCTTTCGGACGCGACCTTCAATTTCACCGAAAAGGCAATGATCGCATTTGCCATGGCGCTGCTCGTCATTGCCGGCGAGATCGACCTGTCGGTTGCCGCCATTATCGCCCTTGCTTCGACC
Organism: Rhizobium sp. RHZ02; assembly: GCF_014851575.1. Lineage (NCBI taxonomy): Bacteria > Pseudomonadati > Pseudomonadota > Alphaproteobacteria > Hyphomicrobiales > Rhizobiaceae > Rhizobium > Rhizobium sp. RHZ02. The sequence continues at coordinate 202,991 of NZ_JACUZX010000003.1, forward strand.
GCCATGGGAGCGGCAGCGCAAGTCGGTGTCGGGGCACCCGGCCTCGTTCTCATCGGCATCGGCGTTGGCCTGCTCTGCGGCATGTTCAATGGGTTTCTCGTTTCCGTCATGAAGCTGCCGTCGATCGTCGTGACGATCGGCACGATGAGCCTGTTTCGCGGCATCTCCTACATCGTCCTGGGCGATCAGGCCTATGGAGGCTATCCGGACGATTTCGCCTTCTTCGGCCAGGGCTATGTCGTCTGGGTCTTCTCCTTCGAGTTCGTGCTCTTCATTGTGCTCGCAATCGCCTTTGCGATCCTGCTGCATGCCACGAATTTCGGCCGTCAGGTCTATACGATCGGCAATAACGACTTCGCCGCCCGGTTCTCCGGCATCCCGGTCGAGCGCGTGAAATTCATCCTGTTCATATTGACGGGCGTGATGAGCGGCGTCGCCTCCGTCTGCCTGACCTCACGCCTCGGCTCCACCCGCCCCTCGATCGCTCAGGGCTGGGAGCTCGAAGTCGTTACCATGGTCGTGCTCGGCGGCGTCTCGATCCTCGGCGGCTCCGGCAAGATTGGCGGCGTCGTCATTGCCGCCTTCGTCATGGGCCTTGTCACCTTCGGCCTCGGCCTCTTGAACGTGCCCGGCATCGTCATGTCGATCTTCATCGGCTTGCTGCTGATCATCACCATCGCGATCCCGATCGTCGCCCGCCGTCTCAAAGCCATGAGTTCCAAATGAAGATGGAAAAGCACGCCTTCAAGATGACGCTGAACCCCGGCATGGAAGCCGAGTACAGGAAGCGGCATGACGAAATCTGGCCGGAGCTGGTCGACCTGCTGCACCAGTCCGGCGCCAGCGACTACTCGATCCATCTCGACCGCGAGACGAACACCCTGTTTGGCGTTTTGACCCGTCCCGTCGATCATGCGATGGCAAGCCTGCCAGACCACCCTGTCATGAAGAAGTGGTGGGCTCACATGGCCGACATCATGGCAACCAACCCGGATAATTCTCCCGTCCAGAGCGACCTCGTTACCGTCTTCCATATGCCATGACGCCGAATTACAGCCGCATCGCCGTTCTCGACATCGGCAAGACCAATGCCAAGGTCGTGGTCCTGGACAGCGCGACCGGCGACGAAATCGCCGTGGCGAGAACTCCGAACACGGTTCTCAAGGGTGGACTTTATCCGCACTACGATATCGATACGCTGTGGTCCTTCACGTTGGATGCCCTTCGCTCCTTCGCCAGGGAGCCGGGTTTCGACGCCATCTCGATCACGACCCATGGAGCCTCGGCTGCGCTTCTCGACAGGACGGGCAATTTGGCCATGCCGGTGCTCGACTACGAGCACGAATATCCCGAAGACATCAGCGACGCATATGCGCGACTGCGCCCACCCTTCGAAGAAACCTTTTCGCCGCACCAAACGATGGGCCTGAACATCGGCGCGCAGCTGCATTACCAGAAGACCGCCTTCCCTGATGATTTTGCCAAGGTGGCAACGATCCTCACCTACCCGCAATACTGGACAGCACGGCTGACCGGTGTCGTGTCGAACGAGGTGACCTCACTCGGCTGCCACACCGACCTCTGGAACCCGCGCGACGGCCGCTATTCCTCGCTGGTCGACACTCTCGGCATCCGTGACCTGATGGCGCCGATCCGTTCGGCCTTCGATCCGCTCGGACCGGTCCTGCCTGATATTGCCGACGCGATCGGCCTCACCCGCAAAATCCCGGTCTATTGTGGCATTCACGATTCCAACGCGTCGCTTCTGCCACATCTGCTTGACCGCCCGGCGCCCTTCGCAGTTGTCTCGACGGGCACATGGGTGATCAATTTCGGGGTCGGCGGCGATCTCGATCATCTCGATCCCAAGCGCGACACACTCGCCAATGTCGATGCCTATGGCCGCGCCGTTCCCTCTTCCCGCTTCATGGGCGGACGCGAATATGAAACGATCTCAGGCGAAATCGGACAGGTTGACAAGGAAAAGGTCGCCTCGGCGGTCGAGCAGGCGATAACAAAGCGCCTGATGCTGCTTGCGAATGTTGCACCAGGCTCCGGCCCATTCCCCGGCAAAAGCGCGCGTTGGGTCAACGCGCAAGGCGTGACACCCGAAGAACGCTACGCCGCGCTCTGCCTCTATCTCGCCATGATGAACCAGGCCTGCCTCGATCTGATCGGCGCGCGGGGCCCGGTCATCGTGGAAGGACCATTTGCGCTCAACGATACGTATCTGACGCTGCTTGCGGCTCTAACCAACCGCGAAGTCATCGCCGTCCCCGGCTCGACCGGCACAAGCCAGGGCGCCGCTCTGCTGACCGGCATCAAGCCACCTGCCGGCGCCGAGCGCCATGTCACGCGAAGCCCTGTCTCCGGTCTCGACGCCTACCGTCGAGCTTGGCATGCAGCGATGGCATAGCAGTCTTTCCATAGAGACCCCTCGCTCCATCTTAGCGTTAGCTATAGGCTCGCGACTCAAAGCAAAAGGAGGAGACCTCATGGCAGATTCGGCCGCCGCACCCTTTGATCCGCGCGCGCTTGCAGCAAAACTACACGGTCTGCGCCGTTCACGAATCCAGGCACCGACCGCGGGGTTTTGCCTGCCTGCCGATCTCCGGCACGCGATGGACGCGCAGAATTTTCTCGCCGCCGATGAGGCGATCGAAAGCAACGCCTGGAAGGTGACCGTCTCGCCGGATGGGCAGGCCGTAACCGCGCCACTGCACCCTTATGTGCAGGCTGACTCAGGGGCGCAAATTCCGTGGCAGAGGGGCACCAAATTCGAGGCAGAGATCGCAGTTCGCCTCGGCCGTGACCTGCCGATCCGCCGGGAGGGCAGCTACAGCCGAGCCGACATCGTCGACGCGATCGACGCCGTTCATCTCGGCGCCGAACTTCTGGCCAGCGCCGTTGAGGAGAGCGGCAAGATCTCGTTCCTTCTGTTTCTGGCCGATCGACTGGGAAACAGCGGCTATGTGCTCGGTCCGCGCGTGCCAAAGTCGGCGGTCGACACGGCAAGCGGAACGCCACTTAAGGTGACGTTCAACGGCAAGCCACTCTGTGACGCGCCCGCCCAGCATCCCAAGGGGGATGTCCTGACGTGGCTCCTGGACTACGCAAATGATGGGATGCGGCCAAACACATCGCTCAAGGCTGGCGCGCTCATCACGACGGGCACGCTCTGTGGCGCGATCGAACTTCTCACGCCAGGCGAAATCGAAATTGCCTTTGGTGGGTCTACCTATTTGCGCCTGGCCCTCGTCTAACTGCGTTCAAAGTGATCTCAGGCTGATGTTGCCACACCAAATCAATGGCTTGAGAACGCGATGCTATCGGATACAACATTTGAAAACGGGACGTGGTCAGTCGTAGATCACCAGCTTGGCAGGCCAATCGGTGACCGGGATGGATCAGCCGGGAGAACGAGGCTGGAGGCTCAGGCTTTGGCTGATTTTCGCAATGGAATATCGGCCTCTCCCCCCAAAGGAGCAGAATTCCTCGCGGCTTCAGAAGATACGCAACGCTTGGGCACTCACTGGAAAGCGGCAGACGCGATAAGCGGTCAGCGTACTCTTGGCGATCGCAGATGTTCGAGGAACGGTCAATCATTCGCGGGCCTGTATCATGGTCAAGCGCGTTCGGTGCGGTCACAAGGCGATCTCCCAACGCACAAGGATGAGGCCGACGGCGCGGTGGTCGCTCTTTATCGACGGCTATGTCCATCGCTCTCCCGCTTGGACCAATACAACTTAGCAAACCAACGCGAAGGCATCGGCGGGCAGCCCAGCCAAGCGTCCATTGCGGGCGGACCTGGGAGAGAGGAGACGCATCTTTACCAGTCACTTAGGAAGATCGGCCATGGCATAGCCTTCAATGAAGTGCTGACGGTCGTTATCGTCAACAAAGGGCTGCGTTCTTCCCCAGTGCGCGGCCGAAAAATTGGGGAACTCTGAGAGGAAGTCACACGCCGTCGCTCGGGCCTCGTCGATGAGCCCGAGCCGGGCGAGTGCTGCAGCCAGATTGCGTTTCGAGCCTGGACCACCCGCTTGCGGCTGGCGAAGTGTAGCGACAGCTTCTTGATACCGACGAGCCGCATACTGAGCCCAGCCCAGAAACGAGTAATAGTCGCCCGGAGGGGATGGGTTGAGCCGGAAAGCGTTCTCGGCGGATTCTACTGCTTCAGTCGCACGTCCTTGAAAAACCCTGAGATCTGCAAGCAGCGACCAGCCCTCTGCGTGGTTGGGATTGAGCCGAAGCCCGTGCTCAAACTGAGCGATGCCAGCTTCGAATTCTCCCTCATAAGCTCGCAGATAACCCAGAACAATATGAGCGTCCGCGTTCTCTGAATCGATCTCGACAGCCCTTTCAGCTGCCACTCGCGCAAAGGCGCGGTGCTCCACCGTCTCGCTTTCATAGTATAGCGCGTCGAAATGATGGCTCATCGCTAGCCAAGCATGCGCCCCGGCAAATTCAGGGTCGATCTCGATGGCCCTGGTCAGAAGCGGGCGAGCCAGCCTGGTCTCTCGGAGAGATTGGGTAGCGAGCGCCCGACCGCGAACAAACAGGTCGTATGCCTGCAGGTTCGTGGTTCTGTGACTTGGAGCAGGTCTTGCAGCAGGCAACGTGCCCGCGAGTGCCGTTACGACCTTACTTACGACCTCGTCCTGCAGCGCGAATATGTCAGCGAGATCACGATCAAACCGTTCGGCCCACAAGCAGTTGCCATGCGTTGCGTCGATGAGTTGCGTATTAATCCGGGTGCGCGTCTGCGCACGCCGGACGCTGCCTTCGACGAGATACCGCACGCCGAGCTGCGCGGCGATCCGGCGTACATCAATGGATCTGTCCTTGTAAGCAAGACTAGAATGTGCGGCGATAACAAGGAGGCCCTTCACCTTTGAGAGATCAGTGATTAGGTCCTCGGCGAGACCTTCTGCAAAATACTCCTGTTCTCGGTCATCGCTGGACGTGGCAAATGGCAACACAGCGATGGAGGCGAGTTGAGGGAGCTCGAGAGGAGTTGCTGAATCAACCTGCGGCTTCTCATCCCAACAGACCTTGTAAACGCGAATTGGTCGAGCGATGTTTTTCAGCGTGCAATCGCCTTGATCATCAAAGCGCAGGGGCAGCTTGCGATCTACGTGATCGTAGACGCTGTGACTGATGAGTACGCTGCCGGGTTCGGTCATGCTTTCCAACCGCGCCGCCACATTGACGCAGTCTCCGAACAGGTCTTCTTGGTCAGAAAGGACGTCGCCGAGATTGATGCCTATGCGGAATGCGAGCCGTCGGTCTAAAGCAACCCCCTCGTTTCGTTCCGCAATTGCGCGCTGCAGGTCAACGGCACAGCGGACGGCTTCGATGGCACTGGCAAATTCGACAAACAGTCCGTCCCCTGCTGTTTTGAAAATGCGTCCCCTGTGGCTTCCCACCGCGGGCCGGATGATATCTCGCAAGAGCTTTTGGAGCCGTGCGTGAGTATCTTCCTCATCACGTTCCATCAAACGACTATAGCCTGCGACATCCGCCGCAAGTATCACTGCCAGTCTCCTCTCGGGTCCGGCAGAAACCAAGGTTGGTTCGCTATCGCCTGGCATCCATAGACGTTACGCCGCAGGGAGCGGGCTTTCAATTAGGTTTAAAGTCGAAATCCGTCATGAAGTTCGACGTGAGGAAGTCTGATTGACATCGGGAGATGCCAGCACGAACATGTGGTCGCTCTCAATCGGTACACCTTACTATGATCGATCGTGCACCGCGTTATCAAGTCCACATAGACGAGCATGGCCTCTACGCGGTGATTCACACCGCGACGGGTTGTTCAGGTGAAGTTTGGTCAAGCAGCGTCAAGTTGACTCCGTCCGAAGCACTGCAGCTAATAACTCGGCTAAGGAGGCGGCGCACCGGAAAATAAGAGAGCTACTCCCAGGGAAATACCGAAACTACACATATTCAATAAACTAAGCGATAAATCTCCTGCGGCACAGTAAGCCAATGCCATCCTATTGTTTGCATCCGCGCATCGACCTCAACGAACTTCGCTTTCAATAAGCTCGCTGCGAAGGCTACTCTCGCGTAAGATGAGCAAATGAAGACGCTTCTCAACCAAATTCAACTTTCGGCGTCGGATCTCGTCGGCCATCTCAACTGCGAGCATCTTACGTCCCTCGACCTACAGGTCATGTCCGGCGCGGTTTCAAAGCCGGTGCAGTGGGATCCACTTCTAGACATCCTGAGGGAGCGCGGCTTTAGGCACGAGGCAGCCTTTGTTGATCACCTCACCTCAAGCGGTCTCTCTGTCGAAAAGATCGACGGCGTCGGCATCGAAGACGTCTGGGTGGCACAGACCCTGGCTGCCATGCGCCGAGGCCCCGATATCATAGTGCAGGGCGCTCTTCACGATGGTCGCTGGGCTGGTCGCGCTGACATTCTGAGACGCGTCGAGCAGCCAAGCGATCTCGGACAGTGGTCTTATGAAGTTATGGATACCAAGCTGGCCCGGGAGACTCGAGGCGGCACCGTACTGCAGCTCTGTCTGTACTCGGAGCTATTGGCATCCACCCAGGGACTGCAACCCCATGCGGCCTATGTTGTCGCGCCATGGTCTGACTTCGAGCCGCAGCGCTTTCGCCTGGACGACTATGGAGCCTACTATCGAAAAGCGAAGCGGGCGGCGGAAGCGGCGACGCTGGCTGAATCGGCGGAGACCTACCCTCACCCGACGTCACACTGCGACATCTGTCGCTGGTACGATGCCTGCGACAAACGCCGACGCAATGACGATCACCTCTCCTTCGTCGCTGGTATTTCCCGGAACCAGATAGCGGAATTCGCTGAGCACGATATCAGGACGCTCGACCAGCTCGCCCAGATGCCGCTACCCATGAATTGGAAGCCAGAGCGTGGGGCGGTGCAGTCGTTCACAAGGGTTCGGGAGCAAGCGCGGATACAGGCGGAATCAAGGCAATCGGGAGAGCCTCGGTTTGAGCTGGTTGAAGTCCAACCAGGTCTCGGATTGTCCGCGTTGCCCGAACCCAATCCCGGCGACGTGTTCTTCGATCTCGAAGGTGACCCCTTTGTTGGCGAACATGGATTGGAATACCTGTTCGGGTATCAATACTGGGGCGCTGATGGCAAAGCAGAGTATGTATGTGATTGGGCACTCGATCGAGAGGCCGAGAAGGCGGCGTTTGAGCGCTTCATCGATTTCATCGTCGAGAGAAGGGAGGCCTATCCTGACCTCCACATATACCACTTCGCTCCTTATGAACCGGCTGCCTTGAAGAGGTTGATGGGGCGCTACGCTTCCCGTGAAGAGGAGATCGATCAGCTTCTTCGGAATCTCGTCTTCGTGGATCTGTACAGCGTCATTCGAAACGCATTGCGTGCGAGTGTGGAGAGCTACTCCATCAAACGGCTTGAACAGTTTTATGGATACGAGCGCACGATAGCTCTACGGGACGCAAACGTGGCATTGGCGTCGCTCCAAGCCGGGCTGGAGCTTGAAGACATCTCATCAATTACGCAGGGCGAAAAGGATATCGTTCGAGGCTACAATGAGGATGACTGCGTCTCTACCAGGTATCTCAGGGACTGGCTCGAAGAGCGGCGCGACGCGCTTGTCGCGACCGGCGTCACTGTTCCTCGTCGACCGCTCATGGACGAAGCCCCAAGCGAAAAAGTATCCACCCGCCAACGGCGCGTCGCCGAACTGTCCGAACGCCTATTAACCGGTATCTCAGTTGATCCAGAACAGCGTTCTCCACAAGAGCAGGCGCAATGGATCCTCGCAAACATCCTCGATTGGCATCGTCGTGAAGACAAGGCGTCTTACTGGGAAAAATTCCGGCTGAGGGATCTCAGCGTTGATGAACTACTGGACGAGCGCGCGGCGATTTCCGGACTTTCCTTTGTTGAGGAGGTCGCCGGAGGCAAAGGTAAGATCCCGGTTCACCGTTACACGTTCCCGCCTCAGGATACCGACGTTCGCGCAGAAAAGTCGCTTTTTCAGCCCGGCGGCGCTCCGCTCGGGACCGCTCTTGACATCGCCAGCGACCAATTCACGATAGACATCAAGAAGAGAGCGGATACCACCACTGTCCATCCCGAAGCTGTGTTTGTCCATGAGCATATCCCTGCCGACGAGCAGGCCGAGGCGCTTCTGCGGTTGGGCGAGTATGTGGCTGACGAGGGCATAACGGGTGAAGGCCGATATCAGGCAGCTCGGGAACTGCTGCTCCGCGTGCCCCCGCATATCGGTGGCGCGCCTCTGCAAAACGAAGGGGAAAGGACTCTCGACGCGGCGATCCGCATAGCGGCCAAGATGGAACGAGGCGTCCTGCCGATTCAAGGTCCGCCAGGCACGGGCAAGTCGCACACAGGTGCGCGAATGATCTGTCAGTTCGTTGCCGACGGAAAGAAGGTCGGAATAACGGCCAACAGCCACAAGGTGATCCGCAACCTCCTCGACAAGGTAATGGAAGCCGCGCAGGAGATGGCCATCGATATTCGTTGCGTCCAGAAGCCCGAGGCTGGCAACAGCGAGGCGAGTACCGCGCGGCTTCTCTTTGCGAAAAAGAACGAAGATCTGCTGGACGCGATGAGGTCGGGGCAACGAGACGTTGCCGGGGCAACCAGTTTCCTCTGGGCTCGCTCGGACGCCGAAGACGTGCTGGACGTTCTATTCGTTGACGAGGCCGCCCAAATGTCCCTTGCTAATGTGCTCGCGGTGTCCCACGCAGCCAAACGATTGGTGTTGCTCGGCGATCCACAACAACTCGACCAGCCCACCCAAGGCACCCATCCCGATGGCGTCGGTGTTTCGTCGCTCGAGCATGTTCTCGGAGAACGGCAGACTATTGATCGCGATCAAGGGCTGTTTCTCGCCGAGACCTGGCGGATGCAACCAGACGTCTGTGATTTCATTTCCGAGCTTTTCTATGAAGGGAAACTGGCCCCGATCGCTTCATGCGGCCAGCAAGAAATCCTCTCCGAAGGGCCGATAAAGGGATCGGGCTTGAGATACCTGCCTGTCGAGCACTCGGGCAACGCCAGCTCATCGATCGAAGAAGCCAATGCCGTAGCGTCTTTGGTATCCCGGATCCTCGAGTGCGGACCAACGTGGCTGGACCGAAACGGCCAGGTGGCATCGCTTTCCATCGACGATATTGTGATCATTACGCCATACAATGCTCAGGCCCTCGAAATCCAGAAACGACTGCCCACTGCCAGAGTGGGAACGGTCGACAAGTTCCAGGGCCAGGAAGCGCCAATTGCGATCTATACCATGGCAACTTCGAGCTATGCCGAAGCTCCCCGGGGCATGGAGTTCCTCTATAGCGCCAACCGTTTCAACGTCGCTATCTCGCGGGCGAAGTGCTTAGCCATCCTGGTCGCCTCCCCGGCAATCTTCGATGCCGACTGCAAGACACCGAGACAGATGCAGTTGGCCAACGCTTTCTGCAGGTATTTAGAACTGGCCGAAGTGGTCGGCGACTCTCCGCTTCCCAGCCAAAAACAGCGCTTATTCGTCGGCACCCCCTGAAGACGCCCGTGCAAGGATGAAGTGCTGGCTGGCCTAGCAGGCTGTTGAAAAAGGCATTGGCGCATAGGCTCCTGTCGTGATTCACTCGCTTTATTGCGATTTGGAGCTGATGGATGCGTGGCGGCGATGTGAGGACAGGCGAACTCTTCAGCTATGTGGATCTGAAGGCTCGTGTTCGAGAAGATCATCCTCTACGGGCCATCCGGCAGGTCGTGAACGAAGCGCTCGTTTTATTGGAACAAGATTTTGCAGCGCTTTATTCGCCGATCGGGCGGCCGTCGATTGCGCCAGAAAAGCTTCTTCGCGCGATGCTTCTGCAAGCCTTTTATTCGATCCGGGCGCGGTGCGGTGCCGGCTAGCGGTTGGCGCAGTTCATTTGGGACATTTTTGCTGCCTTAGACTGCAGCAGCGACTAGGCCCATCAAGAGCCTAGTCGGTTTTTTCCAGTGCAAGTTCGACCGTTTACGCATGGGCGCTCGGTCGACGAGGCGCTTACGCGGAATGGTCGACCCAAGCGGTCAGTAGTCCCAGAAGGCCGGGACCCAGCGGAAAGCATCGCCATCAACCGCCACGTGGCCGACGGACGGAAACGGCAGGTGCGTGGCGACGAGCTGTGCGCCGGTCTGCGCCAGCTCCCGCAAAAGTCGGACGCGGACGCGGGCCGCCTCTTCTGGGTCGTGTTCGAAACCGTTATACCAGTCGGGGTGTTCGAACCCGACCGCAAACACGGCGTCGCCGGCAAACATCAGCCGATCACCGCCGGACGCCACGCGAACCACGCAATGGCCCGGGGTGTGGCCGCCGGTACGTGTGGCGACCACGCCCGGCGCCACCTCTTGCTCCTCATCGAACAGCCGCAGATGGCTGCGGTATTCTTCGGTGAACCGTTTGGCGGCCGCCCGAAGCGCGTCCGGGAACCCCGGCGGCATCGAGACGCGGGAGAAATCGGGCGCCTCCCAGAATTTGACCTCGGCGGCCGCCACGTGGATCCGCAGGTCCGGCCGCAGCCGTTCCTTCACCCCGTCGACGAGCAGCCCGCCAACGTGGTCCATGTGCATGTGGGTCAGCACGATGTCGGTGACGGATCCAAGATCGATGCCAGCCGCCTCCAGTCGCTTGGTCAACTGCCCGGCCCGCGGCAAGTTCAAGTCCGGGTCCAATCCCAGTCCAGCGTCGATGAGTATGGTCTGCCCGCCACTGCGCACAAGAACCGCATTCAGCGACCAGTCGAAAGCGTCCTGCGGCAGGAACATATCGTCGAGCCAGCCAGCTCGGACGGCAGGGTCGGCGTTATGTCCCAACATGGCGGTTGGAAGCGGCAGTACCCCATCGCTGATAACCAGGACGTCAATCTCGCCGACCCGCACCGCATAGCGCGACGGGACCAACTCTTCGGACCGTGCTCTGGCGGGTTGTGAGGCGTTGTGCTGGGTCATGTTCGCCTCCTCCTGCCCAATCCTGCGGCTCTCTGCTTCTGCCTGTGACATGGTGTGCTCCTATTTTGCGTGATCGAGACATGTCGGTCCCGAGCCCGTAGCGGACGCTAGGTCGAAGCGTATTGGCGGTCGAGCTACACCTGAGGACAGGGCAGCCTGTGCATGGGGAGGACGGCTGCGAAGATTTGGTGGTGGACATGCTGGGCTGAAGGCGTAGGTGCCCTTGCCTGTCGAAGGGCGCCATGCACACCACCCAGCGGCCACGAGCCACGGTCTGCCACGTCGAAGGACGGCACGCTACAATTGAATTTCGCTATTCCGCGGCCAGACAAGCCGCGCGCGAACGCTCGGCAAGGCATACGACCCGGAACCGTATTTGCGGACGTGCAGAATAGGCCGGTTGGACCTGCCCGGTGAATTTGTCCGACCCACTGAGGCTCTGAAATCCGAGGGTCGCCGCTATGCTGTATTTCTCGTACTCGCTGCCATTGGGCAGACGCCTCATGGCGTTGAACCTGATTTCAGCGGGCGCAACGGCGACGGGCATCACTAGAGGCAAGTCGTGATGCCACCGTCGACATAGAGAGTGTGTCCGTTGACAAAGGATGATCCTTTCCCGGACAGGAAGACCGCCGCACCGATCAGTTCATCCACCTCACCCCAGCGGGCGGCAGGCGTGCGCTTTTGAAGCCATGAGGAGAACTCCTCGTTATCCACGAGAGCCTGATTGAGCGGCGTCTTGAAATAGCCCGGCGCGAGGGCATTCACCTGGATTCCGAACTTGGCCCAGTCGGCGCACATACCGCGGGTCAGGTTCTTCACAGCGCCCTTTGTGGCGGTGTAGGGGGCGATGCCCGGACGAGCGAGTTCGCTTTGGACGGAGGCGATGTTGATGATCTTTCCTGCGCCGCGCGTGATCATGTGCCGGGCAACGGCCTGCCCGACATAGAAGATGCTGGAGATGTTGGTTTTCAGCAGTTGCTCCCAGCGATCGGCCGGAAAATCCTCCAGCGACGTGCGAAACTGCATTCCCGCATTGTTGATGAGAATATCGATTGGACCAATGGCGCTCTCGATCTCGTCGATGCCATGTTTGACTGCGTCAGCATCGGTCACATCAAAGGCATTCACGGCAACATCGTAACCGGCTTCTCGCAGAGCCTTCGCGGCCGCCTCCAGCTTCGACGCATCCCGCCCGTTCAGCACGACGGATGCGCCATGCTCGGCAAGCCCCCTGGCCAACGCAAAACCAATGCCTTGTGACGAGCCGGTTACCAATGCTCGTCTGCCGCTGAGATCGAAAAGCGGAAAACCCATCATGTACTCTCCAGTGCATTCGACATGCGCACCCGCCCGAAAGGCTGACGCGGAGTTCAGTCTAGCTGGTACAGCCTGTTGCCTTGAGTACACCTTGACGCTGGGAGCCGATAGAGGCACCGTCGCCCGTCTATCGTCGCGATCGAGTGGAAGCAGCCACGCACTCCCGGATGTGGTGTCGCAGCTGGTCAGAACGAACCAACAAGAGTTCCGAGCGTGATGACGACGACCAGCGCAACAAGGGCGCTTGCGATGGCGGCCATGGCGAGATCCAGGTAACCATCCTTGTGCGAGACACCGCAGACAGAAAGGAGCGTCACGACAGCGCCGTTGTGCGGCAAGCTGTCCAGCGTGCCGGCGCCGATGACCGCAACCCGGTGCATCAGTTCGGGATCGAGACCGGTCTGGTGGGCAATTTCCATGTAGGTCGGCCCCAGGGCATCGAGCGCGATCGTCAGCCCGCCTGACGCCGAACCGGTCAATGCAGCAAGGATATTCGTCGCAATCGCAAGGGAGACCAGTGGCCCTCCCTCGATGCCCAGGACCCAGACCTTCACCGTCTCGAATGCAGGGAGGGCAGCCACAACGGCTCCGAAGCCAACAAGGCTGGCAACGCTCATGATCGGCAGGACAGCCGCGTTGACGCCGGCATCGATGATGGAACGGAGACCAGGAAGGCGGTCAAAGTTGGTAACGAGGAGCGCCACAATACCCGCCGTCAATGCCACAATCACCGACCAGACTCCCGCAACCGCTGAAAGTGTGGTTGAGCCCCACGCAGTTTCCGCCAGATAATGCGCGTCGATACGCGGCAAAACGGCGAACGTCATCACCAGATTGGTCGCAACGACGACCACCAGCGGCAGCGCTGCGATCAAAAAGCCTGGTCGCATCGCCGCATGACCGCCGCGCGCAATTTCACCCGGATCGAAGTCATGCGCGACTGCGCCACGCTCCCGCATCCTGTCGTCATGGGAAATGGCATCAGAGGCCGTCAAGCCAGCATAGCGATAGGTCTCCCCTGCCAGCTTCGCCTTTCGCCGCGCCATCTGCAGCCACCACATGCCGAAACCAAGCATGACCGCCGAGGCAATGACGCCGAGCCCGGGGGCAGCAAACGGATTGGTGCCAAAAAATGGCATCGGGATCGCATTCTGGATCGCCGGCGTGCCCGGCATGGCAGACATGGTGAAGGTGGATGTTCCAAGGGCGATTGCTGCCGGCATGAGCCGGTGCGGAATGTCGGCCGCCTTGAAGAGAGCATGCCCCATTGGAGCAAGGACGAAGAAAGCGACAAACAGGCTGACGCCGCCATAGGTCACGAAGGCGCCAGCAAGCACGACGGCGAATATGGCTCGTCCTGCCCCGAGCTTCTCGGTCATCTTCACGGCAATTGCCTCAACCGAACCACTGGCTTCCATCAGCTTGCCGAAAAGAGCGCCAAGCAGAAAAATCGGGAAGAACTGGGCAATGAAATCCGCCGCGTTGCGCATGAAAGTCTGCGTCCAGCTGGCAAGCAACGGCTGGCCAGCCAACAGTGCGGCAAGCAGGGCACAAAGGGGTGCGAGAAGAAGGATGCTCCAGCCGCGGTAAGCGAGCGCGACGAGAACACCAAGAGCGATAAGGACGCCAACAATATCCATGACGGGGCTTTGCGCTCTGACGTCTATTGCAGGACGGTATCGAGCAGGCTTTCGATGTCAAAGCTCGCCCGTTTTCCAATATCCGTGCCATGGCTGGCGAGAAATTCTTGCGCGGTCTCGCGCCCTTCCTGCCGCAGCATCGAAAGAAACTCCCACTCGCCGTTCATCTTGGATGACGCGCTGAGTTCCACCATGCGCGGTGGCGTTGCAATTCGATGGAGACGTATGCTTGACCATTCCTTCGCCCAGGCGATTTCATCCGGCGCAACGCCGCTTTCCGAAAGCATCCGCTGGAGTATGGCCATCGCTCGCAATTCCTTCTTCAGGCTGGAGTTAAAGGAGATCTCGTTGATGCGATTGAGAATTTCACGTGCAGTCCTTGGAACGCCCGCGCGCTCTACGGGATTGACCTGAACAAGCAAAATGTCGCGTGCCGCACTCTCGCGGACGACCGGCGTAAGCAGCGGATTTCCCGAAAACCCACCGTCCCAGTAGGGATCACCGTCTATTTCGATCGCCTGGTGCAGCATCGGCAGGCATGCCGAAGCCAGCACGGCGTCGGCACTCAGTTCGTCGTTGCGAAACACCCTCGGCAGCCCGGTTCGCACGTTCGTGGCATTGACAAACAGCTTGATCTCAGAGCGCTTCAAGGCCTCGAAATCCACGCTTTCCTCGAGGATGTCGCGGAGCGGATTGATGTTTGCCGGATTGATCTCATAGGGCGAAAACAAGCGGCTCATAAGGTCGAAGAAGAGATAGGCGGGCGAGTGGTCAAGCGACCAGTTACCGGTCATCACGTCAAACGCCGTTCGCTGAAACGGGCTGAACCGCGCCACGTCGCTGACCCGGGCCCAAAATGCCTCGAGAGCCACCTTCGCACCCTCTCGACCATCAAGCGCATAACCATGCGCAAGTACCACCGCGTTCATTGCACCGGCCGAGGTGCCGGTTATGCTTGAAATCTCCAGCCAGGGTTCATCGATGAGCCGTTCGATCACACCCCAGGTGAAAGCGCCGTGCGCGCCACCTCCCTGGAGCGCCAGATCAATTGCGATCGGATCGCGATCGGATCGCGTGGCACGGGCATTGCTGTACGGTCTTGGCGGCATTCGGACCTCCGAGTTCAGCGTCTCTACCTTATGGCGATTATTGCAGTGCAGCAATAGCAGTTCTCAACCGACAAAAATTTCTCTCGATGAGGTCGGACCTCACGACCAAGAGGAATTCGCTTGCGTTACCCCATCGCATTGGGACATTTTGGCCGAGTTCCTGCATTGGGAGGAACTTTCAAGCATTCTGAGGCATTCCTGATCATCTCCAAGGGGAGGACGTCATGAAGTGCTGCCGACATGCTGCTGTGGCCGCGCTGTTCTGGCTGGTCACAGGCTTCGCATATGCCGACGAGGCGCCTTTCCTCCAGTCGCTTGCTGGCGATTGGACGGGCGGAGGCATGATGAAACGCACGACCTCCTCGTCCCCGATCAACCTGAGTTGTAATTTCACATCCCAGGCGAGTGGCGAGGCGCTTTCGATGAAGGGGACCTGCCGGGGGATGATCGTTATCACGCGACCGGTGTCGGCCAATATCACGGTCACCGGAACACAGTATGCCGGTCGTTACGTCGGTCCGTCCGGTGGCGTATCCGGTCTTCAGGGAAGCCGCCGCGGCGACGCCATCAATCTCGCGGTGCGCTGGTCAAAGGTGATAAACGGTGACCGCAGCGCCAACATGACCATCCAGCGTGTCGATGCCAATGCGATCCGCATTCGGACGGTCGACAAGGATCCGGCGTCCGGCCAGCAGGTGGTGACCAGTGAGATCAACCTGCAGCGCGATTAGGTGCCCAGGCCGATACAACCTCTCGTCGGAGCAGCGGCGAAAACCTATATAGATGGCAAAATGCCGGTGATGTCCGCCGGCTGAACCGGAGATATGCATGAGCCGCGATCCATACGAGCTTCTCGGCGTGAAGAAGGACGCCACGCAGAAAGACATTCAAAGCGCATTTCGTAAGCTCGCCAAGAAACTTCACCCCGATCTCAATCCCGGCGACAAGAAGGCAGAGGACCGCTTCAAGGAGATTTCCGCTGCTTACGAGCTGCTGAGCGATGAAGAAAAGCGTGGGCGCTTTGACCGCGGCGAGATCGACATGACCGGTGCCGAGCAGGCGCCGCGCCACTACTATCGCGACTATGCCTCTGCAGGAAACGCCGGCAACCCTTATCACAACAGCGCGGGCTATGCCGACTTCGGCGACAGCGACGATATTTTCTCGAGCTTCTTTTCGCGACGAACACGCGGAGGCGATTTCCATGCACAGGGCCAGAACCGGCAGTATTCGATGGAGGTCGATTTCCTCGATGCCGTCAACGGCACGAAGACCCAGATCCGTTTGCCGGACGGGCCGGCGCTCGACCTGCAGATACCGCCTGGCACGCGCGACGGCCAGACGCTCAGACTGCGCGGCAAAGGCGAGGCCGGTATTGGCGGCGGCCGGCCGGGAGATGCGCTTGTCGAAATTCGCGTGCGTCCGCATCGCTTCTATGTTCGTGACGGCGACGACATTCGCTTCGACCTGCCGATTACGCTGCGCGAGGCCGTGCTCGGCGGCAAGGTGCGCGCGCCGACGCCGTCAGGTCCGGTCAACCTCACATTGCCGCCGCACTCCAACACCGGGAAGGTCTTGCGCCTGAAGGGCAAGGGCGTTCCGAAGAAAGACGGCAGTGCTGGAGACATCTACATCTCTCTCAAAATCGTGCTGCCGAACGGACCGGATCAGCAGCTGACCGATTTCATGACCGGCTGGACAGCTGGCGACGAGCAGGATCCGAGAAAGGGCATGGGAGAATAGCCATGGATGATCTTGAATTCCGCCGTTTTCTTAAAATCGACGTGAGGGTGTTGGAGGTGTGGGTCGAGCAGGGATGGCTGCTGCCTCAGACACGTGACGGCGCTCGCGATTTTCGCGACACCGATGTCGCGCGGGCGCAGCTCATCCTCGACCTGACGCGTGACATGGGTGTCAACGATGCCGGCGTCGATCTGATCATGGATCTCATCGATCAGATCCATGGACTGCGCGGAACGCTTCGCGAAATGCTCGCCGCCATGGAAGGGCAGGACGAGGAGGTAAAGCGCAGATTGCGCGGCAAGCTCGATGAGCTCTCCGGCATCCACGGCCTTTAGCCAATAGCCAGGGAACACGATGGCAACACCTGATTGCCGGAAGGAGATGCAATGACCGAGGTTCCGCATGATCACGACCACCATCCGATCGACTGGCGCGAACATGGCGTGAAGGTCATTCCGGGTAATTCACTCGATCCCAATACCGCCCAGACCCCAGGGATGAACCGGGCGACGGCGATCAACCATGCGCGTGCCGGGGCGGAGAAAATATGGGCCGGCACCGTGACCATCCATGCGAATGCGAAGACCGGCGCCCATCACCACGGGGATCTCGAAAGCATCATCTATGTGGTGAAAGGGAAGGCACGCATGCGCTGGGGCGAACACCTCGAATTCACGGCAGAGGCCGGTCCCGGTGATTTCATCTACGTGCCGCCTTACGTTCCCCATCAAGAGATCAACGCCAGCCGCGACGAGACGCTCGAATGTGTTCTTGTGCGCTCCGGCCAGGAACCGGTCGTCGTCAATCTCGATATCGAACCGGTCGAACAGCCGGAAGATGTTTTATGGATCGACCCGATCCATCGCGCATGAGCGCTTTTACAGCGAACCCTTGAGAATGGCCGCAAAGCTCGGGTCGAAAGCGCGGCTGATCGGGTCGGCGGCAGCGCCAAGCGCAACGGCCCAGGGATCAGTCATTCCAAGCTGGAAGCGAGGAATGACCCGGCCACGGCGATCGGCGATCGATGGCGGCAGAGGGTGCATCGCCTCGACCAGACGTCGCGCCAGGGCTTCAGGCGCACCGCCGCAGAGAATTACGGTTTGCGGATCGAAGATCGATTCGATCAGATGTACGCTCCAGCGAAGATCCATCACGGCTTCTTCGATCCAGCTCTGGATTCTCGCATCGTTCTTCAGCGCCAGTTCGTTCACCATCGCATAGACGCCGGGATCCGCCGGGTCGATCGCCAGGTGCTGGTAGAGCGAGGCGAGCGAGGCACGATGCTCGAGTGGCGTCGGGCTGCCGCTTGCCGAAAGCAGCGCCATGCCGATTTCGCCCGCATTGCCGTTTGCACCGCTGTAAAGTTCCCCGCCGAGGATCAGACCAGCACCGATACCGTAGCCGAGATAGAGGCAAACGGCATGGTCGAGCCCATGGGCGGCGCCAACCATCCGCTCCGCCGTGGCGCATGCGGCCGCATCGTTTTGCAGACGAACGCCAAGACCCGTGCCTGCCGCCAGCGTTTCCAACAGCGGAAACTTTTGCCAGGCGGCCATCATCCAGGGATCGTCACCCGTCGCCTCGATCCCGAACGGACCAGGCATCGCCGCGCCCAGGCCAACGAGCCGCCGCTCCGATTGAGCAACGAGGCCGGCAAGGTCACGGCGAACCTTCTCGATAAGCTCGAGAATTACGGTTGCACCGCGCGACGGCCCGTCGGGAGGCAGGTTCGCCTCGGCCCGCGTGCGTATGTTGCCGACAAGGTCGACAGCTATGGCCCGGGTTATGTGACGATCGATCTGCAGCCCGATCGCAAAAGCCCCTTCCGGCACCAGGCGATAGGGTGTCGACGGTTGCCCCCTGCCCTTGCGAACAGCTTCCTGCGCGGTGACCAGCCCTTCCTGTTCGAGTTCGTCGATGATGTTCGACACGGTCTGTTTGGTGAGCTTGGTGGCGCGCGCCAGGTCTGCTCGCGAGAGTGCTCCATTCACTCTCAGGGCATCCATCATCACCCGCCGGTTATGGGCGCTTGTGCCTTCATGATTGGTGCCTGCTTTTGCCCGTATCGGGCGCGCTTCGTTCATTCCGAATTCCCTCTTGACAGCAGTAGAATATTGAAGAAGAAATAAGTCAAGACAATTGACTTAATAAGGAACCAAAAGAGTTCCAGGGAACGCAAGAGAGTCCGAAAGCGGCTCTGACGACGCTCCGAATCCGGCAGCCGGCTAACCGGCGCCTTTTCAACAACCGATGGCGACGACAGCCGCCTTCGGACAAACGCGTGAATGTCAAAAAACTGGAGGCTGGAATGTTGAAATCCCTGAACAAGACGCTGCTTGGCGCAGCACTGATCGGCGCATCTTTCGCGCCGCACGCCTTTGCCGAAACGACGATTAATGCGCTGTTTATGGCACAAGCGGCCTATAGCGAGGCTGACGTCCGTGCCATGACGGATGCATTTTCCAAGGCAAACCCCGACGTCAAGGTCAATCTCGAGTTCGTGCCTTACGAAGGCCTGCACGACAAGACGGTGCTCGCCCAGGGGTCCGGCGGTTACGACGTCGTCCTCTTCGACGTGATCTGGCCGGCAGAATACGCGACCAACAATGTCCTCGTCGACGTCACCGCGCGCATCACCGACGATATGAAGAAGGGTGTCCTTCCTGGTGCATGGACGACCGTTCAGTATGACGGCAAGTACTACGGGATGCCGTGGATCCTCGACACCAAGTATTTGTTCTACAACAAGGAAATCCTCGAGAAGGCCGGCATAAAGACACCGCCGAAGACCTGGGACGAACTGGCCGAGCAGGCAAAGACGATCAAGGACAAGGGACTTCTCGCAACGCCGATCGCCTGGAGCTGGTCGCAAGCCGAAGCCGCGATCTGCGATTACACGACGCTCGTCAGTGCCTACAAGGGCGATTTCCTGAAGGACGGCAAGCCGGCCTTCCAGAGTGGCGGCGGTCTCGACGCGCTGAACTATATGGTTTCCAGCTACAAATCCGGCCTGACCAACCCGAACTCCAAGGAATTCCTGGAAGAGGATGTGCGAAAGGTCTTCCAGAACGGCGATGCTGCTTTTGCGCTGAACTGGACCTACATGTACAACATGGCGAACGACCCGAAGGACAGCAAGGTCGCGGGCAAGGTCGGCGTTGTCCCGGCTCCGGGTGTCGCGGGCAAGAGCGAAGCGTCGGCCGTCAACGGCTCGATGGGCCTTGGTGTCACCACGGCCAGCAAGCATCCGGATGAGGCCTGGAAGTACGTCACCTTCATGACCTCGCAGCCGACGCAGAACCAGTATGCCAAGCTCAGCCTGCCGATCTGGGCATCGTCTTATCAGGATCCGGCCGTGACGAAGGGCCAGGAAGAACTGATCGCTGCGGCCAAGGTCGGTCTTGCCGCGATGTATCCGCGCCCGACCACGCCGAAGTATCAGGAGCTTTCCACGGCTCTGCAGCAGGCGATCCAGGAATCCCTGCTCGGCCAGTCTTCGCCGGAGGACGCCCTGAAGTCGGCTGCCGACAACAGCGGTCTCTAAGCGATGTAACCGTCCAGGCGGCGCCGTGCCGCCTGGTTTCCACTTTACCAGTCCGATGAATTGAGAGGGCGCCTCATGTCCGGCACCTGGATGACAACCCGCGCGTGGCTATTGATGTTGCCGCTGCTTGTCGTGATGATCGCCGTCATCGGATGGCCATTGGTCGACACCGTCGGCCTGTCTTTCACAGACGCCAAGCTTGTCGGCACATCAGGCAATTTTGTCGGCATCGACAACTACGTGAAGATGATCTCCGGTTCGAATTTTCAGCGGACCCTGATCACGACCACCTGGTTCGCGGTCATTTCGGTTGCTGCCGAGATGGTGATCGGCGTGCTTGCAGCACTTCTCCTCAACCAGGATTTCCGGGGCCGCGCGGTGCTGCGCGCCCTGATGATCCTTCCCTGGGCACTGCCAACCGTCGTCAACGCCACGCTCTGGCGATTGATCTACAATCCGGAATACGGCGCGCTCAACGCCGCGCTGATGCAAGTCGGGCTGATCGACGCCTATCGCTCCTGGCTTGGCGAACCGGGCACTGCACTTGCCGCCCTGATCGTCGCCGATTGCTGGAAGAACTTCCCGCTGGTCGCGCTCATTGCGCTTGCTGCCTTACAAGCGGTGCCGCGTGACGTCACTGCCGCCTCACTGGTCGACGGCGCCGGTCCCTTCGCCCGCTTCCGCTTCGTGATCCTGCCCTATCTCGCGGGTCCGCTGATGGTGGCCCTGGTGCTGCGCACCATCGAGGCCTTCAAGGTGTTCGACATCATCTGGGTCATGACCCGCGGCGGCCCGGCCAACAGTACGAGGACGCTGTCGATCCTCGTCTATCAGGAAGCGTTTTCCTTCCAGCGGGCCGGCTCCGGCGCCTCATTGGCCTTGATCGTCACATTGTTGGTAACGGTGCTGGCTCTCGCCTATGCCACGCTGGTGCGCAAGACCGCAGGGAGTGCCGCCTGATGGAACGCAAGAGCCCATTCTTTACAGCTTTCATCTACGTCTGCGCGTTGCTGCTTGCGGCCGTGATCCTGGCACCGATCATCTGGCTGTTCATCATGAGCATCTCGCCGGCCGCCGATCTGGCCGCCAAGCCGCTCCGCTGGTGGCCGCAAACGGCCGACTTCTCCCGTTACGCCGCCTTGCTGTCGACGATCGAGAACAGCGCCGGCGCCGCCTTCACATCGTCGCTCAGAAACAGCATCGAGGTTGCCGGCATGGCGACGATCGCCGCTATCGCGCTGGCGATTCCGGCCGGTTGGGCCGTGTCGCGAACACCTTCCGTCGGTTGGTCGCTTTCAATGGTCATCGCCACCTACATGCTGCCACCGGTTGCGCTTGCCGTGCCGCTCTACATGGGCCTGGCCTATCTCGGCATGCTGAACAACGTCTTCGGCCTCGCCCTCGTCTATCTGACGATCCTCGCCCCTTTCACGACATGGCTCATGAAATCCGGCTTCGATTCCATTCCGAAGGAGATCGAAGCCGCGGCAATGATTGACGGTGCCGGCCTGTTCCAGACCTGGAAGATCATTACCCTGCCGCTGGCCATGCCTGTTGTCGCCACCTCGGCGCTGTTTGCTTTCCTGCTCGGCTGGGACGAGTTCTTCTATGCGCTGCTCTTCACCTCCGATCAGCGCGCCAAGACACTCACGGTTGCCATCGCCGATCTGGCCGGTGGCCGTGTCTCCGATTACGGACTGATCGCGACTGCCGGTGTGCTCGCCGCTCTGCCACCGGTGCTGGTTGGTCTCGTCATGCAACGCGCCCTGATATCGGGGCTGACAAGCGGCGGCGTCAAGGGATGACAATGACCATGGAAAACACACGACCAGCCGGCCTGATTGCAATTGATCGCGAAATGGCGCGTCAGCATGCGGATGCGCTCACATCCTATGACAATGCAAAGCAAACCGCTCAGGCCATTGCAGAATCGCTGAAGAAAAACGCCAGGCTGCTTCTTCTCGGCATGGGCGGATCTCATGCCGTTGGCCGGGCCGTCGAGCCGCTCTACCGTGCCTGCGGCATCGACGCGATCGCTCTACCGCTTTCCGAGCAACTTGGACAACCGCTCGCGCTCGACGGCCGAACAGTTATTATCACCTCGCAATCTGGCGAAAGTGCCGAGGTGGTGCGCTGGTTCTTTGAAACAGGAGGCAGTGGTGACACATTCGGGCTGACGCTGGAGCAAGGATCATTCCTGGCGCGTACGGCGCCTTCCCTCATCGGAGCGGGCGGCACGGAATTGGCGTTTGCTGCAACGCGCAGCCTGACAGTCTCCTTTGCCCTGCATCTTGCGGTGCTGGCAGCCCTTGGCGAGGATCCCGCGGCAGCCCTTGCCGCACTCACCGCCCCGGAAACACCAAGCATCGACATCGCTCTTGCAGCTCTCGATAACGTGGCGACGGTCGTTACCTCGGGCAGGCGCCTGCAGGGTCTTGCCGAAGCGCTGGCCCTTGGCCTGACAGAACTCTCCCGCCTTCCCTGCTTTTCGCTCGAAGGCGGGCAGTTGCGGCACGGACCGATGGAGATGCTCGGCCCGGCCGTCGGTGTCGTTCTTTTCCGGGGACAGGACAGCACCGCCGGTCTGGTCACGGCCATGGCCGTATCAGCCGTCGAAACCGGCGCTCCGGTCATCATCTTCGATGCATCGGGTGAAGCCCCGGTTGCGGGCGCGGTGACCATCGGCTTCAAGCCGGCTTCGGGACTGGCTGCGGTCTTCGCAATGCTGCCCGTGGCACAGCGCTTCATGGTCGCCTTCGCCGATGCGCGTGTCGAGAACGCCGGCACGCCTGTGCGCTCGACAAAGATCACCCGGAGCGAATGATGCGCCCGCTTGCCGTCGTCGGAAACGTGAATATCGACCTCATCCTCGGCCCTGCTGCTCCCTGGCCGAAGGCTGGCACCGAGATCATCGTCGACCACGACGAACTGCGCGTCGGCGGGGCCGCCGGCAACAGCGCCCTCGCGTGGGAAGGTCTCGGCGTCGAATTCGAGATCGCCGCCAATGTTGGCAACGACCAGTTCGGTCGCTGGTTGACCGAGGCTTTCGGCAAGCGGTCTGCGAAGTGGCCGGTGCGCCCTGAGCAGACGACACTGTCGGTTGGCATCACCCATCCCGATGGAGAGCGCACGTTCTTCACCACGCGCGGTCACCTGCCCCGCCTCAGCCTTTCCGATGTCTTTGCCGTCCTGGATGGCACGAAGCTGTCGGGGGGCTTCGTGTTGCTGTGCGGCTCCTTCCTGACGGAAGATCTGACCCGCGAGTACGATGCTTTCTTCGACTGGGCCGACAAGCACCAGATTGCGATTGCGCTTGACACCGGCTGGCCGCTCGACGGCTGGACGAACGAGAATTGCGAGGCCACGCGACACTGGCTTTCCCGCTGCGCGATTGCGCTGCTCAACGAAGTGGAGTCCACCACCCTCACCGGCCTCGACGACCCTGTCGAAGCGGGGACCGAAATCCGATCCCATATGCCTGAGGGTGCCATCGTCGTTGTCAAGCGCGGCCCGGACGGAGCGCTCGCAATTGGTGCGGACGGGCAGTGCATCGCCGCTGCGGCTCCCTCTGTCACGGTCGTCGATACGATCGGCGCCGGCGATGTCTTCAACGCCGGTTTTCTGGCGGCGCTGGCGCAGGAAAAACCTCTCGCTGACTGCCTGCGGGCCGGAACCGCGGTCGCATCACGGGCAATTTCGACCCTTCCCCGCAACTACGGCGGACCATTCACATCTGAGGAGCCCGCTCGATGAGTGCTCTTGAAATTGCCAACATCCGCAAGACATACGGCGATGTCGAAACCCTGAAGGGCATCGACATCGCACTCGAGAGCGGCGAGTTTCTCGTTCTGCTCGGCTCTTCCGGCTGCGGAAAATCGACCCTGCTCAACATCATCGCGGGGCTGGCGGAAGCAACAAGCGGCGACGTGCGTATCGGCGGACGCTCGGTCCTCGGCGTGCATCCGAAGGATCGTGACATCGCCATGGTCTTCCAGTCCTATGCGCTCTATCCAAACCTGACTGTCCACCGCAATATCGGCTTCGGCTTGGAAATGCGCAAAGTCCCGAGCGCCGAGCGCGACACGGCAGTACGCGATGCAGCGAAATTGCTGCAGATCGAAAGCCTGCTCGACCGCAGGCCAAGTCAACTGTCGGGTGGCCAGCGCCAGCGCGTTGCGATCGGCCGCGCCCTTGTGCGCAAGCCGGAAGTCTTCCTGTTCGACGAGCCGCTATCCAACCTGGACGCAAAATTGCGCATGGAGATGCGCACCGAACTCAAGCGTCTGCATCAGATGCTCAAGACCACGGTCGTCTACGTGACGCACGACCAGATCGAGGCCATGACGCTCGCCACCCGCATTGCGGTTATGCGCGACGGGCGGATCGAGCAGCTCGGCAGCCCGTCGGAGATTTACGATCGGCCGGCAACTCTTTATGTCGCCACGTTTGTCGGGGCGCCGCCAATGAACCTTTTGAACGCTACGGTTCGCGGCAGCGAACTTCAGATCGAGGGCAGCGACATCGTGCTACCTCTTCCGGGCGGACTTCAAGCCGAGTCCAGAGATGGCCAGAAGCTGATTGTCGGAATACGGCCGGAAGCACTTCGGCTTGGTTCGTCCGGCCTCACGCTACCGGCGAAATGCGAGGTTGCAGAATTGACTGGTCCCGAGCTTGTCGTCACCGCTTTTGTCGGCACGCAGCGGATCATGGCCTGCCTGCCATCGCGCACGACTTTGGAGAATGGTCAGATGCTGACGCTTACCTTCGATCCGCAAGCAATCCACCTGTTCAATGCGGAAACCGGATTGCGCTGCAGTTAGCCTGGAGCGTCACGCAGATTTGCGGGCCGAGACGAAGCGGTTCATCGCATCGAACGAGAAGGCTGCAACCGGCAAGCTGGTTCCACCTTGAAGCGCCAGGTCGGCGAGAATCTCGCCGACGACGCTCGTGAACTTGAAGCCATGGCCGGAGCAGGGCGACGCGACGACGACGTTCGGGTTGCCAGGGGCAACGTCGAGCAGAAAATCCTCACTCGGCAGCATCGTGTAGCGGCATGTCACGGCGCTGACCCGCGGTCCGGCAGCCGCCGGCACGCGCCGGGCGATAAAGCTATCGAGGAGTGCCGTATCTCTGTCGTTAACGGGCGGATTGGGCTGGTTGGGATCGATCGGCTCGCGGAAATGCGCGTGCCGCCCGACTTTGACGCTGTCCATGCCGATCGCCGGAAAACCGAAGTAAGAGCCCTCTGCCCCCTCGTCCCGAAGGAAGCACGGCATGCGCTGCGGTTCCGTCGCAAATCCGTCCTGCGACTGATACCAGGCGACGACCTGTCGGATCGGTACTGCGTGTTCCTTCAAATCGGGAATGAGTTCGGCGATCCACGAGCCGGTGGCAACCACCACCTTTTTGGCACGATAGTGTCCCTCAGCCGATCGGATCGTCACCCCGCCGTCGCCCGGCTCGATCGCTGTTACCCGTTCGCCGAAGTGAAGAACCGCACCATCCTGCGCTGCAAGTTTGAGATAGCCCATGACAGCCGCCTCGGGCCTGAGATAGCCCCCCTTTGGATCGAGGACAGCGACGTCCTCGTCGTCCAGTTGGAAGGCGGGAAACCGACGCGCCACGTCCATCTTGTCGAGGACCTCGTGCGGCAGGTCGTGCATCTTGCAGGACGCGCGTGTGCCCGTAACGATCTTGCTGTCTTCAGCCCCGATCTGGAGAACGCCGGTGATCGTCAGAATTTCCGTGCGAAGCCGCGCCTCCAAAGCGCGCCAGTTGCTATAGGCGCGCTGCAGCAGCGGCACATAGGACGGATCTTCGAAGTAGCCCATCCGGATCAGGCGGCTATCCCCATGCGAAGAGCTGAGCGCATGGGCAGGAAAATAGGCGTCGATGCCAATCGTCCTGGCGCCGCGCGCCGCAAGGAAGGAGATGGCCGCGCTTCCCATGGCGCCGAGGCCGATCACGGCAACGTCGAAATCAGCTGTCATTTGTGCTCCTCAGATCAATTCGGGCGGTGCTTCTTGCCGGATAAAGCTACGAAGCGCTTCGATGTCGGCAGCCAACGGGCGATCGTCGGCGTAATGCGGGACGACCTGACGTACCGCACGGTGGATTGCGTCCGTGGCCTTGGCGCGCTTTGCTGTAGACGCCAGGAAGTCATGCGCCTGGGCTGCCGCCATCAACTCGATGGCGACAATGTATTCAGCGTTGTCGATGACCGAAAGGAGCTTATTTGCCGCAGCCGTTGGATGCGCGAGAAAATCCTCCTGCAGGCCGGAGGTAACGCCGCCATCGGTGGAAGCGGGTGCGGCCAGCCTGCGGTTCTCGTTGCTGAGCGCGGCTGCGGTATATTGCGCGATCATGAAGCCGGAATTACTGCCGGCATCGCTCGCCAGAAAAGGCGGCAGGTTGCTGATCAGCGGATTGACGAGCCGATCCATACGGCGCTCGCTCATGGCCGATATCTGCGCAAGGGCGATCGCAAGGCTGTCGGACGCCTGCGCGAGGGCTGGCGCCACGGCATGAGCCTCCGACGAGACGACGGGATTTTCAGGTGTTCCCGAGACCGCCGGATTGTCGGTGACTGAGGCAAGTTCGCGATCGACAACGTCGGATGCATTGTCAAAGACGTCGCGAGCTGCTCCGTGGGCGTGCGGGACCGAGCGTAGGCTGAGCGCATCCTGCGTGCGTTTTGCGAGTGCGGCTGCGATCAGCCCGCTGCCCTCCAGGCGCCGCCTCAAGGAAGCGCCGACATGCGCGATGCCGCGCGACGGACGAAGCGCTAACACCGTCTCGTCGAAGGCCGCCATCTGACACCCGCAAGCTTCCAGCGTCAGGGCCGCCACAGCATCGGCCCAGTCGAGCAGATGGTTCGCGCGTGCTAGCGCGACGCTGGCTAAACCCGTTGCGCAGGCCGTTCCGTTGACGAGGCTTAACCCCTCCTTTGCACCGAGCACGAGTGGAGCAAGACCAATGGCATCGAGAGCCTCCCGGCCGTTCATGCGCTTGCCCGCCACCGATGCGCTTCCTTCCCCGATGAGGACGAGCGCCGTATGGGCATTGTGCGTGAGGTAACCGGCTGAGCCCCTCGACGGGACATCAGGCACGCAATCGTGCTCCAAAAATGCAGTGAGGTGGCGGATGATATCCGCCCGTACGCCGGAATGGCCATGCGCGAAATTGGCGACTTGCGCCGCGATGATTGCCCGGACCTCGCGGCCCGCCAGGAGTTCGCCGACGCCACAGGCGTGACTGAGGAGGATGTTGCGCGACAGCCGGCTTTGGGAGTTGCGATCGACGACCGTATCTGAAAGCGCGCCGACGCCTGTATTGATGCCATAGGCACGTATCCCTGTCTCGACAATGCGTTCAATGATCCGGCTGGCATTGTCGATGCGGCCCCAGGCTGCGGGTGATAGCGCCAGCGTCTCGCCGGCCGCAACGCGTGCGACGTCACGCCAGCCGATCAGTGTGTCGATGGTGACCGTCATTGCCCGCTTCCGAAATGACCGATGAACTGCCGGAAGGCCGGTGACGCGCCTCCCCCGAACATTTCGTCCGGTGCGCCGCTGCTTTCGACCAGGCCTTCCTTCATGAAGACAACGCGATTGGAAACATTGCGCGCAAAGCTCATCTCGTGCGTGACGACCAGCATCGTCATCCCCTCCTCGGCAAGCGCGCGCATGACACGCAACACCTCGCCGACGAGCTCCGGGTCAAGCGCCGACGTCGGCTCGTCGAAGAGCATGACTTTCGGTTTCATCGCGAGTGCCCGGGCGATCGCTGCGCGCTGCTGCTGGCCGCCCGACAGGTGCGCTGGATAGGCGTGGCGCTTGTCGGCAATGCCGACCTTTTCGAGAAGCGCCTCTGCCTCGGCGACGCATTCGGAACGCGGACGCTTGAGCACGTGGACCGGTCCCTCGATTACATTCTGCAGGATCGTCATGTGTGACCACAGGTTGAAGGACTGGAAGACCATGCCCAGTTCCGAGCGGATATGGTCGACCTGCTTCTGGCTCGCCGGCCGGCTCGTGCCGCCCTTGTGGATCATGCGGATCTGCTCGCCATCCACCCAGATCTCGCCGTCGGTTGCCGTTTCCAACAGGTTGATGCAGCGCAGGAAGGTGGACTTGCCGGAACCCGAGGCACCGAGCAGGGAAATGACGTCGCCATCCTCGGCATCGAGCGAGATGCCACGCAAGACCTCGTGCGTGCCGAAGCTTTTGCGGATGTTGCGGACGGAAAGTCGGGTAACGCCTGGCATGGAAGCTCCAATCGTGTCCGGAGGGCTCTCAGGCTTTCAGCGCCGGCGGGATCGCGCGGCGGTGTCGTGAGAGCGAATATTCAAGCAGGGACATCGCCTGCAGGATGATGAAGTTGAGAACGAGATAGATGATCGCCGCACAGAGGAACACTTCCATCGTGCGGTATGTTTGCGAGATCAGCCGCTGTGCCACGCCGGTCACTTCCCATACGGTGACCAGGCTTGCGAGTGCCGTCGATTTCATCATCAGGACGATCTCGGTGGAGTAGGCCGGAAGCGCGTGCCGGAATGCGATCGGCGCCAGGATGCGGCGCACGAGAAGAGCACCGGACATGCCGATCGAGCGAGCGGCCTCGATCTCGCGCGGCGAGACGGCGCGAATGCCACCACGGAAGATCTCGGCAGAATAGCCGGCGGTGCAGAGTGCCAGTGACAGTACCGCACAAACGAACGGTTCACGCAGGAACGGCCAAAGGAAGGAATAGCGGATGAAGCCGAACTGGCCGAGGCCATAAAAGACGAGGAACATCTGGATCAGCAGCGGCGAGCCGCGAAAGATGAAGATGTATCCCTTGGCAATCGACGACAGCACCGGATTGCCGGCGACACGCATCCAGACGATCAGCAGGGCCAGAAGACCACCGAAGAAGACCGAGAGGGAGAACAGAGCCAAGGTCATCGGGACGGCTTTGAGCAGGGTCGACATCGTTTGGGCGAGAAAAGCGAAATCCATCGTGTTACCTCACGCCTTTCCCATGGCCGCTGTCGGCATGCTGCGATTGGCGCGCCGCTCTGCGCCATTGAAAACCCGGTCGGAGAGGCTTGTCAGGATCAGGTAGAGGATGCCGCCGACGATGAAGAACAGGAAATACTGTCGTGTCGAACCGGCAGCGACCTGGCTGGTGCGCATCAGTTCCGCCAAACCGGTCACCGAGATCAGTGCGGAATCCTTGAGGCTGAGCTGCCAGACGTTGCCGAGACCAGGGATTGCGAAGCGCAGCACCTGCGGAATGATGATCCGGCGAAAGCGCAGACCGCGATGCATGCCGATCGCTGATGCCGCCTCCAATTCACCCTTGGAAATGGCAAGGTACGCCCCGCGGAATACTTCCGCCTGATAGGCGCCGGAGATGATCCCCACAGCCAGCGCACCGGCCAGAAACGACGGCAGCCCGAGGAAGCCCTCATAGCCCATCGCCTTGCCGATCGCGGTGACTGCGGAGGACCCTCCGAAATAGATCAGGTAGATGATCAGCAATTCCGGCACACCGCGAAAGACAGTCGTGTAGACGTTGCCGAGCGCAACAAGCCAGGCCTTGCCGGAAAGCTTGGCAGCAGAGATTATCGCCCCGAGCACCGCGCCGATCGCAAGCGCGCTTGCGGTCACGGCAAGTGTCATCAACGCGGCGAGCAGAAGCAGCGCGCCCCATCCGGTCGAGCCGAACCCAATCAGTTCCAGTGTTGCCATATCATGTTCCCCGCGCCCGCCGCTGTCCCGGCGGTGTCAGAATAGCATGCGGTCCCCGGCCTTGAAGCCGGAGACCGGGACCTCCGGCCTTTGCCAGATCGAGATCGCGGTCGGCGCCGGTCTTGTACTCGCGGATCTCCGCGATATCGCCGAAATTGTCGTAAACGAACTTCGCGTAAACGGTCGCGGCCTGAATTCCGATCGTCTTGCCCTTGAAGGCCTCCTTCAGCGCATCGACTTCCTTAACGCCGGTCTGGCCGGGCGTCATCTTGATCGTCGCACCGGTACCGGCTGCATTGGCAAGCGGGCTGTCCTTGGCGGTCGCGAAGGCGGCCGGCGTCGCAGCATAAGGGATGGTGAAGCCGATGACCTTCTTGCGGTCATCGGTGATCGACAGCGCATCCATGATGACGTCGAATTTGCCGGCATTGAGTGCCGGGATCATGCCATCCCAGTCGGATGCGACGAGCTTGCAGTCGATCTTGGCACGTTCGCACAAAACCTTGGCAAGTTCGGGCTCGAAGCCACCGAGCGTGCCGTCGGCATTGGTCATGTTCCAGGGCGCATAGGCCCCCTCAAGCGTAATGGTGGCCGTCTTCCAGTCCTTGGCGGCGACGGGCGCGACGAAGGCCGAGAGCGCAAAGGCGCTGGAAAGAAGAAGCGCGCTGAATTTCATTGGTTCTATCTCCTCTGAAGTGACGATTGACCTTGCGGTCCGACACCGGTCTTCGCCGGCTTGCTCGACGTCGATCTTGTTGATCGATCTTTCGAGAGGTTGTATATGGTACCATATGAGATATTTTGTGTTATGCAAGAGGAAAGTCGACATATCGAGCGGATTCCGCGATTGCAAAGGGAATAGGCAATGAAGCGTCCAAGCGAGATGATGAGGGATAACGATACCGCACCGCTCTACGCCGGCGTCAAGCAGATGATACTCGACCGCATCCATAGCGGTGAGTGGCCTCCGAAGCATCGCGTGCCTTCCGAAAACGAATTGGTGAACGAACTCGGCGTCAGCAAGATGACCGCCAACAGGGCATTGCGTGAACTCGCAAACGAAGGCGAGCTGGTTCGCATCCAGGGCGTCGGCTCCTTTGTCGCGGAGCGCAAGGGGTATTCGGCCCTGTTCGAGGTGCGCAATATTGCCGAAGAGATTGCTGAGCGCGGTAACGCGCATGAGGCCTCGGTGGTGATTCTGGCGCAGGAGACAGCATCTCCCGAGACGGCCGACGCGCTGGAGCTCGACATCGGCGCACCCGTCTTTCACTCCCTGATCGTGCACAGCGAAAACGGCGTGCCGGTGCAGATCGAAGACCGGTTCGTCAATCCGGCAGCAGCCCCCGACTATCTGGCGCAGGACTTTGCCTCCCTGACCCCAAACGCCTATCTGACGGCTGCCGCCCCGCTGAGCGGATCCGAGCACATCGTCGAGGCGGCCATGCCGCAGTCCTGGGAGTGCAAGCTCCTGACGATCCTGAAGAGCGAGCCTTGCCTGGCCATCCGCCGCCGCACCTGGTCCGGGCGGCACGTCGTCTCCACCGCCCGCCTCATCTATCCCGGCAACCGCTACCGGCTCGAGGCTCGCACCGGCAAGGTATTCGAGGAATAGTGGTCAGTTGTATATGGAACATGATGCGAGAAGCCGCCCCTAAGGACGCGGGAATGTAGAAGACGCGGACTGGTTTCGCCGCTCATATCGCTGCTGCGGGCAAGTGGACAAAGCTTCAGTCGAAAAAGCCCGCATCCTCTTCCCTCAGATATCTCCTGGCCGCTTCAGCGTCGATATCGAGGCCGAGCCCCGGCGCTTCCAGCAGGTCCACCATGCTGTCCTTCACGATCTGCGGCGGCAAGCCGATTACCAGATCCCCCCACCAGGGATCGGAGGCGGTGGGATATTCGAAGGCGATGTAATTTGCCGGCAAGGTAGCGCAGACATTGATCAACGCGCCGAGGCCGAGCAGACCGTTGGCAGTGCCGTGCGGCGCCATCAGGATCGAGTGCATGTAGGCGTGCTCGGCGACCCATTTGAGCTCGGCAATGCCTCCGACATCGGCCGGATCGGGGCCGATGACGCGTACCGCCTGCGTTTCGATCAGCTCCTTGAAATTGTGTCGCAGGTAGATCTGCTCACCAGTGTGGATTGGCGTCGAGGTGGAGGTTGTCAGCTCCCGATAGGCCTGCGGATTGACCCATGGCACGTAGTCGCCAGTCAGCATGTCCTCGAGCCACATCAAATTGTACTTCTCGACCGCGCGGGCGAACTTGATCGCATCGGGCAGCATCCAGCCGGGGCCGCAGTCGAGCGCCAGGCTGACCTTGTCGCCCAGCACTTCCTTCATTGCGATCACGCAGTCGATCATGTGATTGAAACCGCGCTCGCTGATCATGCCCTGATCCATGGCGCCGTGATAGCCGGCCCTCTTCTGCGTCACGCCGTAGTGGAAGCCCTCGATGGTGTCCTTCATGTTGGAGTGGAACGAGATCCCTTGCTTGATCATGAAGAAGTTCTGCGGCTGCTCCATCATCCACTTGACGTCAGCGGCGTAATCCTCCGGCCGGTCGCCCGTGCGTTTTTGGCGAACCGAGCCGTTGTAGACGCGCACCTTGTCCCGCACCTTGCCGCCGAGCAGTTTATAGGCGGGCACGCCCGCGGCCTTGCCAGCAATATCCCACAACGCATGTTCAATAGCGCTCACCGCCGCGCCGTACGGCTTGAAAGAGCCGCGTTGGCGGATCTTCAGCATGACTCTCTCGACGTCGGTCGGGTCCTCGCCGACCAGCGCCTCGCGGAAATGCAGCACCCACGGCTTGAGGTAGGACTTGGTGAATTCGACTTCGCCCAGGCCGTAGAGGCCCTCGTCCGTAACGATACGCACGATCGGGTGCTTGCCGATAACGGCGCAGCGGAGATCGGTGATCTTCATCTTCGTTCCTTTTTTCCTCAGCTCCAGGTGCGATCCCAGGAATACTCATTGTCCCAGTGATCCGTAGGCTGCCAAATGCCGGTGACACCCGGCTGCAGATGCCGCGAGATCACCTCGTCGACGACGTCGTCAATCCCGAGCCCCGGCTTGTCCGGAACAGTGATGAAGCCGTTCTTCACCAGCGGTTTGGGAAGGCCCGTGACGATATCGTCCCACCAGTCGACATCGGCGGAGTGGTATTCGAGCGCCATGAAGTTTTCGGTCGCGGTCGCGACATGTGCCGCAGCCATTGCGGCGATTGGACTTTCCGCCATATGGATGGCCATGGCGACACCATCGTCCTGCGCCATGTCGCCAATCTTCTTGGTCTCGAGGATGCCCCCGCTGGTGAGCAGGTCCGGGTGGATAACGGAGACGCCGCCGCTCTTGAGCAGAGGCTCGAAGCCCTCCTTGAGATAGATATCCTCGCCGGTGCAGATCGGCACCGTGGTGGCCTCCTGCAGTCGCTGGTACTGCTCGGTGTATTGCCAAGGGATCACATCCTCGAGCCAGGCTGGCACGTATTTTTCAATTCGCCTGGCGAGGCGAATGCCGTTCTGCAACGAGATATGGCCGATATGGTCGATCGCGAGCGGCACATCCATGCCGATGACCTCCCGAACCTCGGCGATGTATTGCTCAAGCAGGTCGAGGCCCTTGTCGGAAAAGTGAAGGCCGGTAAACGGGTGCTGGACGTTATGCAAATCGTACGCAGCGTTGCGGACGCGCCGCTCGTCATTGGTCTTCAGCGGCCCGCGAGTGGGACTTTGGCGGTAGCCTTCCAGTGAGCCGGCCGGAAACACGACCGCACCGGGCACATCCGCGATCTGCATCAGCCCAAGATCCATCTTGAGGAAGGTGAAGCCGAGCTCCATGCGCTGCTTGAGGCGCTTTCCGGTCTCGGTGCCGCTCGGCACGGTGGCGTCGGTATCGCAGTAGACACGCACTTTTTCCCGAAACCGGCCGCCGAGCATCTGGTAGATTGGGACGCCGTAGGCCTTGCCGGCCAGATCCCACAACGCGATTTCAACCGCCGATACACCACCGCCCTGCCGGCCGTGTCCGCCGAACTGCTTGATCCGGCGAAACAGTCGATCGATGTTGCAAGGGTTCTCGCCAAGCAACCGGCTCTTCAGCATCAGGGCGTAGGTGGCGCTGGCACCGTCACGCACCTCGCCAAGCCCGACGATGCCCTGGTTGGTGTAAATCTTGAGCAGCACCGAGGTGAACGGCGCGCCGACAATTTCGGCTACCCGCATGTCGGTGATGCGAAGGTCGGACGGCTTGGAATGCATGTTCACCCGATTGAGCGCCTCGTCGGCTCCATTTGCCTCTGGCATGACTTGTCCTCGTTTTGGTGGGTGGGGCTCGTCGCCGCGCTCGCTGGGGCGGCGTAAAGCGTTGCTAGGCCAGCTCTATCTCGTGGTCTTGAAGGTAGTCGCGGTTCATTTCAACGCCGAGACCGGGCCTCGGCGCAAGCTTGAGGCTGCCGTTCGAAACATCGAGTGGTCTGTCGATGAGGTGATCGTATTTGCCGAGGTTCCACTCCGACGTTTCGAGTTTGTAGAAGTTGGGAACGGTCATCATCACCTGCGCTCCAGCAACCACGTTGATCGGCCCTGCGGCGTCATGCGGCGAGACCGGGATGTAGTAGGCTTCGCACAGGGCAGAAATCTTCTTGAGTTCAGTAATGCCACCGGTCCAGGTGACATCAGGCATGATGTAGTCAGCGAGCCTGTTTTCCAGCACCGGCACGAAATCCCACTTGGTGTGGCCGCGCTCGCCCCACGAGATGGCGGCGCTGACCTTCTCACGGACCTGTCGGAGAGCATTGAGGCTCTCCGGCGGACAGGGCTCCTCGAACCAGTCGATCTGACCAGCTTCCTCGAGGCTTCGACAAAGGCGAATGGCCGTCGGAACGTCGAACCGGCCATGCGCATCGATGAGAATGTCGACATCAGAGCCTGCCGTTTCCCGGATCAGAGCCGTGAGTTCGGCGGCTTCGCGCTCATCCTTGCGGGACATGCTGCCATCGAGGTACCCGTCCCGCTGTTCGCGAGGCTGGCCATCGGCGACGCGCCCTTGGTAGGGGAAGGGATCGAACTTGAGGGCAGTGTGGCCGGATTCGACGATATCGCGAATTTCGCGGACGACAGCCTCCTTGCTGGTAAATTTGGCCTGGTTGGGGTGGGTGTAGAGCGCAATTTCATCGCGCACAGCTCCACCCAACAGCTCGTAAATCGGCTTGCCGAGTACCTTGCCTCGTATGTCCCAGAGAGCAATGTCAACGGCGCTCACGCATTCGACCGCGGCCCCGCGACTGCCCATGTAGGTGAAGCTGCGGAATATCTTGTGCCACAGATACTCGATACGCGCCGGGTCCTCGCCGGCTACGGCGGCACCGATCTGCCGCAGGATCGTGCAGAGGGCGCGATTGGCAAGCCTTGTCGTTGTGGTGATCTCTCCCCAACCGCTCACCCCCTCATCCGTCGTCACTTCGACGAACAGAAACTCTCCCCAATAAGAAGCATCGGACTTGATCAGCCACGGCCGCACGCTTGTGATTTTCATCTCAACTGCCTTTATCCGAAGTGGTTGGGATAACGATATTCCAGGCGATCTTTTCTATCCTGCCCGAGCGGCGTTGCGTGCACGCATGTGTTCGAGGATATGTCGGCCGGAGCCCTCGACATGGCGCGCAATAAGCTCGGCTGCCTCGTTCGCGTTGCCCGCCTTTACGTGCTCGATGAGCTCTCGATGCTCGCTAAGGATCGCCGCACGCCGGGCGAGTGTGAAGTTGAAACGCCGGCTCACGGCTCGAAGCACTTCGCGATGCTTCCACCAAAGCTCGGCGGCATGGCGGTTATAGTGCCTCTGGTACATTACGGTGTGAAAGGCGGTGTCGAGCTCACTGTGCCTGAGCGTGTCGGCGAAGTCGTTCTCTTCAATCAGCGCCTGGATGCGTTCGAGTTCAGCAATGTCTTCGACGGTCGCCATGCTGACGAACCATCGCGTCAGTGCCGGCTCGATCAAGACTCCGATCTCGTAGATGTCCCGAACAAAATCCTGGTCAATCGGCCGGACGCGCGCTCCGCGGTTGGGAACAAGGGTCACAAAGCCCTCCCCGCGCAGCAGCTGCAGAGCCTCGCGCACGGGGTTGGTCGAGGTGCCGTGACGTCGGGCGAGATCGGTGACCACCAGCCGTTCGTTGGCGGCGAGCCGCCCTTCGATGATGTCTTCCCTGATCAGTTGATAGAGCGAGGCACCCTCGCTGGAGGCCCCGATCGCGTCGATCCCTTCGGGTGGCTGTGCTTTGAAATCGCTCGTATCGGCCAAGACTGTCCCCAATTAATACACGCCTCGCTTAAATATCACGCGAGGCTCCTCCAAACAATGTACGATTTCGCCGGTTGACAGGCAATCGACGATCTGAAAACGTATGATTAGCTTTAAGGCATACACTGGATACAAACGTCCTGGGGCCGAGGAGCAAAAGACCGCTCGCCTTGAGGCAGGGCGGCATGGGAGCGAACCCGGAGGATACCTATGACGAGGATTTCACTCGGAGGTGCCGTCCTGCGCGGCACTGTCTCAACCGCTTTGATGATATCGTTGATGTCTGCGTCGGCGCTCGGTGCGTCGATCGATTTGAGCAAGTGGTCGCCGCAATATGTGCGCTCCATTGCCGGCACCCAGAATTTTGACACGGCGGGCGATTGCGCCAAGGTCACCCCGCTCGACTATAAGGGGCGACTGACTTTCTGGTATCAGGGCGTGTTCGAGGGCGACCCCGACCTCCTGCGCGAGTATTACAAGGACTTCTTCCAGACCTTCCGCAAAACCTATCCAAACATCCAGCTTGAGGAACAGGCTCTCACCTATAACGACCTGCTGGACAAGTTCCGGACCGCACTCCTTGGCAATGCAGCACCGATGGCGGTTCGCCTGCAGATCCTCGGCGGCACGGAGTTTGCCTCAAAGGGCTATTTGCAGCCGCTCAAACCCGAGGATGTAGGGTATTCGACCGAGGATTTCTGGCCGGGCGCAATGAAGGCTGTAACCTGGGATGGGGTGACCTACGGCATACCCACCAACAACGAAACGATGGCTTTCATCTGGAACGCCGACATCTTCAAGCGTGCAGGCCTTGATCCGGACAAGGCTCCGGCAACCTGGGACGACGTCGTCAAGTATTCCAAGCAGATCCACGACAAGCTCGGCATTGCCGGCTATGGCCTCGTGGCGCGCAAGAATGCCGGCAATACACCGTACCGCTTCATGCCTCAGCTGTGGGCCTATGGCGGCGGCGTCTTCGACGAAGCCACGGCCAACCCGACGTATAAGGTGGTCGAGCTGAACTCCCCGCAGAGCAAGGCGGCACTGCAAGCCTCCTACGATATGTATGTGCGCGACAAGTCGGTTCCGGTTTCGGCGCTTACCAACCAGCAGGCCGACAACCAGCCCCTCTTCCTCGCTGGCCAGCTCGGCATGATGATCTCGCACCCGTCCGACTACAACGTCATGCTCGACCTGCAGAAAAAGGCGACGGATACCGACAAGGTCAAGGCGCAGACGGTAATCGACAACATGCGCTATGGCCTCATTCCCACCGGCCCGGACGGCAAGCGTGCCGTCGTGTTTGGCGGCTCCAACATTCATATCCTGAAGCCCGAATATGTGGAGGGCGGCAAGGTAGACGAGCCGGCTGCAAAGGCTATCATCTGCATGTGGACGAGCCCGGAATGGTCGCTGAAGATGGCCTATGCCGGCTCGAACCCGGGAAACCTTAACGGCTTCAAGACCAAATGGATGAAGGAACGTCTTGACAGCATCAAGTTCCTCGATGTCACGACCTCGATGCTGCCATACGGCATCCCGTTCCCGGCGCTGCCGCAGTCCCCCGAGATCATGAACATCATCGTCCCGGACATGCTGCAGAATGCCCTGACCGGAGCCATGACCGTCGACCAAGCAGCGGACGACGCAGCCAAGAAGGTAAAAGACCTGACGGATGGCGGACTCTAGTCCGGGCCTGACGATCTGACCGGCTGCGCTGATTGCAGCCGGTTTGCTCCGAGGAACAAGGGTGCGGCACAGTGACGATCTTGACTGGCAAGGCCGAGGTTAGCCGAAGACTGCACCCCGACAGGTCCGGCGTGCTGCGAAAGATGTGGGAGCATCGCGCTGACTACGCATACGTGCTTCCTGCGATTGCTGTGATGCTTGTCGTCATAGCCTACCCCATCTACTACACGGTCGAGCTGTCTTTCTTCAATACACCGCCTGGCCTGCAGCTTCGGGACAAGATCTTCGTCGGCCTCGACAACTACATCGCCATCCTCACAAGTCCGGTGTTCTGGAAGGTCACCTCGAACACTCTCATCTGGACACTGGGATCGACCTTCATCTCATTTGTCCTGGGATTTGCCTGTGCCCTGGCGCTCCATCGCGACTTTATCGGCCGGGGCATCCTGCGTGCCATCCTGATCATTCCCTGGGTCATCAGCGCGGTTGCCGCGTCCTATATCTGGAAGTGGATCTACCATTCGGACTTCGGGATCATTGGCGCGGTGCTTGTCGGCCTCGGACTGGCCGACCGGCCGCCGAATTTCATCGACAGCGTCAGCACGGTGCTGCCCTCGCTGATCGTCGTCAATATCTGGCGAGAGTTTCCATTTGCGATGATCATGATGATGGCCGGCCTGCAGACGGTTCCCGACCAGTTGCTGCGCGCCGCAAAAGTCGACGGGGCCAATGCATGGCAGCGGTTCTGGCACGTCACCTTTCCGCACCTGAGAAACGTTTCGACGGTGACGATCCTTCTGCTGGCGGTGGCCAACTTCAATTCCTTCATCATTCCCTGGATCATGACCGGCGGCGGGCCGTCGAATGCATCGCATATCTGGATCACCCACATCTATGAACTCGCCTTCGGCCGCCAGCGCTGGGGGGTGGCGTCGGCCTATTCTGTGCTGCTGTTCGTGATCCTGATGTCGCTCGGCTACTTCTACGTCCGTGCGCTGAGCGGCAACGAACAGAAGGATGGAAATGAATGAGCACGATTGCCGAAACTGCTCATCGAAGCCAGGCGCGCCGCCGTAGGCGCATTGATGGATGGCGCTGGGGCGGACGCATCTTCCTTGTGTTCATGCTGCTTTACACCGCATTACCGATGATCTGGATGCTGATCACCTCGATCAAGTCAGGTTTCGCGGCCATGCAATTCCCGCCGCAATGGTGGCCGGACCAGCCCACGCTTGCCAGCTACCAGAAGCTGCTCGACCCGCAAAACAGCGTCGGCCAGGACTTCCTGCGCTTCTTCTGGAACAGCCTTTTCGTCTCCACCGCCACAACCATCCTTTCGGTGATCGTGGCAGTTCCTGCGGCCTACGCCTTTTCACGCTTCACCTTCCCGGGCCGGAACTTTCTGTTCTTCACCGTCTTGCTTCGGAACATGTTCCCGGCGGTGATCTTTCTCGTGCCGCTCTTCATCCTGATGCGCGCGATCGGACTCGTGAATACGCATGGGTCGCTCATCCTTACCTACCTCACATTCGGCCTGCCGCTGGCAATCTGGCTCCTCAAGGGCTTCTACGACAACATCCCGGTGCAACTCGAGCAGGCGGCGCGCATCGACGGGGCCACGCGGTTCCAGGCATTTGTCCTCATCGTGATGCCGCTCTCGGCGCCAGGCATCATCGCCACGGCGATCTACTCCTTCATTGGCGCGTGGAACGAGTACATCTACGCCTACACCTTCCTCTCCAAGAACGAGCAGTTGACACTGCCCGTCGGCATCCAGCGCTTCTTCTCGGAAAATACAACGGACTTTCCGGGCCTGATGGCGGCCAGCTTCATGATGAGCGTGCCCGTCGTGGTCCTGTTCCTCGTCCTGCAACGATACTTCGTACGCGCACTCACGGAAGGCGCAGTCAAGCACTAGGGGAGTTGCCGGTGGCCCACGTGGTCCTCAAGAATCTGGTCAAGACCTATGGCAGCTTCAAAGCTGTCAACAATGTTTCGCTGACGGTCAACGACGGCGAATTCGTTGCGCTCGTCGGCCCTTCAGGCTGCGGCAAGACAACCACACTCAATCTTGTGGCGGGGCTCATCCCCATCACCTCCGGCGACATCGTCATCGGCGACCAGGTGGTCAACGATCTCGACCCCAAGGACCGGGACATCGCAATGGTGTTCCAGAACTACGCGCTCTATCCGCAGAAATCGGTCTATAAAAATCTGGCGTTCCCGCTGCAGATGCGCAAGTTGCCAAGGAACGAGATCGACAAGAAGGTCAGGGAAGCAGCGCGAGTGCTCGACATGACCCAGCTGCTCGAGCGCAAGCCACGCGAACTTTCTGGCGGGCAACAGCAGCGCGTGGCGCTGGGCCGCGCCCTCGTTCGCGATCCGGCGGTATTCCTGATGGATGAGCCACTCTCCAACCTCGACGCAAAGCTGCGCGTGCAGATGCGCTCGGAGATCAAGCGCTTCCACCAGGACCTCAAGGCGACGGTCATCTACGTGACGCACGACCAACTCGAAGCGGTGACGATGGCCGACAGGATGGCGGTGATGAATGGCGGCTTCCTGCAGCAATACGATTCACCGGCAGAGGTCTTTGCCCATCCGGTGAACATGTTTGTCGCGAGCTTCGTCGGCAGCCCGGCAATGAGCCTTGTTCCGCTGGAGGCATCAACGGCAAGCGGCAATACTGTGCTGACAAGCCCGGAGGGCTGGTGCCTCGAGCTCTCGCCAATCAACGCCCAGAAGGTCGCAAGGGCAACAACCAGGAAAGTCGTGCTCGGCGCACGTCACTCGACGATCAGGCTGCACAAGAGTGCGACGCCTGGCAGCGTCCCTGCCAAGGCCTACACGGTGGAGCCGACCGGGGACGTCACCTTCGTACAGGCGTTTCTGTCCGGAGCCATCGTCAATGTCAGCGTGCCGCCGACCATTGCCGTGGCGCCCGACGAACAGATCTGGCTCGAGTTCGATCAGGAGCGGATGCATCTGTTCGACGGCGAAACGGAAATGGCCCTCAAGGCCGACTGAGACCAAGCGGATGCGTGTGAACCGAGGGCGTGGATGACCACGAAGCTTAAAATTGCGGCGATCAAGCCCTATCCGGTATGGGTCGGAACGCGCAACCAGATGCTGGTCAAGGTCGAGACCGACAACGGCATCTTCGGCTGGGGCGAGAGCGGCTTGAGCGGTCGCGAGAAGGCCGTCGCCGGCGCGATCGAGCACTATCGCGAGTTTCTCATCGGCCGCGACCCGATGCAGATTGGTCGGATATGGCAAGAAGTCTATCGCAGCCAATATTTCGAAGGCGGGCGCGTTCTGCAGGCCGCGATTTCCGCCATCGACATTGCCCTTCACGACATCAAGGGCAAGGCGCTGGGGGTGCCGGCCTACGAACTGCTGGGCGGCAAGCAGCGCGACCGGATTCCCACCTTCGCCTCGACCGGCGACGAGGCCGAGGGCGATGTTGCCATCGAACGGGCCCGCGAACTGCGCGCACAAGGGTGGCAGGCGATCCGCTTCTTCCCCGTCGGGCAAAACAGCAAGGACATCTTTGAGCCGCGGGAGTCGATCGCCGTTACCGCAACTATGCTGAACAAGGCGCGCGAGGCGCTGGACGACGAGGTCGTCCTCGGCATCGACTATCATCATCGGCTGTCGGTGGCAGAGGCGGCGAGCTTCTGTAACAAGCTCGGCCGTGGCGTGCTTGATTTCCTCGAGGAGCCGATACGCGACGAGACACCAGAAGCCTACGAGTCCCTGCGCAGGATGACCGACATCCCGTTCGCCATCGGCGAGGAATTTGCCAGCAAGTGGCAATTCCTGCCCTACATCGAGCGTGGCATCCATCAGTTCAACCGGCTCGATGTTTGCAATGTTGGCGGGCTCACCGAGGCGATGAAGGTCGCCGGCTGGAGCGAGGCGCACTACGTGGACCTGATGCCGCACAATCCCCTCGGCCCAGTCTGCACGGCCGCGACCATCCATCTCGCCGCCGCGGTACCGAATTTCGCCTGGCTCGAGACCAGGGCGCCCGAAGCAAAGCTGGGCTTCGACAATTCCGACTTCTTCCCCGTGCAACCAAGGCTCGACGGCCCCGACTATCCGGTCAGCGATCTGCCAGGGCTCGGCGTCGAGGTCAACGAAGAGGCGGTCAAGGCAGAGAGCTTTCGTTTCTGGGAAGCGCCTCACCTGAAGCGCCGCGACGGTTCTGTCACAAACTGGTAGTTTCATCCAACGGGAGCCTGGAATGACACATATGCCCGAGATTACGCGACCGCCCAGAGAGATGATCGACGCATTGAAGGAAATCGGCGCCGCGACGATCTCCGGCACGCTAGGCCACATGGGCTTCCGCAATCCGCACATGGTCGGTCCTGTGCCGCAAAATCACGGCAAGTCGATCGTCGGGCCGGCCTTGACGCTTCAATTCATGCCGCAGCGGCCCGACCTCTTCACCGAGGGAGAATATGCAGATCCGGAGACGCAGTTGCACCGCCATGTGCTTTACCATGTGCAGGAGGGCGATGTGGTCGTCGTCGACGCGCGCGGCGACATGAGCTCGGGCGTCTTCGGCGATATGATGTCGACCTATTTCAAAGGCAGAGGCGGCGCTGGCATCGTGATCGACGGGTGCATGCGCGACCGGCCCAATGTCGAGAAGCTGGATCTGCCTCTATGGCTGCGCGGCTGGACGCCCAACTATCATGTGCAGACCGGCATCTATCCCAACGCCGTCAACGTTCCAATTGCCTGCGGCGGTGTCACGGTAATCCCCGGAGACATCATCGTCGCCGACGATGACGGGGTGGTCGTGCTTCCAGTCGCAATGGCTGCGAGCGTCATCGAAGAATCGCAAAAGCATCACGACTGGGAGGAGTTTTCGCGAATGAAACTCATGGAGGGCGGATCGTTGCAACGCTACTATCCGCTGCATGACGATGCCCGCGGAGAGTACGAAGAGTGGCGCAAAACAAATCGCTTGGGAACGACCTAGCCAAGGGATTACCCAAGGCGGGCGGCGAACTTTCTCCGGATATCGCCGGCGTCTACACAAAAAGCATGGAACCAAATTTCGCCTGACCGAGCCGCCCAGCGGGCGAAAGGACAACCGGTATGTCTGGCGCGCCGCACTTCCTGAAGAACGGCTATGCGCGAAGCCAGCCGTTCCGGGGACGGTTCGTGCGATTGAAAAGCCGTCGCTCAATGCGCCTACCGCATGAGTATGCGGTAGGGCCCATTCCTACGACCATGTCAAATGCGTCTGCTTGACCAGTTCGGCCCTGCGCTCGGCGGTTTCCAGCCCAAGTTCGATAAACTGACGGGCATGCCTGGCAAGCGCAACGTTATCGTCCCAGAGATTGCGCCAGATGGCCGTCTTCAATGAGAGGTCCTTGTCGACGATCGCAGTGGAGAAGGATTCAAAGGTTACATAGTCATCCCAACCGATCGCCACGAGAGCGTCGAAGATGGTGGCGAAATCGATATTTCCGGTGCCGAGGTAACCGCGGTGGCTTTCCCCGATATGGACATAGCCGATCTTGTCCGCGGCATGACGGATTGCAAGGCCGACGTCGGCCTCTTCGATGTTCATGTGGAAGGTATCGAGATGCAGAAAGACGTTCGCAGCGCCTGTATCTGAAATATAGGCCATCCCCTGCGCCGCCGTATTGAGCATATTGCTCTCGAAGCGATTGACGATTTCGAGGTTGAGCGTAACGCCGGCAGCCTTGGCTCGATCTGCCACTCTCGACAGGGTGGCGACGCTCGTATCCCATCCCTTCTTCGTCAGCGCATGTTCCTGCTTGCCGTGGGCCGAGCTCAATATGCCGGCAAGCTTGGTACCGCCCAGATCGCGCACGAGTGCCACAGCGCGGTCGAGAATATCCTCGCCCTTGGCAACAACTGCCGGATCATGACTGGAGATGTCACCCTCCAAGGGCAGCCCCATGCTGATTGCGACATCAAGGCCAAGTTCCTCGATGCGAGACGCCAGCCACTTCACGTCCACCTGTTTCGGATCGAGGTACGAAAACTCGATAAG
The DNA here is from genome assembly GCF_014851575.1 of Rhizobium sp. RHZ02. Taxonomy (NCBI): domain Bacteria; kingdom Pseudomonadati; phylum Pseudomonadota; class Alphaproteobacteria; order Hyphomicrobiales; family Rhizobiaceae; genus Rhizobium; species Rhizobium sp. RHZ02. The sequence continues at coordinate 247,089 of NZ_JACUZX010000003.1, forward strand.
CTTGAACTGAAGTTCGTGGGACCTCGATAGAGCTTTATCGAGCTCATCCTTCGACGAGCCGGCACTCCAGACAAATGAGTGGACACCGATCTTGGACATGGGCAAACCGCTTCCTGAGATTTTCATTGAGGGAAGGCGACCCGCCGTGCACGCGGCAACGGCGGGCCACTCGGGAGGAGACCTTAGCGGGCTGCCGTCCAGCCCTTGTAATCCTTGAGGTTTTCAGCCGTGATCAACTTCGGGTCGAGAAGCACCGTCGTTTCGGCCGGCTTCTTGCCATTCAGGACGTCGACGGCCATCTTCAGCGAGTCGCCGGCCATGACGTAGGGATCCTGCGAAGCGGAGGCCTTGATCATCGAGTTGCCGCTGGCGAGCGACTTTTCGATATCAGGAGCGCCGTCGACTGCGGTGATGAAAAACTCGTTCCGGTTCAACTGCTTTGCGGCAAGCTCTGCGCCAATGCCGGTCGGATCGTTGATTGCAAAAACGGCGTCTATCTTGTCGAAGCGTGTCAGCAGTCCCTGCATGATCGCAAGACCACCATCGCGCGATCCCTGGCCGTTCTGGTCGTCAGAGAGGATCTTGATATCAGGGCTCTTCGACAGGACGTTCTTGCAACCCTGGACGCGATCGAGGATCGAGGACGAGGCCGGGCCGTTAATGATGACAACATTGCCCTTGCCGCTGAGCTTGTCGACGATGTACTGGCAGGCTTCTTCGCCTGCCTTGACGTTGTTCGTCATGACGGTGACGTCTGCACCGGGTGCGGACACGTCAAAGGCGGCGACGATAACGCCGGCGGCCTGAGCCTTCTTGACGGCCGGTGCAATTGCCTTGGCGTCGACAGCGTTGAGCATGATGATGTCAACGCCTGCGGCAATGAAGCTGTCGATCTGCGAAACCTGCTTGTTGAGGTCGTAATCGGCAGAAACGGAGGTCACCTGAACATTCGGATTGATTTCCTTGGCTCGGTCTTCAATGCCCTTGATGGTCGCTACAAAGAATGGATTGCCCAGAAGGCCGACCGAAATGCCGATCTTTTGAAGATCCTTTGCCGCGGCCGGCATTGCAATTGCCGCGGCGAGCGCGGTGGCGGTGAGCAGTTTAGAGATCATGCGCATGCTTTCCTCCTTATGGCGCCTCCTGCGCCTTTGTTATCCGGTAACCCGGTTCCTTCAGCCGCAGCTCAGGTGCGGCTAAGCCCTCTCAGTCTGTAGCGGTCGAGCCCGACGGCAACGATGATGACAAGTCCCTTGATGATGTACTGCCAGATGTCGGAAACCCCGACGAGGATGAGACCGTTCGACAGGACAGCGATGATCAAAGCCCCTATCAGCGTGCCCCAGATCGAACCGACGCCGCCGACGAAACTGGTACCGCCGAGAATGACGGCTGCAATCGCGTCGAGCTCATAAGCCTGGCCAAGCTGCAATCCGTTTGCCGCGTACAGGCGGGCCGCTGACATGACACCGCCCAGGCCCGATAGCAGGCCCGACATCGAATAGACGAACAAAAGCACCAACGGCACTTTAATGCCCGTGAGGCGTGCAGCCTCGACATTGCCGCCAACAGCGTAGATCCAGGTTCCGAGCACCGTCCGCTTGAGGATCACCCAGGACACCAGGATCGTCACCAATGCGATGATCGCCAGCCATGGCACGCCGAACAGATTGCCATTGCCGATGAAATCGAAGGGCAGATCGGGATTGAAGACGGTCGTGTCGTTGCCGAGAAGACGGGCAATACCGCGCATTGCCGTTAGCGAACCCAGCGTGACGATGAAGGGCGGGAGTTTCAAAAACGCGATGATAACTCCGTTGATGAGGCCGCATCCCAGTCCGACCGCAATTGCCGCGGGAATCCCAAGCATGCCGACATCCGGCCACAGCGAAACGATGACACCGACCATGGCTGAGGCGGCAAGGATCGATCCGACGGAAAGATCGATGCCGCCCGTCAGAATCACGAATGTCATGCCGGCCGCAAGCACGGTGTTGATCGATGCCTGCTGCATGACGATCGACAGATTGTTGACGCTCAGGAAGCGACCGCTGAGAAGATGAAAGCCGACGGCCAAAAGAATGAGGACGGGTAGCATACCAAGGGCGGTCAAGGTCGACCTCAACCTCATCCTGTCTGTTGCTGTCTGTCCGCTCTGCATTGCGCTCATTTCAGGTTCTCTCTTATGTCGCGCTCATTGTGTCTCGACCGACCGGACCGGTCGAAAGGGCCATGATGGTCTCCTGCTCGATCGGTCGGTCCGGCGATGCGACGACCTCGCCGGCGATGTGTCCCTCGCGCATCACCAACACGCGGTCGGCGATACCGATCACCTCGGGCAGATCGCTTGAGATCACGATGATGGCGATGCCGCTTTCGGCAAGCTCGTCGATGATCCGATAGATTTCCGACTTCGCACCGACGTCGACGCCGCGCGTCGGCTCATCAAGGATGACGACCCGCGGCTTGGTCTCCAGAAGGCGCGCCAGCAACACCTTCTGCTGGTTGCCGCCCGACAGGGCCCCGGCATTGATGGACGTGCTCTTCGTTCGGATCGACAGGGACGAAACGGCGTCATCGGCGCGCTTCTTCGCCTTGCCGAAATCGAGGAACCCGCCTGGTCGCGCATCCCTGGCGATCACACCGACATTGATGTTCTCGTTGATCGTCATGTCGAGGAACAGGCCAAGTGCCTTGCGATCCTCGGTGAGGTAGGCAATCCCGGCATTAAGCGCATCGTGGGGGCCGCGCAGCGAAAGCTCCTGACCGTTCAAGGTTACGACGCCGGTGGCCTTGTGGTCCGCACCGAAGATCAGTCGCGCAAGCTCCGTGCGGCCTGAACCGACAAGGCCTGCGATGGCCAGCACCTCTCCGGAACAGGCATCGAAAGAGCAATCGTGCACGCGCCGCCCGTCTCCCACATTCTTGACGGCAAGCACGACCTGGCGATCGTGCGCGGCAGCGCGGTGCTCCTTTTTATAGAACGACGACAGGTCGCGGCCGACCATCATGGAGACGAGCCGCTCGGCCGACAGTTCGCTGCGCTTCAGCGTTCCAACATAGGCACTGTCGCGAAGCACGCTGACGCGGTCTGCAAGCGCGTAGATTTCTTCCATGCGATGGCTGATGTAGATGATCGCAATTCCATGTGCCTTGAGGCTTGCGATCACCTCGAAAAGCTTTTCGGTTTCCCGGCTCGTCAGCGATGTCGTCGGTTCGTCCATGACGATGATGCGCGCGTCCGTGGTAAGAGCGCGGGCAATTTCGGCCATTTGACGCTCGCCCAAGGAAAGGGACGACACAAGCTGATTGGGAGAAAAGCCGATGCCGAGGCGCTTCAGAATGGGCTCGGCGCGCTTCCTGATATCCGCGCGGTCGACGAACCCCAGACGTGACGGCTCTTCCCCGAGAAACATGTTCTGGGCGACAGTCAGATTGGGAGCGAGCGACAGTTCTTGATAGATCACCGCAATGCCGTTGGCTCTTGCCTTGATCGGGTCGCCGGTGACCGCCGGCCGCCCGCTGACCAGAATCGTACCGCCGGGATCCGCGAGGTAAGCACCGGAGAGAACCTTCATCAGCGTCGACTTGCCGGCGCCGTTCTCACCCATCAACGCATGAATTTCACCGGGATACACGGTCAAGGAGACTTTCGTCAGTGCGCGCGTATTGCCGAAGGTCTTGCTGATGTTCTGCATTTCGAGAACGGGAGCAATGGCCGGGGACGATGCTACAACTGGGTTCATCGGATCCCCTCGCTCAGCATGGCCGGCTGCGACACGTCACGCCTCAGCTCTATCGCACGCCTCCATTCCCGCCTGTAGTCGCCAAGGCCGGCGATCTCGACAGCACGGATACGCTCACACTGATTTTTGAAGGGCCGGACATTGGACTGGCGAAATACGAGCGCAGCCGCCCCGAAGGCGCTGCCTTCGGGATTTGCACTGGTAAAGACGGTCTGATCCCGCAAGGCCGCAAGCAATGGTGCATAGAGGTCGGCCTTGACCAAGCCGCCATCGATCACAATGTCGTTTTGCGAACGGATAAGATCGAGTGACAGATCCGTCATCAGGATCACGTAGAGCAACGCCACGGCCGCCCGCTCCTCGCCCTCAACGGCTGGTCCGAGGAAATGACCTTCTGAACCCGGAAAGGGCCCACCGGCGGCGAAAGACGGCAGGGCGAAACTTCCCTTGGCGATGACCGCTTCTACCGCTTCGATACTGATCGGCTTTGTCCACCCTTGGCTTGCCACGTCGTATTCGCGACCACCCATGAACCGGATCGTTGCGGCAGGTGCATGGTCTACCGTGACATTGGCGAGCATGTCGCGCTCACGATCGAGGGCATTCAAAGGGCACGCCTGATTGAAGATAATCACCCAGGTGCCAGTCGAGATCAGCGTGAAATCGTCAAAGCCGACGGACCTGTAGTAGAACAGTGCGGAATTGCTGTCATGGACACCATTGTGGACCATAACCTCCACAGTTTCGCCTGCTGCCGTAACGGGGTATGTCCCAAGTGACGAACCTGCCGACACAAGATCAGGCATTTTCGCGCGCCAACCCTCTTGGTCGACGAGGCTGCTGAAGTCATCGGCCAACGGTGCCCAAAGATGGGAATGGCAAGCGAGATAGGAAACTTCGGAGGCGGCGCGGCCAGAGAATTTCCATGACCAGAACTGAGGGTAGGCAAGGATCGCATCGGTAGCGTCGAGCGTGCCCGGATCCCTGTCCTGAAGCCACAGAATGTGGCGGCCGTAGTTCAACCCGAGCGGCAGACGGGGTGAGTAGGTTTCAGAAAACGGTGGAATGAGCGGATCAATCCTGGCTGCGACCGATGCCGGAGGCTCCTGTTCGTAATCAAGTATCGGATGGCAAAGTTCGCCTTTTCCAATCAGCGCGAACGTGCAGCCATGCGCGGAAAACGTCACATGGCGAACGCCATGCGCTTCGACGGCCTGGCTGAGCTCGTCCTGCATCCAGGAAAAAAGAGCTTCGTCATCGAGGACATGAATGTCGCCGTGCTCGCGCCACACCGGCTTGGCGCGTCGCTCCGCTACGACATCGCCCTTGCCGTCGATGACGAACAGCTTCGAATTGGTCTTTCCGAGGTCAAAGACCGCAACTGGACAATGCTCTGTCAAACGACGCCTCCGACATCTGCGATGAGGATCGTCACACCGGCATTCTCAAGCATCTTGGCGTTTGCATCGGACAAACCGTCGTCGGTCACGATCGTTCCGACGCGCGACAGCGTCAAAGCCAGGTTACGTGGCTGAATGGAAAACTTTCGGCTGTCTGCCAACAGCACCACTTCATCAGCGCAGGTGCTGAGCTCGCCGATCGCCTTGACGAGCAGCGGGTGTGACTCCAAAAGCCCCTGTGAATCGATGCCTTGCGTGCCAACGAAGAACCGCGAAGCGAAGTAATCGGGCGCACCCGAGGCCGGATCATGAATGATCCCCGGCTCGCGATAGAGTTCGCCGCCTGAAAGGCTGAGATGGCAGCTGCCGTGTTCGCCGAGATAGGCAGCAAGCGGCATCGAATTGGTATAGATGCGCAAGTTGCGGCGAGCCAGAAGCACGCCCAGCTGAAAGCAGGTAGAACCGGCATGAACGATAATGGAGTCACCGTCCCGCACCAGCGAGGCGGCCTTTTGCGCTATCGCGCGCTTGGCCTCGACCGCAATATCGCGATTCTCGTCGTATGGTCGGGCCGCAAGCCGGCCGCCGACTTCGAAAGCCGAGATCCCTCCGTAGACCTTCTTGGCTCGCCCTGTTTCGTGCAACTTGTCGATATCGCGTCTGATGGTCGCCGGGGAAACGCCGAGGCGGACTTGCAGGTCGCGAACCGAAGCGAACGGTGTTTCGCGAAGAAGGTCGGTGATGAGTTTATGCCGGCTGGCATCGTTCACTGTGTTTCCTCCCGGCCGCTCCCTGCCGATGATTAAAGATAATCACAACGAAACCTCATCCGCAAGCCGATGTGACGCAAAAACTTCATCATTGACGATATTCAATCGCTTACATACGATCGATGAAAAATTCGCTCATTATTGTGAGTGAACATCTCAAACGCGGAGGTCTTGATGGCGGTGGGTAGCTCGGAGGGCGAGTTCAACCGGTTTCTGGCGCTGTCGAAGCAGATCGGAACCGACATCCTCAAAACTCAGGGAGCAGGCGGGAATACCTCGCTTAAGGATGGCGATACCATGTGGGTCAAAGCATCCGGCACCTGGCTCGCTCAGGCCGGGGATCGCGATATCATGGTGCCGGTCCGTGTCGCGCCGCTCGTCCAAGCCCTTCGCAAAGGCGACCAACGCGCCGAAAAGGCCACCGATTTCGTTATTGCGTCACTGAATACCAGCGGCCTGCGACCATCCATCGAGACGAGCTTTCACGCGGCCTTGCCCCAGGCAGTCGTCGCGCATTACCACTGCGTCAACTCGATCGCGCTCTCGGTTCTGAACGATCGCGATCGGCTGCTGAAAGCAAGGCTGGACGTGACCGGGTTGAATTGGGTGACGGTTCCCTACAGGCGCCCCGGCACGCCGCTTGCCCGCGAGGTCGACTTGGCGGCCGCAACGCGTCCCGACGTTTTAGTCCTGTACAATCACGGCATCATCATTGCCGGGGCCACCATTGACGAGGTTGCGCGCCGCATCGAGCAGGTCTCCGCTGCACTGGAAATGCCTGAACGGCAAGTTCCCTCCCCGTCCATCGAGACACTCGAGCGGCTAAGCCGGGATAGCAGTTACTCTCCAGCAAACGACATCGAGAGCCATCAGCTAGCACTCTCACAGGAAAGCGTCCGGCTGGCGACAGCCGGTTCGATGTATCCGGATCACGTGATTTTCCTCGGCGTGAAGATCGGCCTCCTGGACGCCGACCAATCCTTGAGCGCTTACCTCGAAAGCTTGGCACTGACAGGAGAAAGCCCGCCGAAAATGATCATCGTGCCTGGCTCTGGCGTACTCTTGTCGAACGAGTTGACGGCTGGCGGCCAGGCGATGGCTCGATGTCTTGCAGAAGTCGTAGCACGCATCCCCGACGATTCCGATGTCAACTATCTTTCCGAAGCGGACGAGTACGAGCTGACAAACTGGGAGGCTGAGCAGTACAGGCAAGCGCTTGACCGCGGAGCCGTGACCTCGTGACAAGCTCGCCCAATCCATTGCCCGCAACTGTCATAGGAATCGACATCGGCACGTCCGGCGTACGCGCGGCCGCAATTTCCGACAACGGTGAGGTTGTTGCTCTCGCCAGCACTCCGTTTTTCACCGCTGAGGAAGGCCGCACCCCTTCCATATGGTGGGAAAGAACGTCAACCGCGCTCACGCAACTTGCGGCAAAAACAAGCCTCGCATCCGTCGGAGCAATCGGTATCGACGGAACTTCCGGAACCGTCCTTGCGCTCGATCGCATGGGCGAACCGGTGGGCGCGCCGTTGATGTACAATGATAACTGCCCCGATGGCGATATTGTCGAACAGATATCCCGGCATGCGCCGGCCGACAGCCCCGCGAAAGGAGCGAGCTCGGCTCTTGCGCGAGCAATCTTTCTTGCCCGTCAGCCAGGTGTATCCAAGGTCGTTCATCAGGCCGACTGGCTGTTGCTGAAGCTCGGTCTTCAGGAAGCAGCAACAGACGAAAACAACGCCTTGAAGACCGGTTACGACCTGCAACGGGAAAAATGGCCGGACTGGATTGAGATGGCCGGCCTTGATCGCGAGCTGCTTCCCAAGGTCTACCGCGCCGGTGCTGCGCTCTCGCGCGTCAAAGGTTTCGCTGCCAAGCTTGGCATTGCAGAGACTTGCCGCTTTCACGCCGGCACGACCGACGGCTGCGCCTCGTTTCTGGCGACCGGCGCCTCGCAGATCGGCGATGGCGTTACCGCGCTCGGCTCGACCCTCGTCCTCAAGCTCGCTTCCGAACGGCCGATCAACGCACCGCAATATGGCATCTACTCGCACAGGGTACTCGATTTCTGGCTCCCCGGCGGCGCCTCCAACACGGGTGGTGCCGTCATTAAATCACTGTTCGGAGATGACCGGCTCGCCGAGTTGACGGCTCGCCTTGATCTCTCGCGACCCACGTGTTTGAACTTCTATCCGTTACTTAAACGCGGGGAACGCTTCCCCTTCAGCGATCCGGATTATGCCCCTCGCCTGGAGCCTCGCCCGGAGGATGACGCAATTTTCTTCCAGGCAGTGCTTGAAGGAATCTCGGAAATTGAACGGTTGGGATATGACAGGCTGGCGGAGCTTGGTGCCGCGCAGCTGAAATCGATCCGAACCGTTGGCGGCGGCTCGAAGAATCCGACGTGGACACGCATGCGGCAAATCGCGCTTGGTATCGCTTTTAAGCCTTCGAAGTCGACGGAGGCTGCAATCGGCACCGCAGCGCTCATTCTTCAATGGCAAAGGAAGAACCAGTGAGCTCTGTTCCCGAGACATCGCTCGCAAACCTGATCAATCAATACGACTATTTCCTGATCGATCAGTTTGGCGTGCTGCGTGATGACGAGGGCGCCTATGAAGGCGCCGCTGCAGCGTTGCAGAGGCTGAAAGAGAATGGCAAACGGGTGATCGTCCTTTCCAACTCCGGGCGAAGTGGCGACTATAATGCCGAACGCTTCGTTCGCCTCGGTTTCGAGCGTGGCCTGTTTGAGCGGTTCGTGACGTCGGGCGACGTCGCCTTTGATATTCTGTCCCATTCTGAGGACATTCGGCGCGGGATGCGCGCTTTCACAATTTCCAGCGGTGATGACCAAAACCTCGCGGACCGTCTTCATCTGACGACTGTGCCTCGATCGAATGATGCCGATCTCGTTATCATCTCGGGCAGCGAGGCGGAATGCATAGCGCTCGATGTATACCGGCGCATGCTGGAACCCGCAGCGGCCAATCACACGCCTTGCATCTGCACAAATCCTGACATTCACAAGCTGGCGGGCGGCAAGAACGCACCTGGCGCGGGAGCAATCGCGAGGATCTATGAGGAACTCGGCGGCAAGGTCCAGTGGATCGGCAAGCCGTATCATCAAATTTACAGCCACGCCATGTCAGTATGGGGGAGTCCCGATCGAGCAAAGGTCGTCTGCATCGGCGACAGTATCGAGCACGATATCAAAGGCGCAGCCAATGTCGGCCTCGCATCGGTACTTGTGCGCACCGGGATACTGGCAAGCAAGTCCGACAAGGAATTATTCGCGCTCATGAAAAGCTGCGAGGCGATTCCAACCTATCTCATGCACGAATTTGCAGGGGGGTGCCATCAGCCAGGCGGCCGCTGACAGCCGCCGCGGAATGACGTCAGGTTTTGACGAAATCGGCCGTACAGACTGCCGACACAATGCTCCAAATCACCGTGAACTGTGTCGATTTCGAAGATTTCTGGTATCAGAAGGTGTACGGGCAAGGCACTTTCGAGAGCTCTTATTGATGCATGCCGAGGCGAGGCGTGATCGTCAGGCGGCGAGATAATCGGATCAAAGAAAACATCGTCCAGCTATTGCATCCTCAGCGCCATCTCCGCTGCTTTTTCCGCGATCATGATCACCGGGGAGTTCGTATTGCCGGACACGATCGTCGGCATGATCGAGGCATCAACAACGCGCAGCTTCTCAAGCCCATGCACGCGCAACTTGGCATCCACCACCGCCATTGGATCGCTTCCCATCCTGCAGGTGCCGACAGGATGAAAGATCGTGGTGGCGATATCACCTGCACGCCGGATCAACTCGTCATCGCTCTGATATTCCCGGCCCGGCAGCATCTCCTGCGGTCGAAAACGGGAGATAGCCGTCGTTTCCATCAAGCTGCGCGCATGGCGAATTGAATTTGCCGCGAGCAGCCTGTCGCCCGTGGTCGAAAGATAATTGGGACGAATTTCAGGGGCGACCGAGGCATCACGTGTCGTAATATGCACGGTGCCGCGACTTTCCGGCCGGAGGTTGCAGACGGAGACAGTCACGGCAGGATAGGGATGCAGCGGCTCGCCGAGCCGGTCGGTGCTGAGAGGCTGGACGTGATATTCGAGATCGGCGGTAGCGACGGACGGATCGCTCTTGGCGAAGATCCCGAGCTGGCTTGGCGCCATCGAGAGCGGACCGGAACGGCTGATCGCATATTGCAAGGCCATGCCGGCTCGGGTGAACAGGTTGTGGTAAAGTTGGTTCAGCGTGCGCGCACCCTCGATCCTGAAGACGGTTCGGATCTGCAGATGGTCTTGCAGGTTTTCGCCGACACCCTGGAGCTCATGATGCACGGGAATGCCGAGGCTCGACAACACATCCGGCCGCCCGACGCCCGAAAGCTCCAGAATTTTTGGAGAGTTGATCGAACCCGCAGAGAGAATGACCTCGCGCGACGCGCGGGCGATACAGGAGCGGCCATTGAGGCGAAAGCGCACGCCTGATACAGCTTTGCCGTCAAATTCCAGCCGCTCGGTCTCCGCGCCTGTCAGCACGCGCAAGTTTACCCGCTTCATCGCCGGGCGCAGGAAGGCTTTGGTCGTGTTCCAGCGTAGGCCGCCCTTCTGATTGACCTCGAAATAGCCGGACCCTTCATTGTCCCCGCCGTTGAAATCTTCGGTCTTGCGAATGCCGAGTTCCTCGGCCGCATCGCGAAACGCATCGAGGATCGGCCAGGACAGCCGCTGGCGTTCGACGCGCCACTCGCCCCCCGCTCCGTGCAAGGCCGATTTGCCGCGATAGTTGTCCTCCGATTTCAGGAACCAGGGCAGCACGTCATCCCAACCCCAACCGGCATTGCCTGCCTGCCGCCAGCCGTCGTAATCCGCCGCCTGCCCGCGCATATAGATCATGCCGTTGATCGAGGAGCAGCCGCCGAGCACCTTTCCGCGCGGATAGTTGAGCGCCCGGCCGTTGAGGCCGGCCTCGGCTGCCGTCTTCATCATCCAGTCGGTGCGCGGATTGCCCATGCAATAGAGGTAACCGATTGGCACATGCACCCAGTGATACCGATCCGAGCCGCCGGCCTCGATCAGCAGCACCCGGTTTCTCGGGTCAGCCGAGAGCCGGTTTGCCAGCACGCAGCCGGCCGACCCCGCACCGACGACGATGAAATCGTAAACGCCTTCATCCATTGGCGCTTCATTCAGGGGCGCTTGTTTCATGGGCGCTTCATTCATGGGCATGGTCACGCTGCAACTCCTGTTGCGAGGCTTTGGGCCTCCGAAAGCCGCCGCCACAGCGGCGTCATCGCCTCGTTAATATCCGTGTAAAGCCTGTAACGGGTGGCGTAGTGGGCCGACAGCACAGCATTGGGCTGATAGTGCCGATCGGTCCGCACCATGGCGGTGGCGCCTTCGGTGAAATCGGCAAACAGCCCGACACCCGTGCCGGCCGCAATCGCAGCCCCGAGCGCCCCTGTCTCCCGCGACACGGCAACAGTGACGGGAACACCCAATACGTCCGCAAATATCTGCGGCCAGAGCCTGCTGCGCGAGCCACCGCCAGAGAGCACCGCCTCCTCGAAGTTCGCACCCGCCTTGCGGATGGTCTCGATATGTTGGCGATGACCGAAGGCGACACCTTCGAGAAGTGCCCGGATCAGATGTCCCTTGGTGTGCCAGCCAGCCATGCCATAGAAACCGGCCCGCGCATGGCCGTTCTGCTGGGCGCCATAGAGAAAGGGGTGATAGAGCGGATCATCCGCAGCCGGCGCGACCGCAGCCGCGAGCGCGCAAGCCGCATCGAAGGGCGAGACGCCTTCTGGATGCTCGTCCTCGAAGAATTCCCGAACCAGCCATTCAAGATTGGCGGCCGACGTGGCGCTGTTTTCCATCGCCATGTAGCGGCTGCGGTCGAAGGTGGAGGACATGAAAACCGGGCCATCAAGGTCGGGACCATCGATGATCACCTGATTGATGCTCCAGGTGCCGGCGATGATCGAGGCGCTGCCGGTGCGCGACACGCCCGAGCCGAGCGCCGAGGCGACGACATCGAACAGCCCGCCGACGACCGGTGTGCCGGCCGCAATCCCGGTCTCAGTCGCGACCTCTTGCGTCACATGACCGGCGATATCGGCGCTTTCGATCAGCGGCGGCAGCATATGCATGCTCTCGGCAAGGCCGTAAGCGGCCATCAGCGCCTTGTCGTAGCGACGGGCGGCGAGATCGAGCAGGCCTGCGCCGGACATATCGGAGACCTCGCTGACGCGGCTGCCGGTCAGCCGGTTGACGACGAAATCCTTGGAGAAGAAAACCGTACCAATACGCTGGAAGAGGTCGGGACGATGGCGTTTCAGCCAGGCAAGCAGCGTCGGCGTCTGGGATGGCCAGGGGCGCTGGCGGGCGATCGGTGCGGTGCGGTCGCCGACCCCTTCAGCCGCCCATTCCTCGACAAGTCCTGTTGCACGCGTGTCGAGGGACTGGATTGCGATCAGCGGCTGGCCATCGCGATCAAGGGCATAGAGGCCGTTGCCATGGCCGGCGCAGCCGATGGCGGCAATATCGGAGGCAGCAATGTTTGCCTTGTCGAGGCACGTGCGGATCACTCGTTTGGCATTGGCCCAGAGTTCGCCGAGATCGCGCTCGACATGGCCGGGGCACGGCATGCGGCTATGGCCCTCCTCCCCGGCATGCGCCAGCTCCCGGCCTTCGAGATCGAAGATCACCGCCTTGATGACGGTGTTTCCGGCATCGAGCCCCAACAGATATTTTGCCATTGCGAACCCCTCCCAAGGTTCTGTCAGTCTTGCGTGGTTTTAGCCGAAAGCCTAGCGCCGATCCCCAATTCTCCCCATCTGGGAGAAGGCGGCCCGAAGGGCCGGATGAAGGGCTCGCTGCATGCTCAGGATTTGCCGCAGCACGCCCTCATCGCCTCGCATACGCTCGGCACTTCTCGCCGCTGGGATCAAGGGAACCACAAAACCTCACCCCCGCTGATAAACTGCAAACGCCTCTTCGCCGCTTGCATCCTCGTGGATGATCGCCATCAGACCGCGCACGACGGCGCCTGGATTGGCGTGCTGATAGATGTTGCGCCCGTAGACCATGCCCATCGCACCCTGCCGCATCAAGGCCGCGGACTTCGAGAAGACCGCGGACAGATCCTCCTTGCCGCCGCCGCGGACCAGAACCGGGCAACGCGCCGCCTCGATGACGCGATGAAAATCCTCCGGGTTGGTCGTGGGATCGGCCTTGACGATATCGGCGCCCATCTCGCGGGCAAGCCGCGTCAGCGTCACGATCTTGTCGGCATCGCCATCGACCATGTAACCGCCGCGCTCCGTCACAGGCTGCATCACCAGCGGCTCGATCATCAGCGGCATGCCGTATTTCTCGCAATCGGCACGCACGCGCGAAATATTCTGGACGCACTGGCGGAAGAGATCGGGCTCGTCCGGCAGCATGAACAGATTGACGACGACGCAGGCCGCATCCATCTGCAGCGCGCCGATCAGCGGCTCGGCCTCGTTTTGCAACACGGCCCACATATCGCGGTGGCGGATGCGGTTGTAGGGGTTGCCCATGTCGAGACGCATGACGAGCGCCGGCTTGTCCTTGCCGGGCAGGTCCTGCAGCAGATCGGCCTGGCCGTAATTCATCTGGATCGCGTCGGGCCTCGCGTCGACCAGCGCCTTCACGACGGCCGGCATGTTCGCCAGGCCGTCAAGGAAGGACGGCTCGTTGCAGACACCATGATCGATCGCCACATCGAGGCAACGGCCGTTGCCTAACAGCCGGTTCATCCGGACCTTGCTGACGTCTCGCATTGTTCACTCCTTTGTTCGTTCCTTGCGGAAAGGGTTTGCTCCGAAACACCGTGACGGTCGTTCAGGAGGGTCAGAAAACGGGTGCGCTCCTCGGCAGCGCGCTGCGGCGGCCAGCCCTTTTCGGCGGCGAGAATGGCGAGGGCGGCATCGGCCATGTCGAGCGAAAGTTCGCCGGTGATGGCGAGCGTCGTGCGGCGCAAAAGAAGATCGTCCAGATGCTCCACCGCTTCCGAGCGGATGAGATGGATGAGCTCGCGGGCGCTGTAGCCGGCATGCGGCAGGGCGTGATCGGGAGCCAGGGCATGATCCGCTGCGACGAGGAAGCGGGCGATTTCGGCAGCGTCGGTACCATAGCGCGTGAAGAGGGTGGCGATGCGATCCTCCTTAAGGCCGGTCGCGCGGGAAAGCTGCCGTAGCCAGTCGCTGCGATCCTTGGGAAAGCTGCGCCCGCCGCCGAAGGTGCGATCGGCGGTATCGATGCGGCGCTTGCGGCCGAGCCGGTCGAGCGCCATGTCGGCGGCGAGTTCGCCGAAGGACCGGAAGGTGGTCCACTTGCCGCCGATCATGCAGAGCACCGGCGGGCCGAGATCGCGGCCCTCGACGACCGTGCAGAAATGATCGCGCGGGATGCGGCCGGTGAAGCTGTCGTTGCTCGCCGGCAGCGGCCGAACGCCCGCGAACTGGAAGACGATCTCTTCCGGGCGGATGACGATGCCCGGCAGCACGAAGGCCAGCGATTGCAGGATGTAATCGCGCTCGTCATCCTCGCAGCGCACCGTGCCGGGATCATCGACGCGGATATCGGTGGAGCCGACCAGCACCTTGCCGAGATAGGGAAAGAGGATGCAGATGCGACCATCCTCGTTCTCGTAATAGATCATGTGGCCATCGAGCAGGTCGCGCAGGCCCGGATGATCGATGATCAGGTGCGAGCCCTTGGTGCCGCCCATCAACGGCGCGGGACGGGCATCCTCGGGGAAGAGCGAGCCATTGGCGATGTCGATCCAGCCGCCGGTGGCGTTGACGATCAGCGCTGGCCTGATCGGCAGCGATTGTCCGGAGATGGCATCGTGCAGTAGAAAGTGGCCGGCGGGGGCCTTTTCGAGCGTCGCATAGTTGAGGGCCTGCGCGTTCGGACCAGCCGAAAATCCGTCGCGCAGAAGCTCGATGCCGATGCGTTCCGGGTGGCTTACCCAGGCATCGTAATAGGTCGCGGCGCTGCGGATTGCCGGGTTGAGCGCGGGCCATTTGGCAAGCGTGCCGCGGCGGCCGCGAAACTGGTGTTTCGGCATCAAGGCCCGTTTGCGGGTCAGGAAATCATAGATGGCAAGGCCCGTCTTGATGGCGATGGCACCGCGGCGGCTCGGGCGGCGGGTGAGGCCGAGAAACCGCACGATGCCGTTGCCGAGGCCGGAGAAAATGTCGAAGATCGGTACTGTGGTCGGCAGCGGTGCGACGTAATGCGGCGCGTTGCGCAACAGCCGGTCGCGCTCGACCAGCGATTCCCGCACGAGGTCGAACTCGCCGTTTTCGAGATAACGCAGGCCGCCATGCACCATGCGCGACAGCGCGGCACTCGCGCCGGAGCAATAGTCGCCCTTCTCGACCAGCAGCACGTTCACGCCCTGCAGCGCCAGCTCGCGGAAGACGCTGAGCCCATTGATGCCGCCGCCGAGGACGCACACATCCACCTTCGGGCTTTTGCGAAACCCGTTCCATGTCTCTTCACGGTTCATGATGACAGCCTGTTATCCGTCCATGTGGGCCAGTTTCGCCGCCAGCGCCGCGTCGATGGCCTTGAGATCGTCAACCGAAAGCCGGAGCGTGCCGGCCCTTGCATTGTCGAATGCCTGTGCCGGGTTGCGCGCACCACAGAGGGCAAAAGTCACGCCCGGCTGCGCCAGCGTCCAGGCAATCACCACCTGGGCGACGCTCGCGCCATGCAGCTCGGCGACGGGTCGGATCACCTCCGAGAAATCCTTCGCCTTCTGCCGGTTGGCGACGGAGAAGCGCGGATTGTCCTTGCGTTGGTCGTCACCCGAGAAAATGCGATCCGGTCCGATGGTACCGGAGAGCAGGCCGAGTGCCAGCGAGGAATAGCTGAGCGTCGACACGCCGTTTTGAACAGTGAGCGGCAGCAGGTCCGCCTCGATCCCGCGATCGATCATGCTGAACCGCTCCTGGATCGCATCGAGTGATCCGGTTTGAATGTATTGCCGAAGCTCAGAGCGATCGACATTGCTGGCACCGATGGCACGGATCTTGCCCGCCGCCTTCAACTCTTCAAGCGCCCGCACCGTCTCCTCGATCGGTGTCGTTGCGTCCTGCCAGTGGGTGATGTAGAGGTCGATATAATCCGTGCCGAGCCGGCGCAGGCTTTGCTCGACCTCATGGATGATCGAGTCGCGCCCGAGATAGCGGTGAACCGGCTTGCCATCCTGATCGAAGAAATGCTTGCCGTTCTGCGTATGCCAGACAAGGCCGCATTTGGTGGCGATAACGGCCTTGTCGCGGCGGCCGGCGATGGCCTTGCCGACGATCTCCTCCGAGCGGCCGAGGCCGTAAGCCGGCGCCGTGTCGATGAGGGTCACGCCGGCATCAAGCGAGGCCTGGATGGCGGCGATGGATTGCGCCTCATCGGTGCCGCCCCACATCCAACCGCCGATCGCCCAGGTGCCCAGCCCTACGGCCGAGGCCGCGACGCCGGAGCGCCCGATCTCGCGGATCAACTGCTCGCCGCTCATGCCGAAAACCCTTCCCCGGATGCCATTTCAAGGATACGCGCCCCGGTCGCCTCGTCGGTGACGAGCGTATCGAGATGGTTGCCGCGTAGCACGCTCAGGATGGAGCCGGCCTTGCTGAGGCCGCTTGCCACGCCGATCTTGGTCGGGATCGCCGCGAATTCCTCAAGCGTCAGCGAAACCAGTGCGCGGTTGAGACTGTAGTCGCAGACCCGGCCTTCGCCATCGAGCAGATGGGCGAGCAGTTCCGCCCTTGCGCCGGAATGTTCGATGGCCTTGCGGTCCTCGCTGGAAGAGGGGTGCAGGTCGTAATAGGTCGAATCCGAGCTCAGGATCGAGCCGATGCCGACGACGGCGACCTTGGCTTCCCGCGCCCGCTGGAAGACATCGGCGACGGCGCGCATGTTGATCAGCATGCCCCGCTGCTCGGCATCATCGGCAAAGAGCGGCGCGTGGATCTGGTAGGAGCGTCCGCCGAGCCGATCCGCCATCAGGGTAGCGACGTGGTTGACGTCGGTATAGTGCTTGCCCTGCACGCAGCCGGTCGCGGGGATCACCTCGACATCGAAGCGACGAGCGGGCTGCAGGCCGGCGACGACGGCGCCGACACCCTTGCCCCCGGTGATGCAGATGGTGTCGCCATCGGCGATCTCCTCGATCAGCAGGCGGGCCGCCGCCTCGCCCACAGCCTGCAGCGCCGTCTGTGGATTGTCGGATACGGTCGGCACCACCACGGCACGGCTGATGCCGCCGAGCGCCAGTAACCGTTCTTCCATATCCACCAGCGGCTCGACCGGCGATTTGATCTTGATCTCGACGAGGCCGAGCTGGCGGCCGCGCTTGATCAGCCGGTTGACGGTGGCATGCGAGATGCCGAGCTGATCGGCGATCTGTGCCTGCGTCAGGCCTTCGAGAAAATGCAGCACGAGCGCCTGGTGCATCTGGCGCGCGATGACGATTTCCTCGCGCGGTGCTGTCGTCTTTTGTTTCAGTTTGGCGATTGGCATATCAGGCGGCCTTCCGCTTGTGCAGGAAATGGTCGATGGAAACGGCGGCGAGCAGAATGCAGCCTTTGATCATGTCTTGCCAATAGACGGAGACGTCGAGCAGGATCAACGACGACGTGACGACCGAGAGCAGCGCGATGCCGAGGATGGCGCCGAAGATCGTGCCGGAGCCACCGTTGAGCGAGGCACCGCCGATGACCGCCGCCGCGATGATGTTAAGTTCCATTCCCACGCCGAAGGTCGGGGTCGCAGCGCCGAAGCGGGACATGTAGATCACCCCTGCGACGCCCGCGAGGGTCGAGCAGAGAACCGTCACCCAGAACTTCACCTGGTTGGTCCTGATGCCGGAATAGAGCGCCGCCTTCTCGTTGCTGCCTGTATAGAACACCTTGCGGAAGGCGGTGGCCCGGCGCAGCAGGAAATCGAAAAGGACGACGACGGCGACGAAGATCAGGATGACGTAGGGAATGCCGTGGAAGGTGCCCTGTCCAACCGCCTTGAAGCCTGCCGGCAGGGTAAAGAGCGAGAGCGGCGTGCCCTTGGTGATGATGAGGCACAGCCCGCGCACGATCACCATGCCGGCGAGCGAGGTGATGAAATGGTTGAGCCCCACTACCGTCACGAAGAAACCCATGATCGCGCCGATGACGCCGCTGGCAAGAATGCCGATCAGTGAGGCCGTCCATGGATCGAGCCCGGCAAGAAACAGCGAGCCGGAGAGCACCATGGCGAAGCAGACGACCGAGCCGACGGCGAGATCGATGCCACCGACGATGAGCAGGATCGTCATGCCGACGACAACGATGCCTTCCACCGAAAAGCTCATCAGCATGGCGCGGAAATTGCCGAGCGTCAGGAAGTGTGGCGAGGCGAAGCTCATGGCGAGGCAAAGCGCCAGGATGATCGCGATCAGTCCCGCTTCGCGCATGCTGCCGATGCGTTTGAAGTGCCCCGTTTTCGGGATATCCGCCGCTATCGTGTCGATTGCCATTCCCGTCTCTTTCTCCTTACGCGGCATGATCAGCCGTCCTTGCCGCACTGACCCCCGATGCAAGGCGGATCACCGTTTCTTCCGTCATATCGTCCCCGCCCACTTCGCCGGCAATGCGCCCTTCGCGCACGACCAGAACGCGGTCGCAGAGCCCGAGCAGTTCCGGCATTTCCGACGAAATGACGACGATGCCGATGCCCGAGCCCGCGAGATCGCGCAGCAGCCGATGGATTTCGGTCTTCGCGCCGACATCGATGCCGCGTGTCGGCTCGTCCATCAGGATCACCTTTGGTTTGACGGCAAGCTGCTTGGCAATCGCCACTTTCTGCTGGTTGCCGCCTGACAGCGATTTGACCGGGGCCTCGACGCCGCCCATGCGCACCGCAAGCCGCCGCGCCAAATCCCCCGCCAGCGCCGCCTCGGCGCGACCGTTGAGCAGGCCGGCATGGTTGGTGAGTGCCTTCAAGTTCAGCACCGAGATATTCTGGGCGATCGACATCTCCAGGAACACCCCGGAGCCCTTGCGGTCTTCCGACAGATAGACGATGCCCGCCTTGACCGCATCCGCATAGGCGCGGATTGCCTGCGGCCTGCCATGCAGTCGGACTTCGCCGGCGGCATGGGCGCGTAGCCCGCAAATGCCTTCGGCGATCTCCGTGCGGCCGGAGCCGATCAGGCCACCGATGCCGAGGATTTCACCCCGGCGCAGATCGAAGCTGATATCATGGAATCGAGCACCATCACCGAGGCCATCCACTTCGAGGATGGTTTCGCGAGAGGCGACTTCGGCCCCGAGCTTTTCCGGATAGAGCTGGGTGATCTCGCGGCCAACCATGCGGCGTACCACATCATCAGCCGTGACATCGTCGATCTTGTCGGTGCAGACATACCGACCGTCACGAAAAACGGTCACGCGGTCGCAGAGGCTGAAGATCTCGGCCATGCGGTGGCTGATATAGATGACCGAAATGCCGTTCGCCTTGAGGTCGCGGATGATGGCGAAGAGCTGCTGCGCCTCGGTTTCGGTCAGCGCTGCGGTCGGCTCGTCCAGAATGAGCACGCGGCAGTCGAGCGTCAGCGCCTTGGCGATCTCGACAAGCTGCTGACTGGAAATCGGCAGATCCGCGACCTTCTGGCGGACGTCGATGGCGGCGAGCCGGTTCATCACCTTTTGGGCATCGCGCTCCAAGGCACGGTAATTCATGAAAGGGGAACGCCGGCGGTTGGTCGCGGCCATGAACATGTTCTCGGCCACCGTGGCATCAGGGCAGAGGGCGATTTCCTGATGCACCAGACCAATTCCAAGCGCCTGCGCGGCAGCCGGTGAAGCGATGCGGACGGGCTTTCCATCGACGCGGATTTCGCCTTCGGTCGGCTGCAGCACGCCAGCGATGATGTTCATCAGCGTTGATTTGCCGGCGCCATTTTCGCCGCAGAGCGCATGGACTTCGCCACGCTCGAGCGTGAAGTTGACATCCGTCAGCGCCCGGATCGCCCCGAAATGCTTGCTTATGCCATGAATGGTGAGCACCGGCTCCGCCATCGTCATTTCCTTGTTCATGACCGGTCCCTGATCGAGACGGCTGCGATAATCTGTCTTCTGGCCAGCACGGAAAAAGCCGAGCTTACAAGGCGTTGAGGGGATAGTGCGGCAAGTTCTGGCCCAACCATCCCCCTCATTTGGCCCTCCAGGCGCACCTTTTTCCGAAGGTGACAAGGGCCGATGCACTTACTCCTCGATACCCTTCGTGCCGCGGCGCTTCAGGTACTTGTCCCAATAAAAGTCGTCGGCATTCTCGGCAGTGACGATCGAAAGACCATTGTCGACCACTGGGATGCTCATCGGGTTGAAGCCCGATCGCTTGGCGTCGTTCATCGGGTCGATCAGCTCCGGATGCTTGGCAAGCCACAACAGCATGAAGCCCATGTAGCCCTGCATGCCCTGGTTCGGGTTGATCGAGCCGAAGACTTCACCGGCCTTGATCATGTCGAGAATGTTGGCGTTGACGTCGGCGCACATGACAAGAACCTTGCCGCCATTTTCCTTGGACGCCTGTGAGGCGCCGATAGCGGAGTTCGCTTCCGGCATGAAGACCGCGCCGAGATTCGGATTGGCCTGGATGATGCTCGAAAGCCCCTGATAGGCCTTGGTCGGGTCCTGGTTGGAAGCGGCGCGGCCAACCAGCTTCATGTCGGGCCACTTTTCCTCCATACGGCCGATGAAGGCGGCGATGCGCTTGTCATGATTGTCCTGGCCCGGATTTTCCAGAACCGCATATTCGCCCTTGCCACCCAGCTTCTCGGCGATTGCGTCGGCAGCATAGATGCCTTCGCGGGTGTTGTCCGAAGTGATGAACGAGACGCGCTTGGAAAGCGGCGAGTCGGCGGCAAAGGTGACGACGGCCGTACCCTGCGCGGTGGCGCGGTTGATCGGCTCGATGAACGGATCGGAGTTCATCGGATGGACAAGGATGCCGGCCGGGTTCTGGGCCAGCGCCTGATCGAAGGTGGCGATCTGCTTGTTGACGTCATATTCCGGCGTACCGGTATAGGCGGTTTCGCAGCCGAGCTGCTGACCGGCCTGCTTGAACATCTCGTAGACCGGGAACCAGTATTCCACACCCGAGACCATGACGTTCATGACGTATTTTTCACCCGGCTTGCAGCGGAACGGACTGTCCGTTTCCGCGGATGCCGTGCCCGCAAAAAGCGTTGTTGCAAGGACCACCATGGCGGTCGAGCTGATAAATTTGCGCAAGATTCCTCCTCGAGGCCGAAGCCCCTCCCAAAAGTCTGAGGGCGTCACGTTGACGCCGCTGATCGCGTTGAAATCGAACTTCCTCCTCGAAGTCCGATGAGAGCAATAAAGGCGAAGATCAAATGCGTTGTCAATATAATTCACGCAATGAAATATATTTCACGCGTCCGGACGGAAGACAGCGGGGCAATCGACCAAAATCGCGGGATTAGCTAGCAAATGCCACAAGATTCCAGGCACAAGAATTGTTACCTCCAGCTCTGTCGATGGAGTTGGATTGTATTGTGTTGTGTTGGTCGTCGAGGAACTGAGGCCAAGCTGGCTGAACTGGAAGCCAGGAGATCAAGGCGGAAGCGCTCGCCTTGGGAGTGCACAAGGTCGCTTTCGTGACCGTGACCAAGGTCTTCGATCCAAGAGTAGCGTCCGAGCCATGGCCGCCGCGTCACCGACCTCCTCAATGTCCGCCGCGGCGTCCTCGAGCTACTCCGAGATGCCGAAGAACCGGTCCTTGCAGGTGATCTGTCGAAACAGTTTGCCGAACGCGAAGGCTTTGGGGCCAGATTGACGGGATCGGTTCCAATCTGGCTGGAAGGTTTTCTGGCCTGCTCGAACGCATGGAGCAGACGGGCCCGGTTCGCTTGTCGGGTGCTCCCGATGGTCGTCGTAGATTGTGGGAGATCGCCAGGAAAGCATTTGAGGATTAATCTGGGCTGCCCGCTCAGGTTAACTGTCTTCGAATGACCAAAATATCGACAGAGGGAGCGCGAATAGGTTTTCGCCGAAACTGAGTACGCGCTCTCCCATGTAGACGACGATGCCGACGAAGGGACGGTTCACCCCTGGGCCTTCATCTCGAAACCATCGCAGATGTTGGAAGTCATTTGCTTCAACCGTAGTCGATGTCTTCATCTCGAAGCCGATTATCGTTCTGTCTGACTCAGCAAGGATGTCTATCTCGCGTCCTCGTTGATGCCTCCAATGATAAAGTCGCCACTGACGCATTTGATGGGGGACGGATTTCCACATTTCATTGAAAACGAAATTTTCGAACAGGCCGCCAAGCGCTGTGGGATTCGCGCCAATATTGAAGCTCTGGGTGTTCATGCTCCTCAAAGCTGCGACGATCCCAGTATCCACAAGATGGATTTTTGGCTGGCGTATGTCGCGCCCGGTCTCTCCAGAGGTCCACGCAGGCAATCGTCGCAATAGTGAGAGCTTGGTCAGAATATCGAGGTAGGTATCGGTCGTATTCCGTTGCAAACTGATGTTTGAACACAGTTCGTCTATATTCAGCTCGTTTCCGACACGCGTAGCTAGCTGATCGATCATTCGCCTCATGGCGTCTGATTTTCTTATTTTTAAGATGTACGCAACGTCGCGTTCCACGACACTGTCAACGTAGTCTCTATATCGATTTTGCCTCCAGCGCTCTTCCAGAGTTCGTATCTCGGGGAAACCGCCTGCGACTATCAAGTCGATGTATTGTGCCCGGGACAACGTTTCTGCTTTAGGCAAGTCTAGCGGATAGGGACGGTCATTCGCCGATGCCCAGTCGAGAATTTTCGCAGGCCCCATGCGTTTTGTTTCGGCGACACTCATTGGAAGCATCGTCATTGTATGGACCCTGCCTGCCAACGAGTCCGCCACGTGCGCGGAAATGAAAACGTTGGATGAGCCTGCCAGGACGAACTGACCCATTGCTCGGTTCTCGTCCACGATTCTCTTCAACGCCAAAGCTAATTTCGTGGATCGTTGGGCTTCGTCGATAATGAGGGGACCCGCTTTCGTCTCAGCCAACAGGGAATCCAGCTGTCCTTTTGGATCGGCCTCAATAGCTGCAAGCACACCCTCGTCATCCAAGGTGATGAATTTTCCAGCGCTCAATAGATCGCGTACCAGTGTCGTCTTCCCGACCTGGCGCGGTCCAATAATGTTAACCACTCGCGCTGATGTAAGTGCAGCCTTTAGTTGGGGCTGCAGATGACGCGGGAGGAGACTCTCGCCCATGATGGTCACCTGATTTTCTACGCAATTCGATGTGGGGAAAGTTGTAATAGAGTTGCGGGGAAAGTGTCAGTAGAATTTGGGGGAAAGTGTCAATAGAATGCGGGGGAAACCTTCAATAGGAATCCGGTGAAACCGTTAATAGCGTCCCGGTGAAACTGACAGTACACGTCGGAGAAATGACAAAGCCCAGATCGGTCACCGTGGTAGCGCTGCTTTCGACCGTCGTGTCCCCAATCCACACCTAGTCTTCGATACGCTCTGTCGCGCCTTGAAAGTATCCGCAGAGGTGATCAGACGGCGTGCGGTGGGTGACCGTACGCAGCACGTCGGCGAGCTGCCAGCGCAGACCCATGTAGCGGGTGTCTTCCTTCCAGGCGACCATCGCCATGTACCAATCCAGGTACTTCACCGAGAAGCGGTGGTGGATGCCGTCGTACGAGCGCTCGGCGCGGGCGAAGAAACTCTCGATCCTGTTGGTGTCGGTACCGCGCACATATCCGTTGGCGCTAACAAGTCAACGTCATCAGGCGAACACGGAGCCGCACATTTGACGATCGGGCCGACCGAAATCTCACAACGGAGAGAGCGATATCAGTGATGTGCGTGTCGGGCGTCGGCACCGGAGGAACCCGCTCGGTTGCAGGCCTCTCTCAACTTCGTTTTTGCCTCTTCGAGGGCCTCCTCACCATATAAGGTCACGAAGCTCTCCTGATAGTAGCCATTCGCTGCCAGTCCCCCATGGATTTCCATCGGCAGCGCATGCGGGGAAAGCCGACTGATCTCCTGAAGATTATCCTTGCCGACCGTCTCCATCAGATGAAGGCTATGTTTTCCATCGACAATCACGCTCACCATCGAGATTTCCCGCCCGGGACTTGAACGGTCGGCCGGCATGATGCGGCATTCGACGGACATCTCTTCCGGCAACCCGTGCTGCTTGCCTTTCTCGGCCTCGGGAAAGATCGAATAGCCAACGATCTTCGCATTGCTGGTCGCCGGCCTGAAGGCATGGGCGTTCGGCTGGCGGACAGGATGTTCGCACAGAAGGGCGTTGAGGCGGGCCAGTATGGCATCTGCGGACCCGACAAGGGGCTGACTTCCGAGCATCGTCAGGCGGAGCTGCCCGTCCTTTACGCGAGGTACGCTGAAGATGAAGTTGGGACTGTTGAAATTCCTCTGCACGATCTTGAACGCAATTTGGGAATCAACGAGGTCGTAAAAGAGACCGGATGGGATCACGGCACTTCTCCTTTGAGAGTCTTGAAACACCAAACGAGAAACAAGGGCTGGGGCAACGCTGATCGCCGCATACAAGGTGGCAGCGAACCGAATCGCTTTTACTAGGGTCCCTTTTATCCCGTGCTGTGTCAATTTGACGGAGCGGAAGCCCGAGAAGCTGGCTTGGAAGCGCAGTGATCCCTGGCCAGCGCCGAGCGGCTAGGAGAGACACCACCCGAGCCCGATGAGCGCCTGCCGCAGTTGGGTGACGACGTCGATTGGCGTATGTCTCGAGGTAATGAACGGCAAGCCTTTGCGACGTGCCGTCCACCCCACGACCGTGACGTCTCTCGCTGCCGGCTCGAAGCGTTGCGCCAGGGCAAAGGTCTTGCAGTCAATCGCGGCAAGGTCTGCTCCGCCTTCAGCGACCGCCTTGATCGATCGGCGGTGGCTGCCGCTCTGCTCCCGATGCGAGAAGATGTCGAGCGTCACGCCCATGCCTTTAAGGTCTGACGCCAGGGCCAGAATGCCGGACATGGAGTCGACATCATTGTAAGAGAATCGACGTCCGCGCAGCAGGTCGAGTGGAATAGCGGCACTGCCGTCAAGCGGGGGCGGCACCGCGTTCGTTCCCCCGCCACGCATTATTATCGCACTCGAATAGCGAGGACCCTCTCCTCCTTCGATACCGTCGTAGCCCGGTTGGCCGACTATTTGAATGTGATCGGCCAGGCCACGCTCTATGGGACCCCAGCATGCCTGTGCGAGGAGGAGTTCGGGATGTAACCAGAGCGAGCTTGGATCGAACTCGCTGGCCGGCAAATTTGCGGGATCGGAGGCTATGAGCTTTCCGCCAGGTTCCCCGAGAGCTCCCGGGTTGGAAGGAAGGTCTTTACGCGTGCGGGCCAGTCGCTCCGGGGCGTCGATGCCGCGGAACCGCAACTCGTCGCGAAGCTGCTCCCACTGCGCATCGGTCTCCGTTCGCACCTCCGGCCAATCGTACATCGGCAAGGCGGCAATCAGCCCCACGGAACCGGTCAATTCCTTACTTGCAAGGAGCTTCTGATCTGATTGCTGTAGCGGCATAGGATGTTATCGCGGTAGGAGGATGATCACTATTAAAACGATGTCTCGGCCGATGTCAGCGTCGGACAAATCATGGCCTCGCGAAGCATGTTCACTTCGAAGTCTGAAGCGCGGCCGTTGTCAGCTTCCGGCAGACAAGCCAGAACGATCAAGTATGTCCTCGATCAGGCCCTTTTTCATCACAGCGGCGCGGTCGCACATATGGGCGACGACGCCGGGGTCGTGGCTGACCAGAATGAAGGTGATACCCTGTGAGGTCTTGAGGTCGTTCAAGAGATTGAGGATCCCCGCCTGTACTGAAACGTCGAGTGCCGAGGTTGGCTCGTCGAGCAGCAGCAATTTGGGTTTGAGCAGCAGCGCTCGGGCGATGGCCACGCGCTGCCGCTGTCCACCGGAAATCTGGTGCGGGTAGCGCTGCGCAACCGCCGCCGGTAGCCCGACCTGGTCGAGCGCAACACGCACGCGTTCGGTAACGTCTGGTATGCCGCGGATTGACAGCGGTTCGCCCAAGATGCGGGCGATGTGATGGCGAGGATGCAGCGACGAATATGGATCCTGGAACACCATCTGGATCTCCTCGCGAAGCATCCCGGTGATCCTGCGCCCCGCTGCCAGGGGCTGACCGAACACCGAAATGTCGCCCTGCCAATTCGTGTTCAACCCGGCGATTGCGCGCAGCACGCTGGTCTTGCCGCATCCGGAAGGTCCGATGAGACCGAAGGTTTCACCAGCGGCAACGTCGAAGGAGACGCCGCGTACGGCCGTGAAGCCCTTGGAGGCGCCCTGAAAGGTGACCGAAAGATCCTTTACCGCCAGCGCGCTCACTGCTCGTCCTCGTAAACCGGCAATCGCGTGCCATAGGTGGCCGCCGACGGTCGCGCCGCCCAGAGCGCGCGGGTATAGGGCGATCCGGCATGGGAAAGGTCGGCGGATGTCATTTCTTCCTCGATACGTCCCTGCCGCATGACGAGCACACGGTCTGCGTAGCGAGACACCTGCTGCAGGTCGTGACTGATCAGCAGCAGGCCCATGCCGAACTCCTCCGTCAACGAACGCAAGAGCGTCAGCATCTGGTCCTGCAGGTCACGGTCGAGAGCCGAAGTCGGCTCGTCGGCAATGAGCAGCTTCGGCCGATTGATCAGCATTGCAGCGATCATCACCCGCTGTCCCATGCCGCCTGAGAGTGCCGCCGGATAGCTTGCGTAGATGCGCTTCGGATCCGGCAGTCCGACTTTCTCCAGCATGTCCAGTGCCCGCTCGCGTCGCTCGACAGCCGAAAGCTTGGTGTGCAGAAGTAGCGCCTCTTCGACCTGCCGACCGACCCGGTGCGCCGGATTGAGGGAATATCTCGGATCCTGCAAAATCAGACCCAAGCCTGTCCCGCGCAGTGCGTTCCAGTCAGCTCTCGAACGCGTGGCGAGGTCCTTGCCGTCAAAGACCAGGCGTCTGGCACGCATGATTGCGCCGCGCGGCAGGAGACCCATTATGGCCCGTCCCGTCATTGACTTGCCAGAGCCGGATTCTCCAACGAGCGCCAGGATCTCGTGTCCGACTGAAAGGGAGATCCGGTCGACAACGGAAACCAGGCCTGCATCGGAGGGAAACGAGATCGAAAGTTCCTCGGCAGACAGAAGCGGTTCAAGCATGGCGCGGATCCAGAAGGTCGCGCAGGCCATCGGCCAGCAAGTTGAAGCCGAGCGAGGCAACAAGGATGGCGAGCCCGGGCGCGGCAGCGACCCACCATTGATCGAAGATCACCTGCGTGCCCTCGGCGACCATTGAACCCCACTCCGCCGTCGGCGGTCGTACTCCAAGGCCAAGGAAGCCAAGGCCGGCGGCAGCAAGGATGATGCCTGAAAGGTCGAGCGCCAGCCGAATGACGGCCGATGGCAACACCAGCGGAAGGACATGTCCCCAGAGCAGCCTGGGCCCCCTGATGCCGACCATTTCGGCTGCCGCAAGATAGTCGCTCTGCCTGAGCGCTCCGGTCTCGACGCGCGCCTGACGGGCGTAGGCCGGCCAACTCGTCAAGG
This sequence comes from Rhizobium sp. RHZ02, assembly GCF_014851575.1. Taxonomy (NCBI): domain Bacteria; kingdom Pseudomonadati; phylum Pseudomonadota; class Alphaproteobacteria; order Hyphomicrobiales; family Rhizobiaceae; genus Rhizobium; species Rhizobium sp. RHZ02. The sequence goes on from NZ_JACUZX010000003.1 coordinate 274,672, forward strand.
CGAGCGCCAGGGCACCGTTGATAAGCCCGGGCCCCAGGATCGCAACAAAGGCGAACGACAACAGCAATCGCGGGAAGGACATGACGATGTCGGTGATACGCATCAGGATGCGCTCCGTCGCGCCGCCGAAAAAGCCTGCGAGTATACCAACGGCAATACCGAGCGGCGCCATCAGCAATGCCACAATGAGCACCAGGAGCAGGGTCGGCCGGGCCCCGTAGATCAAGCGCGAGAGGATGTCGCGTCCGAAGCCATCGGTGCCGAGCCAGTGGGCAGTACTCGGGGCCATGAGGCGATTGGCCGTTTCCTGCAGATTCGGATCGTAGGGCGCGACAAACGGCGCAAGCAGCGCAATGGCGAGGATGAAAATCACGATGCCACCGCCCGACGCTGCCGAAGGGGACCGAAGCATCCGCCAACCAAAGGACATCCCGCTGATCCGCGCTTGTTCGATGGCGCTCATCGCTTTCTTTCCACTTCCAGCCGAGCCACGGCGAGATCGGTTAGCGCGTTGAGAAGCACAAAGGAGGCACCGACGACAAGCGTGGCTCCCAGGATCGCAGGCATGTCGCCCGCAAACATCGCCGTCGTCAGGTAACGTCCGATCCCCGGCCACGCGAAGACAGTTTCGGTCAGGACGGCTCCCTCAAGCAGGCTTGCATAGGAAAGGGCAATCACAGTCAGCAGCGTCCCGGAGATGTTCGGCAGAATATGGACGAAGACGATCCGCCCCAGGCGGGCTCCTTTTGCTCGTGCGGTGGATATATACTCCTGGCCGAGCTCGGTAATGATCGACGCCCTCGTCAACCGCGAGATTGCCGCAAGAGCATGAATGGCAAGCACGGTTGCCGGCAATGCCAGATGGGCCAGCGCATCGCGAAAGGCACCAGGCTTGCCGGAACGCCACGTGTCGATCAGCGCGAAGCCGGTGACAGGCTTGACGGTGTACTGGAACACGACATCCGCCCTGCCCGGCCCGGGCGCCCAATGCAGCCGGGCATAGAAGAGCAACAGCAGCAGGAGGCCGAGCCAGAAGATTGGCACCGAATAGCCAAACAGAGATACAAGGCGGCAAACACCGTCGATCCATGTCCCCTGCCGCATTGCCGCGATGATGCCGAGCGCCAGGCCGATCGTCGCGCCAAGGACGATTGCCGTCGTGGCAAGCTCTATCGTCGCCGGAAACGTACGGGCGATATCATGCGCGACCGGCTGGCCGGTCGAGATTGACTGGCCGAGATTGCCAGAAAGCGCCGTCTTAACATAGCGCAGGAACTGCAGCGGCAACGGCTGGTCGAGCCCGAGTTCGAGCCGCGCCTGTTCATAGGTCGACTGGCTGGCATGGTCGCCAACGAGTTGAAGCGCCGGATCGATCGGGGAAAGCCGTGTCATGGCAAAGGTCACGATTGCCAGCCCGAAGAGCGTCAGTGCAAAGGACCACAGCCACTTGATAAGGGGCAAGACGAAAGACAACTCCCGCCAGCTTCTGTGCTGGCGGGAGTTGCTCATGTCGGCATTAGGGGGTGTTGCCGCCTGCGGCACTTACTTTTCTACCTTGTCGTAATAAACCTGGTCTGCGTTCAGACCTTGGGCATAGTTCTTCACCTTGTCGCTTAGCACGACCTGGTCGTTGCCTTGAAGCGTAAAGATGTAGGGCGAGCTTGCCTGGATCTTCCTTTGCAGATCCTGATAGAGCGCCGCGCGCTTGGCGGGATCCTGTTCCTTGACGGCAGCAAGCGTCGCGTCGGTCAGTTCGGGGATCATCCAGCCGGCCTGCTTGGCAACCGTGTTGGCTGAATTGTCCTTGTTGATGGCGAAGGCACTGGCGTTCGAGTGAGCGTCGAAATAGTCCGGGATCCAATAACGCAGGGTCATCTCGTATTTGCCGGCGCGTCCACGGGCGTAGATGTCGCTTGCAACACCCGGCTGGATGTCCAGCGTGATGCCGGCCTGCGCGAAGGTCGACTGCAGCGACTGCGCGATCGAAAGGAACGGCTGGTCGTTGAAGACGATGAATTCGATCTTGAACGGCGTCTTGATACCGGCATCCGCCAGAATCTTCTTCGCCTTGTCGACATCGAGCTTGAAGGGGGTATCCGTCAGCGCACCGGGGAAGCCTACCGGCAGGAACGACTGATGCACGGTGCTCTGGCCACGCAGCAGGTTTTTGGCAATGCCGTCATAGTCCACAAGGTAACGCGCAGCCTCCCAGAACGCCGGATTGCCGAGCGTCTCGTTCGCCTTGCTGTTCAAGAGGATGTAGTCGGTGCGGGCCGAGGCAACAGAGAGGACCTTAATGCCGCTCTTATCCTTCAGCGCTTCAATCTGGTCGGCAGAGAGGCCCCGGGCGATATCGGCATCGCCCTGCTCAACGAGCAGGCGGCGGGCGCCGACGTCCGGCACGTTGCGGATGATGACACTCTCGAGCTTCGGCTTGTCGTTCGAATTGGCATTGGCCTGGAGCACCAGCGCCTCGTGGGGCGTGTAGGTGCCGATCGCGTAGGCACCGCTGCCAGCCGAATTGGTCTTCAGCCATGCATTGCCGAAATCGTTATCCTTTGCGTTTGCGGCAACGGTCTGCTCGTCGACGATCGAGGCGATCGGCGCCGTCAGTAGCGACAGCGCGAAGCCTGAGCCGACATCGGCCGTCCAGGTGAGCTTCACATGCTTGTCATCAACCTTGGTGACGGCAGCATCGACATTATCGGCCTTCCAGCCGAGCTCGTTCAGGATGAAGGCCGGCGACTTGTTGAGCTTGACGGCGCGCGTCAGCGAGAAGATCACGTCCTCCGGGCGCACCGGGTTACCGGAGGCGAACTTCGCGTCGGCGAGCGCAAAGGTCAGGCTCTTGCCGTCGCTGCCCGCTTCCCAGGAGGCGGCAAGCGCCGGATCTATCTTGGTGCCGTCATCACGATTTGACTGAACGAGGCGCTGGTAGAGATTGTTGAAGGACTGGACGGTCGTGAGCTCGAAGCCCTCAGCCGGGTCGAAGCTAACGGCGTCATCAATCGACTGGGCAACGACCAGAACGTTCTGCGGCGTTTCTGCATGGACCGGCGCACCAATCAACAACCCCAGGGTAAAAACTGTGCCAAGCAATTTCGCACGGCGAGCAATAAAATTCATATGCATATCTCCACAAACTAGTGCCTAACGCGGCAGCCGCGCTTGGTAGCCGCCTATTGGCCGCAAAATAGCTGGGCGCTCGCCGGTCACGAGTGCGGATCGTTCCATTTATCTGTTCCTCGATGGAAAATCTTTCCGTCAGGCACCACTGGCAGCGCGGCCGGCTCGGCGCATGCCCATTTGCCGGATCCATATGCTTCACGGTTCCTCCCGTGGCACTGCAGAATCCAGTGGAGCCTTGGCGTGCTGGATGCGACAGGCATGCCCGGGCGATTGCATTTCGAGCAAACGCGCATTGTAATAGACCATCGGGTGGAAATCAGGCAGCGGTTAATGGACCCAACTCACTTGTTCGAGCTGGTGATCGTGATGTTCTTGGCGATCATCGCGTTGCATTACGCTGCTCACCGGTTCGGCTTGCCGCCCTCCGTAGCGCTGCTCGCCGGCGGTGCACTGCTTGCCTTTCTGCCGGGTCTGCCAGCCATTGCCATTGATCCCGATCTGGTACTCGTCATCTTCCTGCCACCACTGTTGATGGACGGTGCCTGGTTCATTGCTCTCGGCCGGCTGCGCCGCCACATGATCGGCATTGCTTCGCTTGCCGTCGGCGCGGTATTTTTCACCTGCGCCGTCGTGGCAGTCGCGGTCCACTTCCTCTTTCCTTCCTTGCCATGGGCGGCCTGCGCAGTTCTCGGGGCGATTGTGTCACCACCCGATGCGATCTCCGCTCGAGCCGTGCTGCAACGGGTCAAGCTGCCCCGCCGCCTTCAAATCCTGCTCGAGGGCGAGAGCCTGCTCAATGATGCAAGCGGTTTGGTGCTGTTCCGGTTCGCGATCGCCGCCGGCGTCACGGGTGCCTTCAGCACGGCCGAGGCGATGGGAAGTTTCTTCCTGCTGGCGCTCGGCGGCGCCGCAGTCGGCATAGCCATCGGGACGGTATGGGTGGTGTTTGTCCGCCGCCTGAACGACGAATACCTGATCATAGCGGCCACGACCCTGCTCGCCTGGATGTCCTATATGCTCGGCGAAATGATCCATGTTTCCGGCGTCATCGCCACCGTGACGACGGGCCTGATCGCAGGCTGGTATCAGCATACCGTCTTTTCGGCCTCGGCGCGCATGCGCGGCACGTCGTTCTGGACTGTGATGATCTTTCTGATGGAAGCCTCGGTTTTCATGCTGATCGGGTCATCCTTGCGAGGCGTGGTCGAACGTGGCGGTGGCTTCGGCGTCGTGATCGCCACCATGGGATTGCCGATGCTCGCGGTCCTGGTCGCACTTACGCTTGCGCGCTTCGCTTGGGTTTTTGGATCAAACCTTGTGGTCGAATTCTGCAAGGTCTTGGGCCTTAGGCGATACACGCCGCTCAGCGCGCGCGCTTCAGTCGTTCTGAGCTGGGCGGGCGTTCGCGGTGTGGTTACACTTGCCCTGGCGCTGAGCGTGCCCGAAGGCTTTCCCGGCCGCGATTTCATTTTGGTGACGTCGTTCGCCGTCATTGTCGGGACCGTACTGGTCCAGGGCACGACGCTGGGGCGCCTGATCGAATGGGCAAAGCTGATCGAGCCGGAGTCAGAAAAGGCGCGCCTCAACCTGAGCCAGGCCGAAGCCGCCATGGCTCAGGCGCAATTGGCAACCGTAAAGGACAGGGCCTATGACACGGACGGCAATCTCATCCATCCTCGTCTGCTGGAGCGCTATCAACTCAGGGCCAAGATGATCGTCGACTATATCCAGAAAACGGAACACCACGACGTTCTGCTCCATGCCCATTTCGATGTCGTTCTGGCGGCCATCGCCACCGGACGCCGTGAACTGATCCGTCTTCACCGCGCCGGTGATATTGACGACGAAACGCTGCACGAACTCGAACGAGACCTCGATCTCGAAGAATTGAGCGCTCTTTCCGCCAAGTCCTAGCTGTCGCAGATCGTGACCTAAATCTCGCTGCGCCTTGAAGGACAATTCTCCTGCAGCAAACGGTTGGCCCACATGACGTTCGGCGACGTTCTCACGCTACTCGACCGGGTTTGACCAATGCCAGGGCTGGCAGAGTGGCGACACGCCATGAATCTAGCGCCTAGATCCGGTGCCTTTCGCCAGTTGGTTCGACCAGGTCGGCAGAGGCTCCGGGCCAGTCCTTCAATACGGATCTTATTGAATTCACGTCCATAAGGTTAAATGCTGTCGACAACGCATCTGCCGTGGTCGCGTCATCAGCGATAACGGTTACTCTCCGATAGGCCATCGGCGCGCTGCCCGTTTTTGGGTGGAGGATGTGCCCGAACTTGCCGTCTTCGTCGAAGACGAAGCCAGTCGGGCTGGACGTGGCGACCGCCCGATTTACGATGGACAGCACCGCATCGGGATCCAGGCTGTCTTCGGTTGTGGCCAACCCGACATGCCATGGCGTTCCATCCGATTGTGCGCCGACCGCCCGTTCCTCGCCCATGTTCACAAGGCAACTGTCGAAGCCTTCGTTCCGCAACATATTGGCTACTCGATCGGTAATGAACCCCTGGGCAACGCCATTCAGGGTCATCGCCATTCCCCGCTCGGCGAAGGCGATGCGGTCCGAGCCATACCTTACGGCTTCGAAGCCGACCTTGCCGAGAGCCCTCTTCAGCTTGGTCTGGCTGGGCCCGAGTTCATCTCCATGCCCCGATGCAAAGTGATCGCGATACACCTCCCATACCGGCTGCACGGTAGGATCGAACAACCCGCCGGTTCTTTCCCAGACCCGCAGACACTGGTCGAGCAAGGACACCATCTCTGGCGAAGACACGGCAACCCCACCTACCCGATTGAGTTCCGCGAGGATCGAATCGTCCCGATAGAGGCTGAAAATTCCTTCTAGCCGAGCAACTTCAAGGACGATCTCATCTATTAACCGGCGAGCCTTGGCCATATTGCCGTGATGCAGGACCAGCTTGGCCGGCGCTCCGAGTGCTTGACCGGTCCAGACGACGACCGGCGCATTGGCTTTCGCGGGGGAGCTGGAGTAAAGCAGCGGAAGTCCGGCTGCCGCTGCGATAATTCCTATGGCACGTCGCCTGGTGACGGCTCTAACCATTGGATTCAATCTCCGAGCTCGCGGGTGCGCTGGTAGACGTTCCGAGAACATCCTGATCCTTGATCTCCCCGAGGATCGAAACTCTGCCGCCGTTCTTTTTCGCAAACTCTTCGGCGTCTGCCCGAACGGAGAAAGGAACGGTTTCCGGTGCGCCCATCCCGCCGTGAACCTTGCTTCCCACAACGAAGAATGCGCGATCGGCTTCAACCCAGTTTTGACTTCCCGGCGCTTGCCAACTGGTAGCGTGGCTCATGTCCGATACGTAGATTGCAGCAATGTCCTTTGGTTCTTCCGGAAGCCGGGTAAATGCAACTGCATCACGCGACGAACTGAACCAGACCGGCTTTCCGCCATTCTTTAGGAGAACCTGTCCTTTCGGCCCCGCATGCTCCAGCACGTTCATGCCGCAGAAATGATCGACGGCATCGGAGGTAAGCTCCAACGGAGGAGGCACGATGGTCTCGGCCTTCTCGCAAGCGCTTAACAGAGATGCCATAAGGACGACTGATATTGCGAACGAGCGGTTCAAAGTTCTCTCCTGGAAAAACGAAGCATGGCCAACGATAGAGGGACGGCAACCCATAAGGCCAAGGATGCCATCAGGACGGTCGGAGACAGCTTCGAACTCGCTGCGAGACCGGACAGTGCCGAGACAGAGCCGGCCGTTTCCGATCCCAGGTTGAGAAGACGGTAGGCATCGGTCGGATTGGCCATCAGAAGTATGCTTAGCAGCCCCGGCGAAAATCCAACGCCCTTCGTCGACACGATCGCACCCAGCAAACCCATGTCGTAGATGATGACGAAAAACAGCCATACTCCCAAGGCGATGCCCCCGGCCGTGCTCCTCTGGCTGACAGTCGCGCTGACGAGATATCCGATAGAGGTGAAGACCGACCCAAGCAGGATCGAGGATCCAATCATGGCGCCGAACGCCGTCCAACTGTCCGCAGTGGTCGGCGTCCCGGCGACAACGAGCGCCAGACCCGCCGCGCCGTAGCCCAACAGAGTGGCGAAAGAGAGTATGAGTATGTGCGCCAGGAATTTTCCGAACACAATCTGGCTACGTGCTACCGGATAGCTCAGAAGCAGGAGAAGTGTTCCACGCTCCAGTTCTCCAACGATCGCATCGTGCGAAAGCAGCAAGGCAATGAGGGGAACAAGAAAGATCGTGAGACTGGCAAGACTGACGATGACGATATCCAAACGGCCCGCGCCGACATTGCCGGTCGGCGCACTGCCCAGAAACGAAAGCGTCAGCGCCAGCGACGCAAGTAGCAAGGTCACCGCGATGACCCAGCGGTTTCTCAACCCCTCCTGGATCTCCTTTCGGGCAATGATCACGATATTGTTCACGGCTTTCTTCCCTGTCGTTGGAGGAAATGCGCATAGACGTCATCGAGTGTCGGCTCGATGACAGTCATGCTGGTCAGTGCAGCCGGATCGGATGTTACAGCCGACAGAACCGCGATCTTCTCGCTATGGTCGACACTGGCTTCCAGAAATTTATCCTTGCGCTCGGTCCATCGCACCGGCCCGTCAAACCACGAGTGAGCAGCGGACTCGCTGCTCGGCTTGAACCGGATCTGGGTCGGCAGGCACGCAATCCGCCGCAGTTCGTCAAGCGTTCCGTCGGCGATCTTGTTACCGCCGTTGATGATAACGACGCGTTCGGCCCGTTCCTCAAGCTCGCTGAGGGCGTGGGAGGAGAGAAGTACGGTCGTTCCCTTCTTCTGGAAGTCGAGGATGAGATCGTAGAAACTGCGTCGTAGCGCTGGATCCAATCCACTGGTGGGTTCGTCCAGCAGGAGAAGGCGTGGCTCTCCGAGAAGTGCCTGTGCCAGGCCCAATCGTTGGCGCATTCCCTTCGAATAGGTTCTTACCGTCCTGTCGGCAGCGTTCTGCGCCAGGCCGACCTGATCGAAGAGATTTCGCCATCGATCCGCCGGCACGCGCTTCAGCTTCGCATAGAACGACAGAACCTCACGTCCAGTGAGCGCCAGATGGAAAGTGACACTCTCGGGGAGATATCCGACCTCCCTGCGCACGATCAGGTTCCCGGAAACCGGGTCCTCGCCAAGGACGCGCACCTTTCCGTCGGTCGGTCGAAGAAGCCCCAGGATCGCTTTGATCAACGTCGTCTTGCCGGCTCCATTGTGACCGACAAGTGCAACCAGCTCTCCCTCGCCAAGGGAAAACGAAACATCGTTGATCGCGGCGGTATCGCCATAAAATTTCGAAACGTGTTCGAGAGAAATTGTCGCCGTCATCGTGCATTCTCCAAGGGTACGGGCGGCCCCATCAGGGGCTTGCTGTCAATCACGCCGCCCGGCAGGAGCGAAGGGAATTGGGACTGCGCCCATCGGATGATCTGAACCGCGGGACTTGTGGTCAAAACCTTGGCTTGCGGGGCTGTCCAAAGAACGGTGTCGATGATGTCATTGGGGCGATAGGGACTGTCTGCTATCCCGTCGCCATCGAGATCGAACGCGGGATTGTCACTCCAGTAGTTACCTCGACCATTCTTCGACCAATCGAGGTAACGCGACCCGACGTACTTTACCTGATTCCGGTTGCCTACGAACGCATTGCCGGCAATGGCGTTTCCTTCGGAGCCGGCTGTAAAATGTATGCCGATGGCACAGTTCTCAAACACGTTGTCTTCAAGGACATTCCGGTTTGCGTTGTAAATGAACACGCACTTCTCCGGTCCGAGCTGCGTCCCCTGCCCTTCGGCAAGTCGCGTCTCGATGCCAGGCATGTCGCTGGCGTCAGCCCTTGTTCCACCCAACAGCCATCGATCTGATGGCTGAAGGCGGCCGGTGACCCTGTTTTGCCTTATGGTCGAGCCGTTGGCAAAGTTGAGGAGCAAGCCGTGATCCCGGTCGCCATCGGAGACATTTCCGGTGATCTTCAGATGGTTCGAAAACATGATGGCATAGCCGACCAGGTTGCCCACTGAGACGTTGTCGCTGATTTCGCTGTCGTTGGTGTACATGTAGTGGATGGCGAACCGCAGGTCGCGGAAACGGTTTCCCTTGAAGACGTTGCGTTTGCTCGCGTTCGTCGAGATCCCGTCCTTGCCGAGGCTAATGTCATTGTCCACGATCATTGCCCCCGGGGCATTCCACAGTGAGACGCCGTTGCCGGCCTCGCTCATCCGACCCGACGCCATTCCGATGATCCGGTTGCGTTGGGCGACGGAACCGGCGGCACCGTGCAAATAGACGCCGTTCAGGTTTCCCTTGATCGTGTTGTCTTCGACCACCGCATGGTCAGCGCTCTGGCTTACAAACACCCCGGAATCGAGCGCAGACAGATCAGAGCCGGATCCTTCAATCTCAAGACCTCGCACAACAGCTCCTGGCGCCGTGATCGTGATCACGCTTCCCTTGCCATTGCCCACGACGGCCGCGCCAGACTGGCCTTCCAGCACGATCTGCCTGCTGACAGTCAATGGTCCGGCATACCGGCCAGGGGACAGCCGTACGATGTCTCCATCTGCGGCGGCATCAAGGACACGTTGAACGGTTGCTGCATCCGCCGCCGCAAGCTGGAATTCTGCGGCGCGAACATGGGCCGGAATGGCGGTCGTTGCGACCGCCATTCCGAGGAGTGCTATTTTGCCAAGCGGCGGCATCATGCTGCCTTTGGTTCAACGAGCATGCGACCCTGCATCTCCATATGCATTGCATGGCAGAACCACGAGCAATAGTACCAATAGACGCCTGGCTTATCGGCGGTGAATGTCACCGACGCGGTCGCCTGCGGCGCGACCTCCATCTGGATACCGTAGTTTACGATCGAGAAGCCGTGAGTAAGATCCTCCACGTCATCGATATTGGTAACGTAGACGGTCACCTCGTCGCCCTGCCTGACATTGAATGATTCAAGGCCAAACGCCGGGGCCGCCGACGTCATATAGACCCGCACCTTGTTTCCATCCCGGATAACTTGGGAGTCCGACAGGAGGTCGATGTTGTCCTTCTTGGCCTGAGCGACTGCATCGGCGAAGAAGACGTCGTCCCTTTTCCAGACACTTACGGGATTGATCTTCGACGAATGAACGATGGTCGCGTCGTGTGGTTCGGCGAAGGTGGGATTGTCGTGAACGAGAACCATCTTGTCGCCGGAAATGTCGATCAACTGATCATTCTCCGGCTTCAGGGGGCCGACGTTAAGATAGCGATCCTTCGAGAACTTGTTCAGCGAAATGAGCCACTTTCCGTCCGCGTCTTTGGTCTGGCCCATCGATGTGTGGTTGTGACCCGGCTGATATTGAACGTCGAGCTTCTGACGGATCGGGTCGACCTTCTCGCCCTTGAAGGCGCGGATAGCGTCTTCAATATTCCACTTGCAGATCTGGCTGTCGATGAACAGGGTGGTGTAGGCATTGCCGCGCCCGTCAAAGGCCGTATGGAGCGGCCCGAGGCCAAGCTGAGGCTCGGCGACGACCGTGTCGCGCGGTTGAATCTTGTCCTCGAACAGGTCATCGAACTTGCGAACGTCGAACACTGTGACGGTAGGAGACAGCTTTCCGTTGGCGACGACATGTATTCCATCCGGAGCCGTGTTCATGCCATGCGGGCTGTTCGAGACCGGGATGTAACGCGTGTAGGCGGAACCGTGGCGGCCGTCGAGAACGGGAACGCCGCCGATCTCCTTGAAGTCGCCCCGCGCGACGGCATCTTCGATCCTCTTGAGATTGAAGACAACGACCCAGTCCTGGTCCTTTGCCATCATCTCCGGAAGATTGACACCTTCTTCGGAGTTGTAGCAGGTCGCAAAGCAGTACTTCCCCTGATAGTCGGCATCGACATTGTCGAGATTGCCATCGACGATGAGCTGCCAGGCAACCTTCATTGTTTCGCCGTCGACGGCTGTGAAGACAGCATGGTACTGCTTGGTATCGTCGAGAATCTTGCCGTCGTTCGGGATCGGAACGCGATCTTCGCCGTTGCAGAACACATATCCGGTCTTGGGGTACTTCTGCACACGAAGTCCGTGGACCGTGTGCTGGTTCGGAAGTTCGATGATCTTGTCGCACTTCATGACGTCCAGACGGATTCTGCAGACGCGCGTGTTTGCCTTGTCGTTGGCAAACAGGTAGCGCCCATCGTAGGTCCCGTCGGTAAAGGAGGGATGCGGATGGTGCAGATCGCCGTTGTGGTAGACACCGCCGCGAGTGGACAAGAATTCGCGCGTTTGAGGAAGCAGACCGTCCGTGAGTACCTTGCGGCTTTCGTTGGTAAGACCCCAGCCGGTCGCGCTGCAGCGGTTGTAAACCGGGATACGCATGAGTTCTCTCATGGATGGGAGACCAACCACTCTGATTTCGCCCGATTGCCCTCCGGACACGAACACGTAGTATTCGTCGAGTTCGCCAGGCTTGACCTCATGGTTCAAGCCTTCCGCGCGCGCCGCCGTAGCCGTGGCTCCGGAAAGCGTCAGAGCGCCACCGACCCCGGCCGCGCCGGCTGCCGCCGCGAATGCAGTCGTCCCCAAAAGTTGCCGTCTGTTGAACAATGGATGCTTTTCTTGAGTTGTCATTTGCGTCTCCTTGGTGGGTGTGTTCACGCCGGCTGATCCGACGCGGAATCTGCTTTCTTGATTGGAGTACCCTTGTAGGTAACCTCGACCTTCTTCTTGGTGGTGACCTCTCCTCTGGATTCAGGTGTCGACAGCGCCATGAACTTCTCGCGCTTGAGGCGCACCTGGATCATGTGCGGGCAGCGGTGGTCGTCCTGGTACAGCTCCTGGCAGTGCATGCAGTAGATGCACTCGTTCACATTGATCTGACCTTCGGGATGAATGGCCTGAACCGGGCATTCCTTCGCGCAACGCTGGCACGGCGAGCCGCATTCAGGCCAACGCTTCAGCCACTCGAACATCCTGATCCGCCCAGGAATGGCGAGTGCTGCGCCCAGCGGGCACAGGTAACGGCAGTAAAAGCGCTCGATGAAGAGTCCGGCGACCAGAAGTGTGACCGCGAACAGCACGAACGGCCACTGGCGTGCAAACTTCAGGATGATCGCAGTCTTGAAGGGCTCCACCTCGGAGAACGTCTCGGCAAGAGCCATCGAATAGAAGGAAAGGCCGAAGAGACCGAGGAAAATGATGTACTTCAATGGCCAGAGACGCTCGTGCAGACCCCACGGCAGCTTGACCTGCGGCACCTTGAGCTTCTTGGCGACGTTACTGGTAAGCTCCTGCAGTGCACCGAACGGGCAAAGCCACCCGCAGAAGGGTCCGCGGCCCCAGAACAAGAGCGCCGCCGCAACCGCTGCCCAGAGCAAGAAAATGACCGGGGCTGCCAGGAAGAACTGCCAATTGAACCCCGTCACGAGAGCATTGGCAAAGGTGAACACATTGACGACCGAAAGCTGCGCGTTGGCGAACCACCCCAGCCAAACAAGGGTAAATAGCAGATAGCCGTTCCGGACGTAGGCGAACAGTTTCGGCCGGCGGACAAGCCAGTCCTGAAAGAAGAAGATTGCCGTCAGCGTCAAAAGCGCACCGATCGTTATCGCGATCTTGACGCGGCTTCCCTGCCATATCGATATCCAGAGCGGAGCTTCGCCCTCGTCGACGGTTGCTTCTGGCTGCGGCACGCGCGGCGCTGTGGAGACAGGGGCGGCAGCAGGCGTCTGGCTTGCTTTCTCGACCTTCACATAGGGTGTGGGGAGCGAGTAGCCGAGGTTATAGGGTAGCACGGCCTTCTGTGTGCCCTCGCCGGCGCGCTGTACCAGGAGCTGCAGCTCCCAGGGTTCGGTTACATCGAAGGTGAAATCCTTGGGAACGGCGAAGAGGGCGATTTCCCTCAGTCGGGGTGCGCCGGCTGCTGCGAGCGCCGGGATGCGGGTATGGTCGTGGTCGTGGAATCTGACACCTTGCCCGTCTTGAAGGAGTTCTATCCGATCGAAGATCCCGCCGCGCACATATCCTGACCCCTTGAAAGAGTAAGCACCATCGCCGGCAACGAGGATTGCTGCCTGATCCGGCTGCAGTTGCTTGCGAAGCCGTTCATACAGGGTGTCACCGAGCAGGCTGCGGCCAATGATTGGAACGCTGACCGGAGCAACGTAGAGATCAATGAATCGTTCGGTTTCGGGCGTCGCTTCCGGTCTTGCGGCAGCCGCGTCCTTATTCGATGTGCGGAAAGCCTCCGAGACCTCACCCACTGTCAGCCGCAGGCTGCGGATCGACCCGTCTCCAAGGAGCGTTTCCCAATCCTGCGTGCCTACCTTTGCCTCGTCGACACGCTTGACTTCCGTTGCGACCGGCGTTCCGGCGGTTTGCTGCTGACTGTCGAGCCGATGGGCACGAATAAGCTTCACGGCCGAGCGGACTACGCTATCCCCCATGACCAAGACGGTCACTGTCGCACCGCTGACGATGTCGACCTGCGGAGGACGATCGAGGCCAGCGGCGACACGTCCGAGATCTTTGCCGATGATCGAATTCAATGCCGCGACGACACGGGCCTGCGGAATGCCAATGAGGACGATCGGCTCCTTGTGATCGACGAGCTTGATACCGCGAATGACGCCATTGGCCGCAATGCCAACCACGATGTGGATTGGCTTTCCGGAATAGCCGGCGGACGCCGTGAAGTCCGAGTTCAGGTATGCGTAACCGAGAACCTCGCTCCCGCGGAACACCGGGGCGATCGGAGGCTCTCCCTGCGGCGGGCCGAAGCTGTCCGCTCCCTGGAAAAGTTCCGAGGGCTCTACCTTTTGGATGTAAGTCGCAAGCTGATCAGCGGCGCTGCAAGCAACGGCAGATAACCAGATTGCAGCAAGCACGAGTAGCGCTTGCAAGCAGGCTTGCAGCCAAGGTCTCGATTTCAAAAGCATTCTTCCCCGTACACCCACGTTGGCGGTTTACGGTGAAAGGTGTAGTCGCGACGCAGCAGCCCCTCTTTGACATGTATCAAACGGGAAAATCTTTCCTTCTGATAACCGTTTCCGCAAGACGGCGCGTCTCAGGAGCGAACCATGACAGAATTGCCAAGAGAACCGATGACCATCCGTTCGATGCCGGAGTTGCTGGCAACGGCGAAGGCTATGGAGACTGAAGCCATTGCTGGCTATGAGACGCTGGCGGACCATATGCGTCGATCGCGAAAGCCCGACCTGGTTGCCGTGTTCGAACGACTGGCTGCAGAGGAACGCGGCCATCTCGCTTCCGTAGAGGATTGGTCAGGTCAAATGGGAATGGCCAGCGTCGCTGCGGGCGCCGAACCGGAGGACGTCTTTGACGATGAAGGTATGAACCTCACGGACCCCGCGCTGCTTTCGGCCTATCGGGCCTTTTCGGTCGCTGTGCGAAACGAGGAACGGGCCTTCCTCTTCTGGACGTATGTTTCGGCCCACGCGCCAACACAGGAGATTGCCGAGGCGGCGGAACGTATGGCACGCGAAGAGCTCGGGCACGTCTCTGTTTTACGCCGCGAACGGCGTTTGGCCTTCCATCTTCAGAAGCACGCGCAGACTGAAACGATCCTCCTGCGCGAACTTGAAACCAGACTTGACGCTCACCTTCGAACACTCGTTCGAAATGATCATCCGCCCTCGCGAGAGCCGACGACACTGCGACAGAATGGCTGGGCGCAGCGCGTTGCAGCGTTCGGGGGACGCATATTGAAGTTTGAGAACTCGGTGGGGGTGGCAGATATCCCACCCACTGCGCTAGCAGAACTGCTTCTTGATTTTTATCTCGGCGAGGCGGAGCGATCCAGGGATGAGCAGACCCGTAACCTCGCTCAGCTTTACGCGGGTCAGCTCGTCGCGACCTTGGCATTGTTGCGACAATGATGCCGATATTTTCAAGGATGAACAGGCAAGGGTCGAAGAACTCCTAAGGGCTTCCAGCCTGCCTGCTCGCCGAAAGGAACGCCGAACACCTCCGCAGGATGCTCGATCGCTTCAAAAGGAAGCGCGCATCCTTCGACTATTCAGGTCGAGGAAAGAACCTCGTGTCGGCGCAGCCAACGCTCATCTCTGAAATCGAATATCGCGCCTGGACACACGACGGGAAACTCCGAGCCGTCTCGAGCAGGTCCTTTCGGTCTTCGTAGCGCGCTGCAGAAATCGTGACACGCGACGAATTTGCCAACGATATCGGTCAGCCTTGCACGTCGAGCCCGATATCCAGCGTCGGCGCGCTGTGCGTGCACCAGCCAACAGAGATGAGGTCGACGCCTGAGGCGGCGACCGCGGCAACGGTTGCAAGCGTTACACTTCCGGAGGCTTCGGTGATCGCGCGACCATCGACGATTGCGACGGCTTCGCGCAGCTGCGCCGGCGTCATATTGTCGAGCAAGACCGCATCAACACCCTCTCGCATCGCTTCACCGAGCTGCTCGAGCGTATCCACTTCGACCTCGATCTTGACCATGTGCCCAACGCCCGCGCGGGCACGACGGATCGCCTCGGCCACGCCGCCGGCAATCGCCACGTGATTGTCCTTGATCAGGACGGCATCATTAAGCGCAAACCGATGGTTCATGCCCCCGCCGGCGCGCACCGCGTATTTTTCCAGGGCCCGCAGCCCAGGTGTCGTCTTGCGGGTGCAGGCAATCGACGCCGTCGTGCCCCTGACCGCCTCAACCAAGCTTGCCGTCACCGTCGCGATGCCGGACAGATGTCCAAGAAAGTTCAGCGCCGTGCGCTCCCCCGTCAGCAACCCACGCGACGGTCCAGTGATCTCCGCGATGATGTCACCGGGCCTGACCGGGGATCCATCCTCCATAGTACGGGCCATGGTGATCGTTGGCTCGACCAGCTGGAAGGCGAGTTCAGCCGCATCCAGGCCGGCGACGACGCCGGGCTGCCGCGCCACCATAACCAGAGACGAGCGATGATCGGCGGGGATGACCGCCGCCGAGGTAATGTCGCCGGCAAGGCCGAGATCCTCAAAGAGGGCTGTGCGCACCATCGGTTCGATAATAAGGCGCGGCAACGGGGCAAGGGACATATCAGGCACTCCGGGCGAAAGAATGGGTGGCGGCATGTGCGACATCGAGCACATCGGCAAATGTCATGAAGCGGCGTTCGGCGACAGGCAGCTTCAGCGGAAAATCGGTGCGGGCATGCGCTCCGCGGCTTTCCTTGCGCAGCATTGCGAAGACGGCAATTGTCAATGCAACGATCGCCGGGTCAGCAGCGGGTCCGTCGGATTCCGCGAGCGGCAGCAGGGTGGCGATCGCACCCTGGAGAGCCCCAGCATTGCGCAGCACGCCGAGATGACGCGACACGATCGCGCGCACCGCAGACGCATCCGGTGCTGGCCCGGCTGAGACTGCCGGCGCCGACCGAACGGTGCCGGGCAATGTCGCTCCAATATCACGGGCGGCCCGAATACCAAGGGCTGCCGCCTCGAGCAGCGAATTGCTGGCCAGACGATTGGCGCCGTGCAGTCCGGTCGAGGCGGCTTCGCCGATGACCCAAAGACCGGGGACCGAACTGCGCCCCGTCAAATCGGTCGCAACACCGCCCATGTGGTAGTGGACGGCGGGGCGCACTGGAATGAGATCGATTGCCGGGTCGATTCCGGCGTCCTGACAGAGTGCATGGATCGTTGGAAAGCGGGAGGCAAAGCGATTGCCGAGCGCAGCACGGGCGTCGAGAAAGACACGCCGCCCCAGCGAGAGCTCGTCGCTGATGGCGCGCGCAACGACGTCGCGCGGAGCAAGCTCGGCGCCGTCGAAACCGGTCATGAAGCGCTCCCCCCTGTCGTTGACGAGAACAGCTCCTTCGCCGCGCACGGCCTCGCTGACAAGCGCCAAGGGCCGCCGCGCAGAGTCAAGGCCGGTCGGGTGAAACTGCACGAATTCCATATCGGCAAGCCTGGCCCCCGCCCTTGCCGCCAGCGCGATCCCCTGGCCGAAATTGCAAATGGGATTGGTCGTGGCATCGTAGAGTCCGCCGATCCCACCTGTGGCCAACACCACCCGGTTGGTCATGATGGCAGCGGTTTGCCCTCTCCGGATAATGACCACACCGGTGACAGATCCGTCATGGCTCAAAAGCGAGCGCACCTCGGTTGCATCGAGCGTGGTAATCGAGGGCGTGTTGGCGATTGCCTGCACCAGTGCGGCGATGATCGCAGCACCCGACCCGTCCCCGGATACATGCACGATGCGTCGACGCGAATGTGCCGCCTCAAGGCCAAGGACCAGGCGACCCTGACTGTCCTGATCAAAAGCAACGCCGGCGCGCTCCAGGGCGGCGATGACGGCCGGCCCCTCTTCGATGATCTCGGATGCGGCTTGCAGGTCGCACATGCCGTCGCCGGCAGCAAGTGTATCGGACAGATGCAACTCGGTGCTGTCATTCTCGCCAAGGCTTGCGGCAATCCCCCCTTGCGCCCAGGCGCTCGAGGTCTGCGCACCAATGGCGCCGCGGGTAATGAGCACAACCGGCTGCGGCGCCAGCGTCAGCGCCGTCATCATACCGGCGAGCCCGCTTCCCACGACGACGACCTGCCCGCTCAATGACCCGAGAAGCGCGGTCATATCGCAAGCATCCGCTCGACCGCACGCCTTGCAGAAACGGCAACTTTAGGGTCGACGGTGACCTCGTGGCGGTTTTCCTCGAGTGCAGCGCGGATGTTGGCGAGCGTGATCCGTTTCATGTGCGGGCAAAGGTTGCAGGGGCGGATGAACTCAACATCAGGATGGTGCACGGCGACGTTGTCGCTCATCGAGCATTCAGTGAGGAGCACGACACGGGCCGGACGCTGCTGCCCGACAAAATCCGACATGACTGCCGTCGACCCGGCAAAATCCGCCTCGGCAACGACATCCGGAGGACATTCTGGATGCGCCAGCACCGTCACCCCGGGATAATTCTCACGAAGCTGCCTGACATCATCCGCCGTGAACAGTTCATGGACCTCACAGTGACCATGCCAGGCAAGCACCTCGACCGACGTTTCGCGGGCGACGTTTCGGGCGAGATACTCGTCTGGAATCATCAGCACGCGCGGCACGCCGAGAGACTCGACAACCTGCCTGGCATTTCCCGATGTGCAGCAAATGTCCGATGCCGCCTTCACGGCCGCCGAGGTGTTCACATAGGTAATAATAGGCACGCCGGGGTGGGCTTGGCGTAGAAGCGCCACATCCTCGGGCGTGATCGAATCCGCCAGCGAGCAACCGGCCCCCATATCCGGGATGAGCACCGTCTTGTCGGGATTGAGGAGCTTGGCCGTTTCGGCCATGAAATGCACACCGGCAAGCACGATGATATCCGCCTCGACGTCAATTGCCTTGCGCGCCAGCGCCAAGCTGTCGCCGACGATATCGGCAACCCCGTGGAAGATTTCCGGCGTTTGATAGTTATGCGCAAGAATGACGGCGTTTCGCCGCCGCTTCAGCTCAAGGATCGCCTCGACGTCATCTTCGAACGACATCCACTCCGCCTTGGGGATGACGCGACGAACGCGCTCGTAGAGCGATGATGCGGAAACGCTGGGGTTCATGGCCGGCTCCTATTTATACTCAATCAGAGTATATCTGGAGCGCATAGATATTCTCGTTATGAGCATATGTCAATTGCGGGAGATTGGCAGCTTTGATCCGGCGAGCGCGCGTTCTTCCAGGACAGCATGGCGATAACGGAAAAGCTTTGCGGGGCGTCCGCCCGTTTCGCTCGTCGTCTCGCCGGTTTCCTCGACAAGTTCCTGCTGCTCGATCAGCCGGCGGAAATTCTGCTTGTGCAGCGTCAGCCCGGCAAGCGCTTCGACACTGCGCTGCAGCTGCAGCAGCGTAAAGCTCACCGGCATCAGCTCGAAAACCACCGGGCGATATTTGATCTTCGCACGCAATCTCGCAATGCCTGTCGCAAGGATACGCCGATGGTCCGCGAACATTGCCCGGCCCGGATTGGTCTCGGCCGCACAGCCCGACTCGTTCACAACGCCCGCTTCATAGAGGAGCTCGTAACGCTGCAATACAAGATCCTCGTTCCATGAGGCCTCGCCGAGCCCAAAGGCGAAATTTGCCCGTCGGATCCGATCCTCACGACGGGACGGATCACGCTCGGCCCACACCATAAGGCAGTCGACCAGGTGGTCGAGGACCGCCGGTCGCCCGGTGCGCCAGTCTTCCCACGGAAAATAGCCATACCAGCCCTGCCAGCCGGGGCGGCCGCCGCCTAGCGTCGCTTGCTCATGCACGAGGCCGAGGTAGCTGATCGAAATCGTCCGGCCGCCCAGGATTTCGTTGTTTCGGTCGCGGTCGGCGAAGGTGTAGAGCTGTTCCAGATAGCCGACCGGATGGCCCGTCTGCTCCTGAACCCATTCACGCAGACCGCTTTGCAGTGTGCGATGTCCCATTTCGAACGGACCGGACGGCAGTGCATCACCGGATCGGATCGTCATGACACGCGGTTCGCCACCCGTTACCGCAACCAGTACGGCTATCAATTCGGCATGAGCAAACCCGATCGTCACGGCAGCTACGAATCCATCTGTATCGACTGATCTATCAGTGGCATACCACATCGCGACGCGAAAGCGCTCGGGAGTTTGGAGGCGGAAAGGCTCGCCAGCACACAGGATTGCCGCTACTCGACGCGAAGGAATCCGTCAACTTAAAACGGCCGGCTGAGCACGACCTGTGGTTGCTGCTCCCCGTGACAGAAATTTGCGATTTAAACCCCTCGCAAATCGGGCCGAAAGCCGAATATCCAATATGTTGCCCATCGGCTCTCTATGCGGGATAAAAAACACATCAACGCAATTGATCCGTTCAATTATCTCCGTTAGGTTGATTGCTGGCAGAATAGTCGCGTAACAACCGGCGTTGGAAGGAGAGAGCGATGAAGGAAGGTCCCCATGCAGTTGATGTTCACGTCGGGAAGACAATCCGCATAAAGCGTCTGATGCGTAAAGTATCGCAGACCGAACTTGGTGATCGGGTCGGCGTTACCTTCCAGCAGATCCAGAAATATGAAAAGGGATCAAACCGCGTTTCCGCGAGCATGCTGGTCGAAATTGCCGGTGCCCTCGATGTCGACGTCCGATCTTTCTTCGAGGACGTCAACCCCAACTCGGCCAACGATAATCCGACGCCCAGCGAGGAATTCGTTGTTTCCCGCGACGGCGTGCTGCTCAATGCCGCTTTCCTGTCGATCAAGAACGAGCATGTTCGCAAGAAGATCGTAAAGCTCGTACAGGCAATTGCCGGCATGGAACAGCTGGACGACGGCGAGTAAAGGCGCAGTCCCAACGTCACCCCGGTCCGTCAGTGGCAGTCGAGAAGCACTAGATTCTCGCTGGCGTCCTTCATTGCGACCTGCGTCTTGGTGCCGATCAGCTTTTCGAGGTTGACGTCGAGCTCCCGTTCGGGGTCAATCCCGTCCCAGTCGATGACCACCTGAAGAAGAGCCATGTTGGTCAAGTGCATCAGATTGTTCAGCTTGAGCTTCTGGGCCTCATCCTTTGCCGCCGAGAGCAACCGGAAGATTCTCGCGTACTCGCTACCCGTTCCCTCGTCCCGCGTCAGAATGTTCATTGTCACTGCCTTCTCCAATGATGAGCCTTCCGGGCTTCAGCGATATCCATCATTCAGGTCCGGCGTTACTTGGGCGTTACAGGCGTGACAGCACCTGTGACTTCCGCCCGCAAAAGCTCCCAATGCGAGGTGGCGGCGAAGCCCCAGTCACGCGGCTGGGGAGCAAACCTCACCTCCAGCAGATATTGCAGGACGAGTTCGGCGTCCTGACGCTTGCGCTCGACCTTTCCGGCGCGAATCAGCCGCAGGATCTCCTTGGCACGGCCGTCACCGGAAAGGGTGCAGCCTTCGACGACCTTGGGATAAGTACGCTCTGAGAAATGGATCGAACGGCCTGCGAGCAACAGCATCTTGTGCTCGGCAGGCGAAAGTACGCCCTGCCGATACAGACCGTCGATCGTCGGCTGAAAATCCACCCACGGAACCGAAAGCGGCAACCAACCGAGCTCTTCTGGCGCATGCACGAGCGCGACGGCCTCGTCATCGATCAGGCGACCCTCAGCATAGTCCTCGTAGATCGTGCCGACCCCAACCATCCCGAACGCGTCGCATTCGGCTGCGCGAAGCGCGCCCATGCTGGCACCCCCGACAATGATGACATTGTGCTGCAGCCCATAGAGGATTTCCTTGTGCCACACAGAAGGCACTTCCCCGAAGTAGCCGTCAACAATCCCGATCGCATGCGCTCCATCTCGCACCGCCTGAAATATGTCGCCGCGTGCAGCGGGCCCACGAAAGAGGACCGACGGATTCTCTACCCGAAGCCTATCGATGTCGGCGCCAAAACTCGGACCGCCAAAAATGACCTTCATTGCATCGCTCCCTGCATGGCGCTCACGGCCCGCAATCCGAGTTGAATGAATTCGCCGCTGACATCCACCTCAAGGCCAGGAACGATCATACGAACGACCGAGACCGGCAGACCCGGATGGGAAAGCGGCACGGCCACCACCTGATCGATACCCCTCGACCTGAGGCGATCGAGAATGCGGCCGATGTTTTCCTGCATGGTGCGCTGCGGAGCTTCGAGCGAGAATTTCGGAGCAACCGGGGCTTCGTCGCAGAGATTGATGAGCTCTTGCATCGGGCCACCATCATCGAGCCTCTGATAGACACGCGGGGAAAAGTCGTCACGACTGCCGGCAATCGCCGTCAGTCGGCTCTGTGCGGCCTCGGTGATTGCTCGCAGTGCTGCGCGAACAGGATCAGGATGGCATCCGCATCCCCCGCAAACATGGGTCCAGCGGGCATCCACGCGCTCGCCGAGATTGCCGGGAATGATAACTGCCAGAAAGCTCGGAACGCCAATATCGGTCGTCATGTCGAGCAGCAATAGACGCATTCCAGCGCGCCGGATGCGATCGACAATGATATCGAGCACAGGGTCGCCGAACGCGATCGGATCAATTCGCGCGCCGCGCAGCTGTTCATAGGGACGCAACTGCGTCAGCGCCCACGCGTCGCGTTCAACCAGTTCACAAAGACCGTGAAGCACGGCTTCCGCCGGCCGGTTTCCGGAAGCGAGACCGTCGCTCGACTGCTCAAAACCGGACGGCCGGGTGCCCCGATGGTCGAGGCCGACGAGCGGCCAGGGAACGAAGACGGGACGGTTGGACATGATATCGAGGCCCTCGCCCCAGGCGATCGGCTCGGAACCAATCTCAGAAGGGACACAACGGGCCACCGAATCAAGGTCGATCATCGGCGCATGCTCAGCCCTCATGCCGGCGACGGTCGCAATGACAAGGTCGCTGGGCTGGCTTTCGGCAACACGCGTCTCCACCGCCTCCATCGCAGCCGAGGTCATTGCCGCCTCCTCGTCGATACCCTTTCCCTGGAAGACGGAAAGCGTATAGCTGTTCGGTCGCGTGGCAAAGGCAACGGGGATCTCAAGGAGATCCAGCGCGGTGAGCAGACCCACCCTTGTAATACCGAGTTCCTTGAAATGCGGCTTGATCGCCGCGAATGTCTGCCCAGGCGTCAACGAGCGGTCGTGATAGCTGTTGATGCCGGCCGATGAAAGGCTGAGATCTTGCGCCAGGCGCTCGAGTGCGGTCTGAACAGACATTCGCATCAATCCTCAACGGAACTTCAGGGCGTGAACGATATTTGCCGTCGCGTTCGTGTCGAGCTGCACTGCTTCCTGTTTAAGGACGGCCTGAGCGGCTGCCGAAAGACGGACTGCAACGGGCTTGATCTGTGTCGTCGTCATTGTTTCATCTCCTGTTTGAAAACAGCATCGCGCTGCGGACACAGAGA
Source organism: Rhizobium sp. RHZ02 (assembly GCF_014851575.1). Classification (NCBI taxonomy): domain Bacteria; kingdom Pseudomonadati; phylum Pseudomonadota; class Alphaproteobacteria; order Hyphomicrobiales; family Rhizobiaceae; genus Rhizobium; species Rhizobium sp. RHZ02. Next base: position 297,645 of record NZ_JACUZX010000003.1, read on the forward strand.
AGATGCACCAACGGGCGTTATTTCGGCGTGACCGAGATTTTCATCAGAAAAGAGGGAAAACGCCGAAGTTGTAGCGCTTCAGGACAGTCCGGCGATGCGAAGACCGTCGATCAGCTGACGCGTGTCCTCCGGATTGCGATCCGGCACGAATTGCCAGACGTCATCCGTACGGAAATCCGGGAAATTTTCGAGGACAATGGCGGCATAACGCGACGCGGTCCGGAGGTCGCCGTTCTTCGCATGTGCTGCGGCCAAGAGGCGCGAGGTCGCCGGACGATCCTTGACGCGATCGAGAACCTCGATCGCCTTTGCGTAATTTTCCTGGACGAAGTGAATCCCACCGAGGTTCCAGTAGTAGTAATCCGGTGGCAGCGGATTGAGCTTGATCGCCGCCAGGCTCAACTCCAGTGCCCTGTCACTCTGTCCATCATGCAAAAGCGCATCCGCGTGGTCGGCGAGGATATCGGCGTCATTCGGGTTGAGCATCTGCGCTTCCGCGAAGAAATCGAGGCTGTCGCTGAAGCGGCGACGGTAAAGAGCGACAAAGCCCAACTCACGCATCGCCCGGCCGCTATTGGGGTCGGTGTCGCGCGCAAGCCAGGCGGACCGGTCGGCGTCCTCCAGTAATTGCGTGTCCTTCATCCCGCGCACCAGCCACTCCATGCCGAGTACGCGCGCCATTCCGGCGTGCGCGGATGAGAATCTGTCGTGGCGGGCCAGCGCCGATTTGAACCATTTGCGCGCCTGCCGCAGATGCTGCAGATCCGTCTTCGAAACGAGACGCTTTCCTTCAAGGTACAACCGATATGCCGACGGGTTGACGTCGTGCGTCATGTCCAGGAGCTCGCGGCGCTCGATCGTGTCGGCAAGCGTCATCACGATACGCCGCGCAAGCTGCCCGAACGAGTGATTGACCTTCTGCATGGCGAGCGGCAGGTCGATTGCCCACAGCACCTCGGCCGTTGAAGTCTTCGTCAATCGGCAGGTCGCATAAATGTCGTCATCACGGCCATGGATGGTGACATAGACCGTATAGTCAAAGCGCAGTTCAGGCGGCGGCGGAGCAGCCATGCCCGCAAGATTGCGATTGACGATTTCCAGACTGGTATGAGCGGCAATAACCTTGAAGCCACGTTGCTGGCTCAGCCCGATCGTTACCTCCTCCAGCAAGGCTCGCCCCACACGCTGCAGCATCGGGTCGGACAAAATCGAATCCGGCGGCAAAATGAGGACACGGGGCTGCCCGACCGGATCGGTGGACGCGATCGCTGGCACAGTCATGGGCGAACTGGCAAGCATTGCTGGAGCGATGATGCCGAGTTCCTGCGCGAGGGCCTGCGTCACGCCATCCGGCTCCGCACCATATTCGGTTTTCAGCTCGCTACGGCAGCGAAAATATGCCTGGCGCGCGGCTGCAAGATCTTCCGCGTCAACGTGCCTTTTCATCAGCGCCCGGCAAGCGACCTCGTTCGCAGGGTCGGCCTCGACGAGCAGACCCGCGAGGAAGAGGACATCGTCAGAGGTTCGCTTTTCCGGCGTTTCAAGCAGTGAAATGATATGGGCTTCGCGACGGCCGGCGATGCGCTGTCGCTCCAGACCGATGCGCTCTTCCGCTTCAATCGTCGGCGCCTTGAACCCCTCGAGGAGCTCGCCGCCAAGCAAATCCCACGCAGGACGTGGCAACGGCGCGGCCGTATTGGTCAAGACCAGGACGTCAGCAATCCATCCCTCGTCGTTGAACGAGACATGGGTGTTGGTCGTCTTGACAAGGCGTGGCATGTCATCAGGAATGCTGCGATCGATACGCGCAAGTAGCTGGCGCAAGCTGCCGGCACGCTGTTTGGATTGATCCGATTGCCAGAGTATGCCGCGCAGGATCTCGCGGTCCATGGAATATTGCGGCGCGCTCAACAGGAGGGCAAGCAACGCGTAGGCCTTCTCCGGCAAGGCAATCTCGTGCCCCTCTGCAAAAAGCGCAGGCGTTCCGAGCAAGCGAAGGAAGTGGCTGTGTTTCCTTGTCACGGCAACTCGCGATTGGAGGATCCGCCAGGAGTATAGGACCAAACACCGACAACGCAAAAGGATTATGCTTGTCCGGCTGGACTTTTCAACCACCGGGTGATTTTGGTGGATGGATCGCAGCGGCGCCTGCGAGGACGCTTCCGCTGCAAATTCGGTGTCAGCGGGCCGCCAGTCACGGAAATGGCGCCGATCAGTCGACCGGCGCCACCAAATCTAACGCAAGATTGCTGGCTTAGGCCGCGGCCGAAGCAAAACCGGCAGTCGGAACTTCCGAGATCGTCTTCAGAACCTGCGAAGCGATCTGGTAGGGGCAACCCTGAGAGTTCGGACGACGATCTTCCAGATAACCGCGATAGCCATTCTTGACGAAGGAATGCGGGACGCGGATCGAGGCACCACGGTCAGCAACACCGTAGGAGAACTTGTTCCACGGAGCCGTCTCATGCTTGCCGGTCAGGCGCTTGTCGTTATCAGGGCCATAGACGTTGATGTGGTCCATCAGGTTCGCTTCGAATTGCGCCATCAGCGCTTCGAAATAAGCCTTGCCGCCGACTTCGCGCATGAACTTGGTCGAGAAGTTGCAGTGCATGCCCGAGCCGTTCCAGTCTGTGTCGCCGAGCGGCTTGCAGTGATACTCGATGTCGATGCCGTACTTTTCCGTCAGGCGCTGCAGCAGATAGCGTGCCATCCAGATCTGGTCGGCAGCCTTCTTTGAGCCCTTGCCGAATACCTGGAACTCCCACTGACCCTTCGCCACTTCGGCGTTGATGCCTTCGTGGTTGATGCCAGCTGCGAGGCACAGATCAAGGTGCTCCTCGACGATTTCGCGAGCGATCGAACCCACGTTCGAGTAGCCAACGCCGGTGTAGTACGGACCCTGCGGAGCCGGATAGCCGGCTTCCGGGAAGCCGAGCGGACGACCGTTCTCGTAGAAGAAATACTCCTGTTCGAAACCGAACCATGCGTCTTCGTCGTCGAGGATGGTGGCGCGGCTGTTGGACGGATGCGGGGTGACGCCATCGGGCATCATGACTTCGCACATGACGAGAACGCCGTTGGTGCGCGCCGGGTCCGGATAGATCGCGACCGGCTTCAGCACGCAGTCAGAGCTGCGGCCTTCGGCCTGCATCGTGGACGAACCATCGAAGCCCCAGAGCGGTAGCTGCTCGAGCGTCGGGAAAGCGTCGAATTCCTTGATCTGCGTCTTGCCGCGGAGATTTGGTACCGGGGTGTACCCATCGAGCCAGATGTACTCGAGCTTATACTTGGTCATTTGCGAGTCTCTCAAACATAAATCGTGAGCAAAACCTCACGCGAACCGACCGTTGAAGCGACCAGGCCGCGAAGGGCTGCCAAATGATATGCACGTCGCGTGCCAGTTTGGTTTGAACGGCATCGCGAACTGTTCAAAGCTCGCCGGTCGATCGGCGGGCTACAGGCTAGTTGGCCGTGATCGTGGGCGTGGAACTGATAGCGGACTCAATCATTTAGTCGCCAGGGAAATGGTTGGCGCATCGGTCGAGAAGCTCCGATGGCAGGGCGCCTTCAAGTGCAACATTTTTTTCGCACCCAGCCTACAATGATTACTTTTTATGCGTTTGCTTATATTTTGTACCTTAAAAGATTCTGATACAAAGCGCAGCAAATTTGGATGCTCATTATTCCAACAAATATTGCACTTTTTTCCATCATATCGCGCAAATCCTGTGCACATGTGCTATCGTCGCGTCGACGTCTTCGGAGGCAGGTGAACAAGGAGGCACAAAATGGCCGTTGGTGTGCATCACGAGACTGCAACGATCTACGCATTTCCACAGAAGCGCTTTGGCGCAGGCGAAACACGTCAAGCGGTTGATATTGAACAGGGGATGGCTCCATCCGTTTACGAAAGTTGCTGGTATCACGAAGAGGCAATGAAGAAAGCCGAGACGCCTGCAAAGCCGAAATTCACGCCCCGCATCGTGGATTGATCTTCGCCCAAACGATGCCAGCCATGTTACAACGGCGCTTAAGGCGGCGTGCCTAACTGTCCGCAGGCGCGCATTCTGCAGAACATAGCCCCATCTAAATGCACAGGATGTGTTGCAGCGTCCCATACCCATCGCGGCGCTCTTGCACACGGCGCTCGCGCGGGCCATGAGAGAGTTTGCAGATCGAGCCCGGGCAACATTTCATGGTCAAGAAGCAAATCGCGATCCTCGGCGGCGGGCCGGCAGGCCTGATGGCCGCTGAGAGCCTGTCGTCGGCCGGGCACACCGTCACAGTCTATGAAGCGATGCCGACCGTTGCGCGGAAGTTTCTCCTTGCCGGCAAGTCCGGGCTAAACATCACCCACTCCGAGGACTACGACCGCTTTGCGTCACGCTTCGGCACGTCGAATGCCCGCCTCCGCCAAGCACTGGACGGCTTCAAGCCGTCGGATGTGAGAGCCTGGGCCGCCGGGCTCGGCACCGAAACATTCGTCGGATCTTCGGGTCGGGTATTTCCAACGGCCATGAAAGCCTCGCCGCTCCTGCGCGCCTGGCTGCGAAGGCTTGAGGCGCAAGGGGTTCAGATCCTCACCCGGCACCGCTGGACAGGTTTTTCGGATGGAGGCTATGTGATCGAGGCAAGGGGGGCTGCATATGTGGTCAAACCAGATGCAGCCCTGCTCGCACTTGGCGGAAAGAGCTGGCCACGGCTTGGTTCCGATGGATGCTGGCTGCCCTGGCTGAGAGAGAAGACCATCGCCATCGATGAGTTTCAGCCTGCCAACTGCGGCTTCGATGTCGATTGGAGCGGGCACCTGCGGCAGCGTTTTTCCGGTGAGCCGGTCAAATCGGTCACGGCAACCTCGAGGGTCGGCACCATTCCGGGAGAATTCGTGATAACCCGGCATGGCATCGAGGGCAGCCTCGTCTACGCCCACGCGGCCGTGCTGAGAGAGAGCTTGGCGGCTGGCCAAACCACAACGCTTGACGTCGATTTGCTGCCGGCACGCACACAGGATCGCATCGCCAACGCGCTTGGAAAGCAAGATCCGAAAGCAAGCCTGTCAAACCGGCTCCGCAAGGCAGTTGGCCTTGATGGCGTGAAGGCGGCGCTTCTGCGAGAGCTCGCAAGTGCCACAGACCTCAATGATCCCGATCGACTGGCGCGTCTGATCAAGGCCCTGCCGATCCCCGTTCAAAGAACGCGCCCGATCGCCGAGGCGATTTCCTCGGCAGGTGGCGTCGAGTGGGGGGAGATTGACCGGAACTATATGCTGAAGGCACTCCCCGGCCTTTTCGTCGCCGGTGAGATGATCGATTGGGAAGCCCCGACAGGCGGCTATCTTCTAACGGCATGCTTCGCCACCGGCCGGGCCGCCGCGCGAGGGATCGACACCTGGCTCCGCGAACGCTAAACGCCCCCAATCCGTGTTCCAGCGCCTATGGCGGAGGCCTTGCCAGTCACCCGTGACGTACGGGATCACAGGTGGCGGCTAGACACTATGACTTGCGTTGGAACGTATGTTCCTTGGTGGGGAACTGCCCGGTGCGGACCTCCTCGGCGTAAGCTTCGACGGCTTGAGTCACCAGAGGGCTCAAATCAGCGTAGCGTTTCACGAAGCGCGGTTTGAAGTCGTTGAAAAGCCCCAACATGTCGTCTGACACGAGTACCTGCCCGTCACAGGCAGGGGATGCGCCGATGCCGATCGTCGGCACGGGAATGGAAGCCGTGATGTCACGAGCAACGGGCTCGACGGTTCCCTCGACCACGACCGCGAAGGCACCGGCTTCTGCGACTGCCAGTGCATCGCGCCTGATCTTTGCGGCCTCCTCATCGGAATGGCCCAGCGACCGGAAGCCACCGGCCGTGTTGACGAGCTGGGGCATCAGCCCCACGTGACCGAAGACCGGAACGCCTCTTGCTGTCAGGAACGCAATCGTCTGCGCCATTTCTTCGCCGCCTTCCAGCTTGATGCCGTCGCATCCGGTCTCTTGCATCAGCCGGACGGCGCTTCGAAAGGCCTGTTCCTTTGATTCCTGGTAACTACCGAAGGGCAGATCGACGATGACGCAGGCACGCGATACGCCGCGCATAACGGCGCGGCCATGGGCAGCCATCATGTCGAGCGTCACGCCAACTGTTGTTTCCATGCCGTAAAGGACCATCCCAAGCGAATCGCCCACCAGGAGAAGGTCGCAGTGTGGATCGAGCAGGCGGGCGATCGGCGTCGTATAGGCCGTCAGGCAGACGACACGGTCCTTGCCCTTCATCGCCCGAATCGAGGCTGTCGTCAGCCGCTTCTGCTTGCTATGGGTGCTCACTACGCTGCCCTCGAATTCTTGACCGATTTGAGCCCGATGATCTTGTTGTCGAGAAGCCGCGTCGTGCCGACTCGCACGAAAAGCGCGACAAGGGCAGGCGCCGATTGCAGCGAGGATAATCGTTCCAGGGTTTCCGGGTGCCGCACCGCGACCACTTCGGGCGTGGCGAGCGGCTCCATCGCGATGAATTGCCTCAACGCAGCCTCCAGCTCCTCGGGACTATCGCAGCCCTTCGCATAGAGCCGCTCGGCTTGCGCCAGCGCATTCGGCACGACAATGGCGGCCGCCCGCTCACGCTCGCTGAGATAGACGTTGCGCGACGAGCAAGCCAGGCCGTCGGTCTCCCGTACGGTCGGCACGGCAACGACACGAACCGGCTGGGCGAGATCCCTGACCATCCGCTTGATGAGCGCCACCTGCTGGTAATCCTTCTCGCCGAAATAGGCACGATCCGGCTGCACGAGGTTGAAGAGCTTCGTCACAACGGTCGCGACACCCGCGAAATGTCCGGGGCGGACCTCCCCTTCCAGTTGGTTTCCGAGTGCCGGCACATCGACGACCGTCAGCATCGGCTCCGGATACATTTCGCTGACATCAGGTGCAAACAGGATATCGACGCCGGCGGCCTCGAGCATCGCGCTGTCGCGCGTCAGGTCACGCGGATATTTGGCGAGATCCTCATTGGCCCCGAACTGCAGCGGATTGACGAAGATGGATACAACGCTCGCCTCGTTTTCGGCGCGCGCGCGCCTGACCAACTCCATGTGTCCGACGTGCAGAAAACCCATCGTCGGCACAAAGCCGATCGTCTTGCCGTCGCGCCGATAGGCACCAAGCTGATCGCGCAATTCTGCGATCTTGCGGATAGTGCGCATGAAACCTCCTCCGAATTCTCCGGGACCTCCAGGAGGGGCCGGACAAATGGTGGCGGATAGAACTCGATTTGACGAAATGCGTCAACGCGGGCCGCGGGATTATATCGATTAAGCAGCAGACTGGGCATGGGTTATTTTCAGCGGGAGCGCGATGACGCGCCTGGCATGCTCAAAGGGCCAGGGTGTTGAACGGGTGGATCTCCATCAACCGCGATCGCGCGTCCGATAACCGTGTCATGCCTGCATTGAATCAGGGGATTTTGTTTATTCTTTTTGTCCAAACTCCGCCCCAGTGATGGTAGAAGAAGGCCTCGATGGACGAATGCCCTTCATGGGTGTCACGGCAATGTCCGAACAGCGACGGAGGGATGGTGACCAATCCTTATGAGATTCTTGGGGTCCGGCGAGACGCGACCGACGAACAGGTGAAGGCTGCTTATCGGCGTCGCGCAAAGGCGACGCATCCGGACTCTGGTGGCGACCCGGAGGCTTTCAGCCGCGTCCAGAAGGCCTACGAGCTTCTATTGGATCCAGTTCGCAGAAAGGTCTTCGACGACACCGGCTACGATGTCGAACTGGCCGATCCCATCGATCTGCAGGCACTTATCGTCATCGAAAAGCTCGTCAATCAACTGACCTTGGACGAGCGCGAGCCAGGCACGTTCGATCCCCTCGCCCGCATGCGGTCCGACCTTTCTGAGGAAATGCGCAAGGCGCGTTTCAGCAAAAGAGAACTCGAGCGCCACGCCTCACGCATCGAGCATCACCTGGAACGGCTGGAGAAGCGACCGGCGACCGACATCCTCGGTTCCATGTTGCGCGCACGGATCAAGGCGATTTCGACTGCAATCGGCGAGACCGAGGCGAAGATCAAGGCCAATGAGCGCGCCTGTGAAATGCTCTACGACTATACCTATGAAGTAGACGTTCAGGAAGGCGAAGAGGGACTTGCCGTGGAGGACCAGTCGGCGCCGGCCCTGCGCGGCAAGCGCGACGATCGCCCGCTTTGGGTCGTCCCGACTGCCCAGGAAGGTTGATGCGCCGCGAGGTTACGCGGCGCGCTGCTCCGTGCCCTGGATCGCGGCAAGCTTCCACTCGTCCGCCCCTTTGCGGACGAAGGTCCAGACTTCCGTTGTTTCCGTAGGCCGACTGTTGTCCCCACTGACGAGCTTGCCATTTGCCCGCTCGACAAGCGCATCGATAGACGAATAGCGCATCGCGAGCGTCGCGTAGTCCGCGCCATCCTCCCGCCAGGCTTCGGCGATATCGCCCTGCAGCAGCTTGACGTTGGAGACTTCGTTGCGCACGCCGTTCGTCGCATTCTCCCCCAGCTCCTCGGCCAGGTAGGACATGGCCTCCGGTGTCGTCAGACGACGCAATGTGCCGTAGTCTTCGGCACCATAAGCGGTCTGCACCTCCGTCAGCAGTTGTTCGAAGCGATCAAGATCGCGTGGACTCAACCCGAGCTCGTCATTTGGTTTCGCGCTTGCCTGTGGCTGTTGATAACCTAGCCCCGATCCAATCGACGGGATCTGAAACGACCCGTTGCCGGCTGGAGTCATATTGCTAGCCGTTGCGCGACCAGGACCGCCGTAGGCCGGTTGGCGGCGATTGGCGAAGAAGCGCATGGCAAAGGAAATCGCAATCGCAATCAGAGCGATTTGCAGCAACATGCCGAGGAAGCCGAAGCCGCCACCAAAACCGTGGCCGAGCAACATGCCAAGAAGACCGCCAGCGATGAGGCCGCCGATCATCGACCGTCCGAAGCCGTTGAAGAAGCCGGGCCTCTGCGCGCCGAGCGGTTGCTGGCCGGCATACGGCGCGTTGGTCTGCGGGCGAGGCGTCATCGAACGCTCAATCGGCGCGGCAGGCGAAGGCGCGGTGCGGGTAACGGGCGGCGCCTGGAAGGTCCGTGTACCACGGCTGCCGAATCCGAAGCCGCCAGCCCGGCGCGCATCAGCCTCGCCGATCGAGGCAAACACGGTAGCGCCTGTCAGAGCGGCAATCGCCGCAATCTTGGCAAAACGCGAAACGGCACTCGGCATCCAATCTCTCCTGTCATGACAAATGATGCATGTCGGGAGCTTATATAGGGATTGCCCCGCGGGTTTGAAGCCGTAGGGGACGATCTTCATTGGCAGACATCGACCCAGGTTGCCTTGGTGAGTTCGGCCAAGCGTTCGGTCGATATGCGTACAGCTGAATTGGTGGAGCCGGCTGCCGGTACCACCTCGTCAAATTGCCTCAGCGAGACGTCGCAATAAATCGGCATAATCGTTTGTAAACCGAAGGGGCAGACACCCCCCACGGGATGGCCGGTAACCTCCACGACCTCGTCTGGCCCAAGCATCCGGCCCTTGCCCCCGAAGGTATCCTTGAACTTCCTGTTGTCGAGCCGCGCAAGCCCGCCGGCAACGACAAGCATCGTTTTCTCACCGACACGCATGCAGATCGTCTTGGCTATCTGGGCGGGATCGACCCCATGCGCCTCCGCAGCCAGCGCCACCGTCGAGGAACTTTCGGCGGTTTCGATGATCTCGACGTCGGGAGCATATGCGCGGAAGAACGCGCGAACGGTTTCTAGACTCATGGGCAAACGCTAGCGTAGGACCTGGATGAAATGAACCCCAAATTGCCGGTGTCTATGTATCCGCTGATCCGGTCTCGATCAACTTCACGCTGTTTTCCTGACAGAGGCGGCGGATCGACGGCGCAATGCACCGATCGGTGATGAACGTATGCACCTGGGGAAGTTGCGCGATGCGGACGGGCGCAGTCCGCTCGAATTTTGTTGAATCGGCCACGAGGATGACATGCCGCGCATTTGCAATGATTGCCTGCGCGACTTTCACTTCGCGAAAGTCATAGTCAAGCAGTGCGCCATCCTCGTCGATCGCAGACGCGCCGATAACCGCATAGTCCACCTTGAACTGCCTGATGAAATCGACGGCTGCCTCCCCCACAATACCGCCATCGGAGCCACGCACCACGCCGCCAGCGATGACGACCTCTATCGTCGGGAACAGTCGCAGTCTGTTGGCAACGTTGATGTTGTTGGTGATGACCATCAGTTCGTGATGGTTCGTCAACGCATCCCCGACCGCCTCGGTTGTCGTGCCGATATTGATGAAAAGCGAGGCGTTATTGGGAATGAGACCGGCTGCTGCAACGCCGATCGCCTGTTTCTCCGTGGCCGCAATCTGGCGCCTCGCCTCGTATTTCACGTTCTCGGTACCACTCGGGAAGGTCGCTCCACCATGAACACGCGTCAAGATCTGTGCATCGCAGAGGTCGTTCAGATCCTTGCGGATCGTCTGTGGCGTGACGGAGAAATGGGCAGCCAGATCCTCGACGAAAACGCGGCCGTTCGATTTGGCCATTCCGACTATTTCCGTTTGGCGATCGCTCAGGAACATGAGCCCTGTCTCTTTCACTTGCGTTTCGTTTTGCAGCCTGAGAAGGCTTAGCAGAGGCACAAGCGCACGCAAGGGGCGATCTGGCAGCAACAGGATGTCTGTGCAGGGAGTTTCGATTTCGATCGCGACTTTTCGCGGCTACCGCCTCTGCCGACAGCCAGCCAACCAACGCATTGGGGTTAAGGCAAAGCTCGGGAGCGGGACAGCTATCGTCGAAAACTGATGCACTGGTCGAACATTTGGCTTGCAAAGACCGGCCATGTTGAAGATAGGAGGCCCCAGCGCTGGATTTTGCGTGGTTCACCACGGCAGGACGTGATTTGTCGCGTTGGCCTCGGTCACGCGGCATGATCACCGTCGCAATTGTGGATGCACACGTAGAAGGTGTTGTAGATAAGGATCGACGGAAATACTATCCATTAAAGCCGGCCAAGGCGGCCGATTGCTTGTGGCATCCGCAGCCTCTTCGAGGCAGGAGCGACGCAGAGCCAGGGAAGTGCCACAAATGACGCGGATCAGATGCTGAAACTGAACACATTGACGGGAATGGGGCGTTTGCAAGGTTTGACCGGCGCGTATGTGATCAATCTGGACAGTTCGTCAAGGCGATGGGCGGACGTTTCGTCGCAAGCAACTCTTGCTGGCATGGAGATCAACAGAGTCCCCGGCGTCGATGGAAGGGTGATCCCGTCGACGCAAAGATCCGGGTTCAACGAGAAGGCGTTCCTGCGCCGGAATGGCCGGGCGATGCTGCCTGGCGAATATGGCTGCTATCGCGCTCATATCAGAGCCCTGGAAGCCTTTCTTTCCAGCGACTACGAAAACGCCATCATCATGGAAGATGACGTCGAATTGCGTCATGATTTTACCAATAGAGCAGAGGCAATCTTGCGAGCAGTGCCTTCCGCCGAGGTAGTAAAGTTGCTTAATCACAGATCAAGGTGGTGCCGGACAGTGGCTGTTTCTGAGTATGGAGACGCGGTCGGGCGCTGTCTGCACGGTCCGCAGGGGTCTGCGGCTTGCTACCTGGTCACGCGTGAAGGGGCCCGCAAGCTGCTTAAAAGCGCCGACAATATCGAATTCCCCTATGATATGACACTCGAGCGCGGGTGGAAGACCGGCGTCAGCATTTACACGGTTCGACAAAATATCGTCGAGTTGTCCGAGCGCTCGGCTATGAGCCAGATTGCCGATCGGGCTCAATACCGCGCCGTAAAACTGCGAGGCGCCCGCAAGCTCGCGACGCATTTTCTTCGCGTGATCGAGTATGCACGCCGAATTCGGTACGCACTATCATGACGGCACCTGTATTTCGCAAATTGGTGAAGTCGTCAGCCCTCGATATCACCACCGGTATCTTATGGCTGGCCATGATGTCCGTGACGTTGATAGAAAGCGATGCCTATCGATATGCTGCCATCCTCATCATGGGTTTGACCTTCACGCTTCGCAAGGCCCCTTTCCGCCCGGTATTGAGTGACTGGCTTTCGATCGTCTGCATTGCCTGGGGTGTCTTCGCCCTGTCGAGATTCCTCTTCGGCCTGATTTCAGCCGGTGAGAAAGGCGCGTCGGAATGGCTCTACGCTTTCGCAATCTTCTTTCCCGCGATGGGCGTGGCACTGCAGACGAGTTGGCATCTCATAAAGCCAATCTTGCTGGCTTTCTTCTGCGGTGCGCTCGTCCTTCTTGCTGTCTCGACGCCGTTTTCAGCGATCATGGCGGGCGAGTACATATCTCCCGCTTTCCATCATAATTCCATTCACGGCGCGGTCGGGTGCGGCTTCATCTTCATCGGAGCCTTCTACTGGGCGGTGCATCAGTGGGAGATCGGCAGTTCCGCACGGGCAAAGGCAATTGTGCTGGCGATCGCCGTGGCTGTCATCGGCTTGGCGATTTTCAATATTTATGGCGCCAAGTCCAAGGGTGTGTGGCTGGCGCTGCTGCCTGCAGTTGGTCTGATGACTATCACGACCCTCCTTTACCTCAGGAAAAAGACCGTGCTGGTCGCCGCGATCGGTGGGCTCCTGCTTCTGTCGTGGGGCATCTACGAGGTTCGTGACAACGTCGCGCATTACGGGGCCGCGACGCTCAATGCCACTGTGATGATCGCGGAACGATTGGATGGCGGCGCGCCGCTTGAGCGGGTGATGAAGGAGGCAATCGAATCACCACAGACCCCGATGTCGATGGATGAGCGGTTGCAGCTTTGGACCAACGCGCTGCATGTCATATCCGTCTCGCCGATTTTTGGCAGCGGAAACGGCTGGCTTACGATCTGGCGGACAACACCCTATGCCAGCGTTCCATACACGTTGTTGCATGATGGCTATCTGGAGATTCTGGTTCGATATGGGATCGCCGGCCTCGCGATATTGGCGCTGATCGTTGTCTCAGGCATCTATCGTGTCTATCGTGCTTCATCGGCAGGCGTGATCAGCAGGAGTGCCTTTGCCTGCTACCTGACGTTCGCGGTTTACTTTGGCTTCACGATCCTGACCAATTCGAACAACCGGCTTGCGATGGGCGAATCCTATTCCTTGCTGTTTGCCGCCACATGTTTTGCCTGTTCGATGAGGCTGCGTTCGCGCTTGGGTCAGCGAAGTGGCGTTGCTCCTGATATCAGCGGCCCGTCCGACGCAATCCCGGCGGGCGTGCACGGATAGGATAAGATGCGGGCGCTTTCCGACAGGTACGTTCAAAACATTCTCGATCTGCCGAGGCCCGCCAAGCGGGTATTGGCGCTGCTGGTCGATTCCTGCCTCTGCATCCTGACCATCTGGCTCGCCTTCTGCTTTCGATTGAACGAATGGGTGGCGCTGACCGGAATTCAGCTCCTGACCATTCCCGTTTCACTCATAATTGCCCTGCCGATCTTCATCACGATGGGTCTATATCGGGCCATCTTCCGCTTCCTTGGCTGGTCGGCCTTCGTTACCGTTCTGAAGGCCGTGACCATTTATGGCCTTGTCTTCATGGCCGTGTTTACGGCGATCAGCTTCCCCGGAGTGCCTCGCACGGTGGGGATCATGCAACCCCTGCTGCTGCTGCTCGCGATCGGCCTTTCTCGCTTTACGGCGCGGTACTTCCTGCATGAAGCCTACAAGCGGATCCTCCGTCAGAGCACGCAGACAAACATGCTCGTCTACGGTGCCGGCTTCCGAGGCCGGCAGGTTGCCGGCGCCTTGAGCAGCAGTGCCGACTTGAAGGTTGTCGGCTATCTCGACGACGACAGGAACCTCCATGGCAGCCTCATTGGCGGCGTGGCGGTCTACGATCCGGAAAAGATCGTCGAATTGAGCGCACGTCTGAACGTGCGCACGATCCTTCTGGCACTTCCCAAGATCGACCGATCGCGTCGCAACGAGATCCTGGAGAAGCTCAGGGGCGCGCGCGTTGCCGTTCGCACGATCCCCGATCTGAACGCCCTGGCCGGCGGCCAGGCAGAATTCACCGATCTGCAGGAACTGGATATCGAGGACCTTTTGGGCCGCACGCCGGTAGCGCCCGACCAGACACTGCTGGAACGGAACATCCGCGGGCGGGTGGTGCTCGTCACAGGCGCGGCCGGCTCGATCGGCAGCGAGCTTTGTCGCGGACTGGCTCGATTGAAGCCCGCTCTGTTGTTGATTCTCGACCAGAATGAATACGGGCTCTACGCCCTGGAGAACGAACTTCTCGGCAGCAACCCGGATAGCGGGATTCAGATCGTTCCCCTGCTTGCCAGCGTTTGCGACGAACATCGTATCCAGAAGATCATGGAGACCTGGCGGCCGAACATGGTCTATCACGCTGCCGCCTACAAGCATGTCCCGCTGGTCGAGAAAAATCCGGTCGAAGGCGTCAAAACGAACGTTTTTGGCACGGTGACGGTTGCACGGGCAGCGATCGATGCCGGCGCCGAAAGGTTTATACTGATCAGCACGGACAAGGCTGTCAGGCCGACCAATATCATGGGCGCCACCAAGCGGCTCGCGGAAATGGCGCTTCAAGGGTTGGCGGCCGAAGGCGCCTCGACGGTTCTCACCATGGTGCGGTTCGGCAATGTCCTCGGATCCTCCGGTTCGGTCGTTCCGCTGTTTCGCCAGCAAATTCGCCAGGGCGGCCCGATCACGTTGACGCATCCCGAGATCACGCGCTTCTTCATGACGGTGCCCGAGGCGACCGAACTCGTGATCCAGGCCGGCTCCATGGCCAAGGGAGGCGATGTCTTCGTCCTCGACATGGGCGAGCCGGTCAAGATCATCGATCTCGCTCGGCGCATGGTCGAACTTTCCGGCCTGGTCGTCCAAGACGAACGAAATCCGTCCGGCGACATCAGCATCGTTACGACCGGCCTGCGGCCGGGAGAGAAGCTTTACGAAGAGTTGTTGATTGGTGACAATCCCGAGCTGACGGAACATGCCAAGATCATGCGCGCACGGGAGCGGTTCATTGCATTGGAGATGCTGATGCCGAAACTCCAGCAATTGAGTTCCGCCGCAGACGAAGGAGATGTCGAGGCACTGCGTCGCATTCTGAGCGAGCTTGTGCAGGACTTTCACCCGTTCGACGGAGTGGTCGATCTGGTGTCTGTTCGCCAGGGTGCTTCCAGTTGATCGGGATATCGCTTGCCATTCTGCAATCGGCTCGGAGCTGAGAATGCTACTCGTTACCGGCGCGACAGGTTTTGTCGGTCAGGATCTCCAGCAGGCACTCCGTGTCCGCAACCTCGCCTACAGGACGGCCAGCCGCTCTCCCCGAGCAGGGTCTGTTGCCGTCGGGAAGATCGATGCTGAGACGGATTGGAAAGCCGCCCTGAGCGGCGTCGATGTCGTCATCCATCTGGCGGCGGCAAACCAGAATGTCATGGATGGGTCGGACGCGGGGCCAGGTTCCTTCCGTAGAGTGAACGCCGAGGGAACCATCAACCTTGCTAAACAGGCTGTCGCCGCAGGGGTCAAACGGTTCGTGTTCATCAGCACGATCAAGGTGAACGGGGAACGATCGGCCGCCGGGCGTGCATTCACGTCGAATGATCCAGCTGCTCCGACGACAGAATATGCCGTCTCAAAGCTCGAAGCGGAACAAGCCCTGATCGCGCTTTCGAAGACAACCGGGATGGAGATCGTCATTATCCGCCCGCCG
This sequence comes from Rhizobium sp. RHZ02, assembly GCF_014851575.1. NCBI lineage: Bacteria > Pseudomonadati > Pseudomonadota > Alphaproteobacteria > Hyphomicrobiales > Rhizobiaceae > Rhizobium > Rhizobium sp. RHZ02. The sequence goes on from NZ_JACUZX010000003.1 coordinate 313,374, forward strand.
CTGGTCTATGGACGTGGCGCTGAAGGAAGCTTCCGAGCGCTCAAACGGCTCGTTCGGAGCGGCATTCCTTTGCCCCTGGCTTCGATCGACAATCGAAGATCCATGATATACGTCGAAAATCTCACCGATCTGATCGTGGCGGCCGTATTTCATCCCGCTGCCGCTGGCCAAATATTCCTTGCGGGAGACGGCGAAGCAGTCTCGACACCAGAATTGTTGAGGCGGCTGGCGACCGCGATGGGGTGTTCGGCGCGATTGCTTCCGTGCCCTCCCGGCGTTCTCAACTTCCTCGGCCGGGCAACCGGCAAGGCAGAGCTGGTGAACCGTCTCACCGACTGGTTGGAAGTGGACATTTCGCATACGCGCGCGCTATTGGACTGGACGCCGCCTTTTGATATGCGAACCGCACTGAAGCGCTCGTGCTGAAACGTTTGGCATGATTTTTTTAGACAGGAACACGAATATCCCGATGGTCAACAGCTTTAACAGGTCTTTGAAGCGACTGTTTGATATCTGCGCTGCGTGCCTCGGACTTATCGTTCTCTCTCCGGTTCTGCTCCTCCTTGTGGTCCTCGTACGCAGATCGTCGCCTGGCGGCGCGTTGTTTCTTCAGGAGCGCGTTGGTCGGAGTGAGGTACCGTTCGTTTGCATCAAGTTCCGGACGATGGCAGCGGGCTCTCCGAACGTCGGCTCTCATGATGCGGCTTCCTCCTGGATCACACCGCTCGGCAGAAAGCTGCGCGCTTACAAGCTCGACGAACTGCCTCAACTGATCAACGTCGTGCGCGGTGAAATGAGCTTCGTCGGTCCTCGCCCATGCCTCCCATCGCAGCACGACGTCATCGCCGCACGACGTAAACTCAAGGTGTTTTCCGTGAGGCCCGGCATAACCGGACTGGCCCAGCTTCAAGGAATTGACATGTCGACGCCTGAGGCTCTCGCGCAAGCCGATGCCCGTTACATTCAAAAAGCTGGTTTCTGGCAGGACATCGTGCTCGTGCTCAGCACGTTGGCAGGACGAGGAACAGGGGACGCGGCCGCAAAATAGGCCGGGGCGATCCTGAATCCACGGCTCCATTAGACAGCCTCGACGCGCCCGGCAACGATCGCTGCCGGCCAACCGGCGACGTGGCACCTGTCGTACCCGCCCCATCTGCGTTAGAAGATATGAGGCAATCGTCGGGGAGAGTTTTCATGACCACGGGGGAAGCGCAGCAGACCGCCGTCAAAATAACCCGCGGCTCCTGTCATTGCGGAGCGGTTCACTGGGAGTTTCGCGGCACCATTCCCGATGCGACGATCTGCAACTGCACGGTTTGCCGGCGCTACGGCGTCCTCTGGGCCTATGAATATGATGGCCAAGGAATTCGTGTCGAAGACACGACCGACGCACTCACCGCTTATATCCGCGGCTCACAAAGCCTTTCCTTCAACTTCTGTCGCCGCTGCGGCAATCTCGTCAGTTGGCGTGGATTGCGGCCAGGCGGCAACGGGCAGACAAGAATCGCCGTCAACCTTCGTCTCGCCGAGCGCGCTGACGTGGCCGACATACCCCTGCTGCGGTTTGATGGCCTCCACAGTTTCAAGGATCTGCCGTCGGACGGGCGCACAGTCGCCGATGTCTGGTTCTAGTGATCGCTCTCCGTGACCTCAGTCGCCGGGAAGCGTGAAGACGGCACAGGGCTCGGCAATGCCACGCAGCGAATGGTAACCCATGGGAACCAGGGTGGTGGTCGTCTCTGCCGCGACCTCGCCGGAAAGCAGTACGGTACGCCCCAGCGGCTTGCAGAGGCCTTCAAGCCGGCTGACCAAATTCACTGCGGGGCCGATTGCGGTGAAATCCAGCCGGTCGGCAGCACCTATATTACCCCAGAGGATTTCCCCGAAATGCAGTGCCACACCGAAGGGAAGTGTTGGCAAACCCTGGCCCTGGCGCACGGTATCGAGATGGGCCATGCCAGCGCGGGCCGAAGCAACGGCGCGAAGTGCCGCCTCGCAGGCACTGGCAGGCGTAGTGGTGACGGGGAAGATTGCCAATACCCCATCCCCCATGAACTTCAGCACCTCGCCCCCGAAGGCATGAACCGCACCGGCAATACGATCAAACCAGGCATCGAGCGTGGCGATCATCACCGCTGGCTCGGTTGCTTCGGAGAGCGCAGTGAAATCTCGCAGATCCGCGCAGAGCAGAACGGCCGGTATCGTCTCACCGGTACCGCGAGACAGAGCGCCAGCCTGAACGCGGGCAGCGCTTCGTTTGCCAAGATAGGCTTCGAGAAGCGCGGTCAATCCAACCCTAGCTGCTAACGCGGCCAAGGATGGCGCTGCAAAACGTGCCACCTCATGCAGGTCGCCGGCCTCCGCCGGCGTGAACGGACGCGTCCCGGCCCATCCCAGAACCGGGCTGTCTGGCGCAAGGCCCACGACGTCCTCCGCCACCGGCCCAAGACCAGACAACCATTCACGCCCAGCTTGATTGCGTGAAATATCAGTGAAGCTCAAAGCTTCGATTACGGCTCCGGTCTCGGCTCGCCATAACCAGGTGCGGCGGGCGATGATTGGGTGCGGTGCCGCAAGCGTCAGGGCGCCGCCCGCCAGCGGCAGACCATCTATCAGCAGCCGCCGGCCCAATTCGGCCAGGAACCAGTCGGGATCCGGCGATGTGCCGGCTTCATCGATCAACCATGCAAGCGAGTTGGGTAGATCCATGCTTAAATCATGCCATGCCGGCTGGGAGCTGTCACCCGCGGTCCGAGCCGCTCAGGCAGCTCCGACCGAGGCGGCGGACCGTCATCCAGTTCGACCGGCCCAGGGATCCGGACCAGGATCGCGTCCGGCCGCGCACTGCGCCATTCGGCCGAGATAATGCTCCCAGCCTTCGGCATGTCCGGCGCACTGCTCGGCATTCGGCAATCCGGTATGTGTCAGCTTCAACAGGGTTCCGTCGGGTTTCTCGATCAGGTCTATCTCCACCAGGCTCGACCCTGGCGGGACTATCTCGCTGCCATCCCAGCCAAAGCTGTAGGCGAGCCGATGGACAGGCACGACCTCTCGGAACGAGCCACGCGCGAAGCGAGCGCCGGTAACGTTGACCAGATAGAGCCCGCCGGGCTGAGGTTCGACCTGTGCTTCAGTCCCCATCCAGCGAAGGATCTTTTCGGGATCGGTGAGCAAGGCAAAAACCGCCGAAGGTGGCGCCGCGACGTGGGTCTCGCGATGAACGACAAAAGGCTCCGGCATCAACTCCTCCTTTGATTGGCACAATCCAGGCCGCCGACGGTCTGCAAGGCGCCTGTCATGATCCCTCGTGAGGGGAGATAGGCAGGAGAGTTTCCCCAGCAAGTAGACCAGCGCGCCATGTTCGGGCCGCGCTGCATCAAACTAAGTCTGGAGTTGCGTAGCCTTATCTGCGTGCCAATGGCCTGCCAAAACCGAGGAACGTTGGAGACGCGACATTCTGGGTTGAGGTTGGCCAGCGGCGTCGGCAAGGATTTATTCCAGCGGAACAGTGGCCGCGCAGCCCGCCAGACGCCACTTGTGCGATGGGAGTGGACGGACGGGCCGGGTTGTGGCGTATTCATCGAAACGACTTCGAGGGGCCCGCAGGAATGAACCCGGAAGTGGCCGTGCAGCAACGTCACTGGTCGGCGCCGATGCGCCGGGAATGGCTTCTCGCCGTCAGCATTGCGACGAGCGTCATATTCCTGTTCTTTGGTGAGTCTCTCTTCGGGTTGCTCGTCAATCCGATATTGCTTGCAGTCATCTTTGTGTGGTTGTTTTCAGTCGTGCTCGGTTCTGCACTTGCGGTCGTGCGTCATGCCGATCATCTCGCCGAGCGACTGGGCGAGCCGTATGGGACGCTTATTCTGACGCTAGCCATCACGTCGATCGAGGTAATGGCCATTACTGCTGTCATGCGTCACGGCGAAAACAATCCGACGCTGGTGCGCGACACGCTCTTTGCCGTGGTGATGATCATCCTCAACGGAATGGTCGGACTATGCCTTCTGATCGGAGGCTGGCGGCGGCATGAACAGCACCACAACCTCCAGGGAGCCAATGCCTATCTCGGTGTTATCGTGCCCCTGGCAACGCTTAGCATGATCATGCCGAACTTCACGCACCCAACAAACGGTCTGCCCTATTCGACTGTGCAGCAAGCGGTTCTCGTCTTCATCTCCGTCGGGCTCTACAGCGTCTTCCTGATCCTGCAAACCGGACGGCACCGAGGCTTCTTCATCGAAGACACCGGTGAGGTTTCAGTCGAGCATGTCAGGACCAGGGAAGGACCTTTATGGCTTCCCGTCATCCTGCTGGTTGCCTACATGGCCCTCGTTGTTTTCCTCGTCGAACAATTGGCAGCGCCAATCGATTTCGTTATCGAGACAATTCGTGCTCCGGCGGCACTCGGGGGCGTTGTCATGGCCATCCTCGTCGCGACACCTGAGGCGATTGGCGCCGTGCGGGCCTCCGTCGCCAATCATCTGCAACGGTCGGTCAACATCTTCCTGGGATCCGTTCTGTCCACAATCGGCTTGACCGTCCCTGCGATGCTGATCGTCAGCCACCTCATTGGCCATCCTGTCGTGCTTGGCCTCGAGCGCACCGAGACCGTGATGCTCGTTCTCACTCTGGCTCTCAGCACCATTACGTTTGCGAGCGGCTACACGCACCTCATGCAGGGCGCCGTGCATCTCGTTCTCTTCGTTGCCTATTTCCTGCTGATATTCGAAGTTTGATCCGGTTCCCGGCGACACGATCGCCATCGCCATATGTTCGCGATCAATGCTGATCGCGAATTAAGACCACACCATCATTTGAGCGGTGGACACGGCTCACCTAGCCCACCGCAGCGACCGGACCGGGCCGCGGTCTATGCGTGGGCGTGCGGATGATGAACATCCCAGACGGCCCACAGCGATACGGCCGCAACGAGCAAGCCAAGCACGACAACCGTCCACATCGCGTTCGCATTGGCCGTGAAACCGAGCAGCCAGGGCGACGCAATCAGCCAGAGGCCGAGTACGAGATTTGCCCATTCCTCCCATTCGGAAAATACCGACAGCGCTGCCGTTGCCATAGCGGCGAGCATGACGGCAACGATCCAGGCATTCCAGCTCGGCATTGCTTCGGCCGCGAATCCCATGACCCACGGCGAAACAAACAAGCAAACCGCCAGAACCAGGTTAGCCCAATCCTGCCTTTTCCTTCCATCCATCAGAGAGATTGCCATGATGACCTCCCAATATGAAGCTTATCAGGCGTCGCGTGAACTCCACGCTTAAGTATATGAATTTATGAGCAGCAGGAGCCAAATCAAGATAGGGCCAAACAATAGTTGAAACCCCGCGCTTGCAATCACCATGCACGGCGTTCTGGCAGTATTCAGCTTGTCATCCACGAGCCTAAAACAGTCGGTCGGACGGCGCCAACTCCGCCAATCCGGTGCCGGACGAGGGAGGCGACCTGACTGCACTACGCAACCGCGCTTGCAATGTGCCGTTCGCTGCGGTTGCCAAGTGAAAGAGCTTGCTGCTTTGCCAGCGCAATCATCTTCTCACGTGCCGGCAGCGGCGTCAGATTGTGGTCGGCGTCGGGGAACAGATGCAGTTGAACGTTCGGATAGGCAGAGAGCTTTTCTCCCGCATCGCCAAAATTGATCCGAAACATCTCCTGCCCCTCGTCACCTTCCGTATAGATGATCGAAAGCGGGATGCCGCGGCTGGCCAGGGCCTGAAAATCGCGATGCACCTGCTTTGTAAGCTGCGTGATCGGCTTGGCGGGCGCGAAGATGGGAGACAGCCTGTTCGCCATCCGGTCCACCAGACGCATGGAGATATTCTTTGTCACCGCGCCGAGGTCCACATCGCCGCTCCAGAGGCGGCGAACCGTTTCGAGATCGAGGGCATTCCTCACATAGGCCTTCAATGTCTTTGGCAGGCCCTTGAAGCGCCAGCGGAAAGCAACCGGATTGACAATCACGCAGGAGTCCCAGCGTCGATCGGCCACCACACTTCGAAAGGCGACGTAGGCGCCACTGCAGCGTCCAATCAGTAAGGTCCGGTCGCCCAGACCAAGACTGTGGACATAATCCCGGGCCATTCCGACATCGGCAATCTGGGCCTCGTCATAAAGGACCTGCTTGCGACGGGCTGCGACCGGCGGGCTGTCCCCGACACCGGCGCTGTCAAAGCGCAAGGACGACACGCCGACTTTTGCGAGCTCGCGCGCAAGCGCGACCGAGGAGCGCGCCCACCCGGCCGCATGATCGTAGGCCGTCGTGAGAATAACGGCGGTCACGCCGATCGAACCTTCAGCGGGTTCGCACAAGACCCCGTAGAGCCGTTCATCCTGACCGAAGCGGACGGACGTTTCGCGAATTCTCTCCGAACGGACCGATGCGGTCAGCGAAGGCTTTTTCGCCGGAAGCGGGCGGTGATCCTGATGTTCCGGCAGCGATTTCAGCCACCCGATCAGCTCATCGACAAGCGCTTCGGGGAGTTCCTGGTCCAGCGGGTTGGAAACCAGCATATCATATCCGGAAAATGGTATCGCCCGCAGCTGGCAGCCAGCCGACGCCAGCCGATCACGAAACGTCGTATCGGCTTCAAAGCCCGGGCGCTCGGCGAGGAAGACATTTGGTACGGCCGTGATTTCGATGCCGTTGAGATCGACCGCCTTGATGTCCTCTGCGACAGCACGGGGCATGCGCAATCCGGCGATCGATCCAGGCGCGCTGTCACGCAGTTCAGGCTTTATACCAAGACCATCATCAATGAGCCGCGAAAACAACGAGAGCTCGCGTAGATAGGCCCTTCCTTTCAGTACCGGCGCCAGAAGGGCAATCGCTGCAAGTGATGACGCGGAACGCGCCTGCATGAGCGCGAGACTCGCGCCGATACCTTGACCAATGAAGACCAGCTTGCGGGTGCCGGACAGCATCTTGAGTTCTTCAGCCGCCTTGCCGATCACCTCGGACCACCCCGACAGGCCGCGTTCCGCCGACCTGTCGTCCAGCGAATTCACCGTTCCGGGATAGTCGAAGCGGAGGCTCGAGACACCAATCTCTGCGAAGCGCTCCGCCAGGATGCGATAGAACCTGCGTGTACACATCTCCTCGAGCCCCCAAGGGCTGAGGAAAAGCACTGCGAGATCGCTCTTTGGCGCATCGTCATCAGCTACCGTGAACAAACCGGTATGCGACCCGAAGACCGTCGGCTGAGAGGCGGAACGCCCCTTCTCTTCTTGCGAGTTCACATCCGTCCGCGTCACTATTGCCCTCCCGCCCAAGGCGTTCCGATTGAGAGACCGCCGTGCGTATTCCTCACCGATATACTTGAGACGTTAAGAATTGGCGGAAGTCGGAATGGCATTGTCTTGCCTTCTATTCGGCGCCAGATCAAAAGAAAGTGATCCCGATCAGGCTGGCCGCGGTCGCCTCGTCAATGCCATGCGGACGCCGGCCAGGTTGAGCGCAAACGCAGCCGCCGCATAGACGACGACACCGGTGACGATCGGCACAGTCAGGTCGAAGACAGCGTTGCCGGTCTGAAGCCTGCCCACGATGAAGGTCGGCACCGCCATCGTTGCGGTTGCGAGACTGACCTTGACGATCGGGCGGAGTTCGAGCGGCAGGCGATGGGCGCGATAGGACAGGAAGTAACCGGCAATCACGCCACCGATCTCGGCGATCAGCAGCGCCCAGGCCGCACCGACAAGCTGGAAGCGCGGTACGAGGACAACCATGCCAATGATGTTGATCGCCAGAATGATCATGCCCTGCGCCCCCATCAGGCTCGGCTTCTTCGCCAGCTGGAAACTGACATGCACGAACTGATAGGAGATGGAGCGAAACAGCCAGGCAAAGACGAGGATCGGGATGAGGATGGCAGCCGCGTCGCGAAACTCGGGGCCGAGGATCAGGCTTGCAAAACCGGGCGCCACCAAAGCCAGTCCGACGACCATCGGCATCAGGACCGTCAGGAGCACCTCGGCGGTTTCCATCAGATGCCGGTTGGCAGCCGTATGGCCGTCCTGCGCCAGCAAACGGATCGCCACCGGAATTGTTGCGGATCCGATTGCAACGCCCGGAAACAGGATGATCTGTCGGACGAGATCGGCAGCGGCACCATAGACGCCCGCGGCCGTCTCACCGATATAGGTTATGATGATCATTCGGTCGAGAACCGTGTGCAACACGAAGATGAAGGACGAGGCGGTCATCGGCAGGCCGAAGCGCATCATTTCCTTCATCAGCCCGGTATCGAACGGGTGGCGCGGTCGGCGCCAGACGCCCGGCGCGTAGACCAACAACGTCACGAGATAGGAGCAGGCGACGCTCACAAGGAGACCCTGCCCGCCCATGCCGAATACCATTACGAGGACGGCAGAGAAGACGACCGTCAGCACCGCCCGCAGGATGACCGACCACATGTAGGCCCCCGTCTGCTGGCGAGACCGGAACACTTCCTGCACGAACTCGAACAACCCGACCATGAAGGCGACGAACACGGCCGGCACGACATAGGTCGACGAATCCTCCGCAAAGAGCCACGTCGCGAGGATGACCAGCGGACTGAGCAGCATCAGTCCCGCATAAGCGAAAAGGGCAGTGGTGCGCACATCCTTCGATCCACCTTCGGAATCGAAGCGCAGCACGGAGAATTTGATCCAGCCGAAAAGCAGGGTCGATATGACACCAGCAACACCCGTACCCACGACATAGATGCCGTATTCGTGCGGGCTAAGCATGCGCGTGAAAAGCACGACCGAAACGAACCCGAAAAGGGCCGAAACGGCGTTCGCAATCATGTATGCCGAGATCTGACGAAACATCATTCGGCCGCACGCGTGAATTCGTCGATGACCTTCATCAGCGCCTTCGGCCGGCACCCGGCATCGAGGGGCAACGGACGGTTGGGCTTGCCGTCGTCTCGCTTGAACCACATCGGCACCCATGTATAGCGATCAGTGATGCCCCAGGTCAGAATGGCGCTCGGGCGCGCCGCCTCGGAAATCGCACCGAGGAATTCGCGTGCGCGTGCTGCGACGACCTGGTCCCGGTCATATTCACGTGCGGGCAGCTTGTTGTCGATCACATCGAGTTCGGTCACGAGAACGTCAAGCTGCATTCCCTTCACCGTTTCGACAAATCTCGATAGGCCCTCCTTGTCGATGTCCATGTCGCCAGGGAGGTGTCCCTGGATACCGACGGCGTGGAGCGGCACATCGCGGTCCTTCAGATCACGTAGCAGGTCGAGCAAGGCCTGGCGCCGGTCGCGGCACTGCTGTGTCGGATTTTCAATGTTGTAATCGTTGATGACGAGCTGAGCCGAAGGATCGGCGGCGGCAGCCGTGCGCAGCGCAAGCTCGATGTAGCGCTTGCCGAGCCGCTCCTGCCATATCGAGCCGCGGATCGTCGCACCACTCTCCGGCTGTTCGGCGATTGCCTCGTTGACGACATCCCAGCTCGGAATCCGCCCCCGATAGCGTCCGACGACGGTGGTGATGTGATGGACGAGTTCGCGTTCGGCTTCCGACGCGCTCCCGATGCTGTTTGTCCAATCCGGCATCGCGCCATACCAGGCAAGTGTGTGGCCGCGCATCTGCATGCCGTTTTGATCGGCAAAATCGATCAGGCGGTCAGGCTGGTCGAAGACGAACTGATCCTGGCTCGGACGCAGGTCGAACCACTTCAATCCGCCCTCTCCGACGACAAGCTGGCAGTGATCGACGATGGCCTGCTTGTAGTCGAATTCGGTGTCGAGAAGATCGGTGCGTACGGCCGCACCGTAGGGAATGGGGCCTCTGGCAGGCACCGCCTTGGCAGTCAGATCACCCCGGACAAAAGGGTCGAGCGCGCCTGTGGATGCCAGTCCGGCACCCATTGCGCCGAGAACGAAGTCCCGCCTGCGCATAAATGGATATCCTTGGATTGCGTATAAATGAACCAGAATTCGACCGCGCAAGCGTGCAAGGCCTTGAACTTCTGCTTTTTTATTGGAGAGCTGCTTCACGCGCACGCGAAAATTGAAATCGCCATTAATGGATACTTAAGGAAAATCAGGTCTCTTAACCATAGGTTTGCGCTCCCGCGCCCACGTAAATCAGAACCCGCTGCCATGTATGAAGCCGCATCCCGACATCAGACTCCGGTCATCAGTACGCGTGGCTGGACGACGAGCCGGGAAAAGGATGACGGTGCCGCATCGCCGCGGCCGGTGCTGAAAGTTGCGCCTCCCCCTGCTTCCACCCCTTCCTCAGAAAACTGGCCTTCGGTCTTTCAAGAACTCTTTCAGTTCGACCTGACCCGTATCCTCAACTGGCTGCGCGTGGGTCTCGTCTGGATCTTTGCCTTCGCCATCCTCGGCGCTGTCGCTGGCTATGCGGTCGTTCTTGTGGTGAAGCCGCGCTTTACGGCCGGAATCGACCTTCTCGTCGACCCGTCGAATCTCCGGGTTGTCGCTGACGACATCTTCTCCGAGAGCATGCAGCGGGATACGCAGCTGCTTGATGTCGAAAGCAAGCTGCGGGTCCTGACATCGGGTAACGTGCTGAGCCGCGTGATTGGCGAGCTGAAGCTCACCGATGACCCGGAGTTTGTTGCGCCTGAAGCCAAGGACCCGGCCGGTGACGCGCTGCGCGCGCTGGCAAAGCGCGTTACGGCCCGTCGTGACGAACGCTCTTTCATCGTCAATATCGCGGTGTGGACGCAGGACGCGGCCAAGTCAGTCACCATCACCAATGCCATCGCGACCGCCTTCCAGGAAGAGCTGGCCAAGGCGGAATCGGAAGGGGCCGGCCGGGCTGCGAGCTCGCTGTTTGCTCGCCTCGGTGACCTGAAGGTGGAGGTTGCCAAGGCAGAGGCTGCGGTTGAGACGTTCAAGCGCGAACAGGGATTGCAATCGAGTTCGGGAGAACTCGTCAGCACCCTCATGTCAAATCAGACGAACACGCAGCTGATCGACGCCAAGGCGCGCGTCATTCAGGCGCAGTCGCGCTACAACGAACTCGTGTCCACCAACCCGAAGAACCGCCTGAACGCGTCTGCGCTGCAATCGGAAACGATGACGATGCTGCGCACGCAATATTCGACGCTGCGACAACGCGTGACCTCTCAATCGGCCGTCCTCGGGCCGCGTCATCCCATGATCCTGGCGCTCGAACCACAGCTCAAGGCGCTGGAGGGCCAGATCGACGCGGAGACGGCACGAATCGTGCAAGCCGCGAAAGCCGAACTCGACCAGGCAAGATCGGCACTCGACGCGCTGAACTCCGAGGCAAACCAGATGAAATCCTCGGTCTTCCAGGACACCGCCGCGCAGATTCACTTGCGCGAACTGGAGCGTGAGGCGCGCGCCAAGGCGACTGTCTACGAAGCCTTCATGGCAAGAGCAGGAGAAGCCGCCGAACGCCAGCAGATCGACACGACCAACGTGCGGATCGTTTCACCGGCGGTCGTACCGACAGCGCGGAGCTTTCCGCCGCGGGGCTATGTGCTGGCTGGCGCCGGCGGCGTTGTCGGCCTCGGACTTGGCCTTGCCATCGCGGTCTTGTCGGGGCTTTGGCGAGACTATCGCCGCTTGAGCGCGATCCGGGCCAAGGCCTATGGCTGACAGCGGCAAGAGTGTCGTTGCGGGCAAAGGCAGTCCCTTTGCAGGCTTTCTCTTCCTGGCTGTCTTCGGCTACTTCTGGATCGGATTGAGCCCGTTTCCCGATCCAAACGCCACAAGCCTTTCCACACCTTATGGCAGCACGTCCAACGTTTTCAATCAGTTGATCGTCATCGCCATGTCGGCCGTGGTCCTTGGCACGGTCCTGCAGAATCCCGCGCGCCACTTGCTGCTGCGCCCATATGGCCTGCTGATTGGCCTGCTCGTCTGGCTGCTCTTCACGGGTCTTTTTGCCGGCGACCCCAGCGCAGCCTTCAGGCGCCTCGTTTTCGCAATCCTTGTTTGCCTGTGCGCGAACGCAATGCTCTTCATTCCAAGAAACGGCGAGCAATTTGCAAGGCTCATGTGCCTTGGCCTGACCTTTACGATCGGCCTCTCCTATTTTGGCGTACTTCTCCTGCCGCGCCTCGCCATCCATCAAGCGACAGACGCGCTAGAGCAGTCGCTTGCCGGCGACTGGCGCGGTCATTTTGGCCATAAGAACGTGGCTGCAGCCGCGATGGTCTATGCCGTATTCTTCGGCCTCTATGCAAGAAGGTCAGGACACGCCCGGCTTGGCTTCTTGATTGCATTGTCAGCAGGGTTCTTCGTGCTTCACGCGGGAGGGAAAACCTCCGCCGCGATGCTTCCGGCAATCCTGCTGCTTGCCTGGATTTTTGAACGCTGGACGAAACTCGGCGTGGTGATGCTTCTTGGCGGCCTTGTCGGCTTGAACCTGATCTTGCTGACTGCGGCGGTCTCGCCTTCCTTCAGCAGCCTGCTTGCTTCCGCGGGCATCGATCCGACCTTTACCGACCGTGGCTCGATCTGGCGGCTTGCACTCTCCGCGATCGCCGAGCGGCCCATCATTGGCTACGGCTTTCAGTCCTTCTGGCAGACCGACGCCTTGTTCAACAGCGGCCAAGCCATGACCACCTGGGCCGTCACTGCCGCCAATTCACACAACGGCTACGTGGAACAGTTGATCAATGGCGGCATCCCGGCGCTCGTGATGACGTTCATCTGGCTGGTGGTCCTTCCTGTCGGCTATGCCCGCCGCGCGCTTGCCGGTAGCAACGACATGGCATTGACGCGCCTGTTCTTGCGGATCTGGCTCTTTTCCCTGTTTCTCGCCTGCCTCGAAAGCCCGTTCTTCGGCAATAGCGGACCGATCTGGTTCACGATGCTGATTGCGGTCTTCGGTTTGAGATTGCAGGCCAATGCCGGGCTTGTCGTCAAGGAGGCTGACGCACCAGGATCGCGCGTTACTCCCGTCCCCGCGCCTCGGATCGACGCAACGGTTCTGAGAAGGCCCGTTAACCTCATACTCAGCCGTCGATTGTAGAGTGGGCGCCAGCCAATTACAGCTTCACCGCCAATAGCCGGGCGAAGTCGGCTAACGCCGCAAGGCGAACAATCTCCGCGCGATCGAGGTTTGGATGATGCAGGAAAGCAAGGGGTCCGTTGAGGCAGTCGTTTGCATCCCGACGTTTCGTCGACCGGAATGGCTGGCGCGCACCCTGACATCGCTCGCCGAGCAGGTGACCGATTTCCCCTTCGCCATCGTCGTTGTCGACAACGACGCAGCCAACCCGGCCGGCGCCCACTTTGCCCGCAAGTTTCTCACCACGGTCGGCCTGCCATTCCTGGTCACCACGGAAGAGCGGCAGGGCAATTGCCATGCCATCAACCGTGCATTCGGCGAGGCAATGGCTGGCTTTCCGGAGGCCGAGTTTCTGCTGATGATCGATGACGATGAAATGGCCATGCCCGGTTGGCTTGCCGCAATCGTTGGCACGGCTCGGCGGGAGGGCGCCGACATCGTCGGCGGGCCTGTTGTCCGGCAGTTCGAAGTACCAGTGTCCGACGCAGTCACACAGCATCTGCTCTTCGGCTCGATAGAAGGCTCGACCCGGGCAATTGATCAGATCCACGGTTCCGGCAACTGCCTGATCCACCGCCGGGTATTTGCGGGCCTTGCTTCGCCGCTTTTCGATGTCCGCTTCAATTTTCTGGGCGGTGGCGACATGGAGTTCTTTACGAGATGCCGCAAGGCCGGCTTCAAGACCTGGTGGTGCGCCGAGGCGGTTATCCGCGAATTCGTACCCGAGGAACGCGTCTCGGCCCGTTTCCTGATGACGCGCTCGCTGCGCACCGGAAGCATCAATTATGTTATCGATCGGATCCACAGCACGTCGGCCATCAGGGTGATTGCAAAAAACGCGCTCAGTCTCGGCGCCGGCTGCCTTCGATCGATGGCGCTGTTCCTCAGGACCCGGCGGTTGCTGCCGGCAAGCCATCCGCTGCTCGTGTCGCTCGGTCGTACACTGGCAAGCCTCGGCTTCCTGCCAACCCCATATCGGGCCAGCAACTAGGCTCTTTCAGCCAAGAGCTGCCTTTCGGATCACTTCGATCGGTGTGTGCGTATGCGACTGGATCGCGATCGTCGTCTGACCCGGTTTCAAGCCTTCGATGAATGCCGCCAATCCCTCCCGGTCTAGAGCCGGCCCCTCCCAATAGGTCAGGCACGGGCTTTGCGAAACGCGTTCATGTCGTTGCGCAAGCTCGGGGTCATTGGCGACCGCGACACCGTAAATGAGATATTCGGAAAAATGCCGGATGCGGGCCAGCGCCTGCCACCACGGAAGGCGGCCAGCGCCCTCGATACGCTTCACCATGGTCGCCACCGTTCGCCGCTCCCACAGAACCATCTGGCTGATGGAATCGTCGCCTGGCAGTGCCGGTACGCTCAGGCCAAGCAGCCGATGCGCATTTTGCCACCAGCGGACGTGGCTAGGTCGCGTGGGATTGATATCTCCAGACGCGACGTGGTGGGCGAGCTTCGGCGTCGATGCCATTGCGCTCAGATCCAGTGGGCGGCAGAAGCAATTGTCGGAGTCGATGCACATGACCCGCTCGCTCGGTTGCGCCAGCGTCATTGCGATCTTGCGCATCTGCTGCAGGTGCCAGCCGTAGATTGGCAGGCGCAAATGGGGTGCCCACCAGTAGCGACGCCCCCGCCATTTCGGCAGCGCCCAAAGGGATGGAAGCAGGCTGGACGAGACGATCACGCGGCGTTTTTCCCCTTCGAAGCTCACGAAGGCGTCCGCATCCTCGTCGCCGATCACGATGTAATGCACGTCGTAGCCCGTCACATACCGGTCGATCGAGTCGCAGAGAAGACGGCAACTGTCGAGGTCGCCACGATAACTCGGTGTGATGAGCGAAATCGAGGAACTCAAGATCGTTGGTCCGATCACCGGCCTGCAGAAAGGGCTCGCAGCGAATGCCGGAGCATCGCGTAGATGGCAACCGGATTGGTGGTCAGATAGCGTGTTGCCAGCCGGCGCGGCTCGAGGAGCATGCGGTAGAACCACTCAAGGCCAACCTTCTGCATCCAGCGGGGGGCGCGGCTCTTGCCTCCGGCGAGGAAATCAAACAGGCCGCCGGAAGTTTTGATCAAGCCGACATTGTGCAATCTGTTGATGTTGCGAACGACGAACTGCTGCTCCAGCGGCACGCCGAAGCCGATCCAGAGGATATCCGGAGCCGCCGCATTGATCGCCTCGACAACCGCTTCTTCCTCGGCGCGATCAAAATAACCGTTGCGTCGGCCGGCAAAGCGAAGTCCCGGATATGCCTTCGACATGTTCTCGACCGCCCGGGCATTCACCTCTTCGCTGGCACCAAGAAAGTAGAAACTGACCCCGGCTTCCGCCGCGCGTTCCGCCACGGCATGAACGAGATCGGTCGTGGCGACGCGTTCTGGCAAAGGCTCGGCCGAGGATAGCTTGGAGAAGAGCACGACCGACATTCCATCGGCATGGATCTGGTCGGCCTGACGCGTCAACGAGCGGAAATTGGCATCATGCTCGCAAAGCGCAATGACTTGACCGTTTGCGGAGGTGGAGTAGAAGGGACGCCCGCCGGCCCCCCTGCGCTCGAGCGCCAACTGAATGAAGGCGTCTGCGGATTCTTCCATGCCGGCCCGCACGATCGGCAGGCTTCCGAGCCGGTTCGTCGGCCATTCGTTCATCGAATAACTCAGACGCGCTGATGCACTGCTATGCCTAGTCATTCACGCACCTTCGAAACGAGCATCGGTCAAGAACGGATCCGACAATTAGCTGTTTCGAAGACCCATCGCTGTAAAACCTCGAGCTATAGTTAACCCTCGCTATACACGTGATGGTGGCAGGCCTTCTTGCCGACGGCATGTCAAACATTGAACCTGAAATTGTAAGCCGGCTTTTACCAAAAGACGGTATCAACGCAGCGCGGTCACCCGCCGTCCGCCTGTTCAAAAGGTCTGATATGCCGAAACGTCGCTACCTCGCATTCGTCTCCGACGCCGCCCAAACCTGTGGTGTCGAAGAGTTTGCCCGACAGGCGGCTTTGCGACTCGACGGGCGCGCCACTCGGCACGTGCTTGACGGCGATATCGGCCGGCTTAAATCCGCGCTCGACGATGCGGACGCCGCCATCCTCAATTTTCCTGTCGTTGCCTGGAAGAAAAAGCTGGCAGAGCCGGTCGTCGCGGCATTCGTTTCCCGGCTGCAGCGCAAAAAGCTTGTCGTGGTACTGCACGAATGGCACGCTCTCGACTGGAAGCGTCGCCTGGTGCTGGTTCCGGTGGTGATGCTCGCAACTCAGATCTTGTTTTCAGCGCCGGAAGTCGCCGCCGAATTTGCCAAGAGCCCTCTGTCCGCCCTGTCGACCAGTCGGCGAGCAGTCATCCCGATCCCGCCAAATCTTGCCTTGCCTACCACACTCCACGACGGCCCGATCGCCCGGAGACTTGACGCACAGCGCAAGGCCCGGCGGCTGATCCTTGGGCAGTTCGGTTCGATCTATCCCAAGAAGCAGTCAACGGCAGTTCTGGAGACTGCTGCCCGGCTGCTGGCGCTTGGCCACGACGTCGGCGTGGTCTTCGCCGGATCGTTCATCCGCGGCACCGACAATGTGGAGCAGGAATTTTATGCGCTCGCAGACAAGCTCGGCATTTCAGACCGGGTCGTCGTAACAGGTTATGTTGCCGACGCCGAGGAGCTCTTCGGGATCTTCAGACATGTCGACGTGTTCTGCTATCTTTTCGCTGAAGGGCTGACGGCGCGCCGGGCAAGCGTGCTTGCGGCAAGCTTCTCGGGAAAGCCCGTCGTCGTCAACGCGCCGCGACAGCGAGATGCCCTCGCCCACCATGGCCTGTTTTGCAAGCTGATAGAGGGCGGTGCGATCCGCATGATCGACACAAAGGCCGACATAAACGCCATGGCCGACGCGGTGCTGGAAGCAAGCCAAAGCCATCTGGCATCGATTGACGCGAAGGCAGAAGTCGATGCCTTGTGGGGCGCCGTCATCGACGCGGTTGACGGCGGGAAGGCCACGCATTTCTGACATTGCACCGTCGCAATCGATGCCGAGACTGCGGAACAATGGCCCACGACAAACGTTCCTTGAGTTAGCGACGGATGTGTCGCGAGGCTCATCGAAAGGACGTGATTCAAGATGGAAATGACGGAGGGCCGTCAGCTTGCGGAGGAATATCTCCGGCTAGGCGGAAAGAGGCGCGTCAAGATCGACGACAATCAGCAAACTGTCCGCGCATGGGAGGCAGACCCGCCCGCCGCCGAGCAGTTTTGGCATGATCGTGTCGAAGCTCTGGAAATGCGTCGCCGAAGGGAAGTCGAATTCTTCCTGCCATCTATCAACTCCCCGTAATTGCAGGGGATGAGGAAGGGTTCTTCATTTTCTGACCCGGACATCAGTCCTGGCCAGTCGTTGGGCTTTTGCGCCGCTCATCTACAGTTCCCCGGCCCTCGCATCACCCGGCCAATGACTTGCCTGGCTGGTTCAGCGCGCAAGCCATCCGCCATCGACAGGCAAGACGATGCCGTGGACATAGTCGGAGGCCTGTGATGCCAGGAACACGGCTGCGCCACCGAGTTGCGCGGGATCGCCCCAATGGCCGGCCGGGATGCGGGCAAGGATGCCGGCACTGCGCTCACGATCCTCGCGAAGCGCGGTCGTGTTGTTGGTCACGAAATAGCCCGGAGCAATGGCATTGACGTTGATACCCTTGCCCGCCCATTCGCAGGCCAAGAGACGCGTCAGTCCGGCAAGCCCGCTCTTCGAGGCCGTGTAGGAGGGAATGCGGATGCCGCCCTGGAATGACAATAGCGAGGCGATATTGATGATCTTGCCGCTGCGTCGTTCGAACATATGCCGGGCGGCAGCCTGCGACAGAAAGAAGACGCTCTTCAGGTTGATGTCCATGACCGCATCCCAATCGGCCTCCGTGAAGTCGATGGCGTCGGCGCGGCGGATGATGCCGGCATTGTTAACGAGGATGTCAAGCTTGCCAAAGGTCGCTACCGTTTCGTCGACGATCGCTTTGACCGGCTCGATCGATCCAAGATCGGCCTTGATGGCGTGAAAGCCGGCACCGATCTCGCGAACCGCAGCCTCGGTTTCGTCCATCGATGAGCGGCCAACGGCAACGATCGAGGCGCCGGCCGCCGCCAGCGCCACGGCGATTGCCTGACCAAGGCCGGTATTGGCACCGGTGACGACAGCCACCTGCCCGGAAAGATCGAACATGGTCATAGCAGGCTCACTTCAGAAACTCGGCGCGATGTGGCGTAAACGTATCGATCAGGCGGCCCTTCTCGAGAGCCTTGACCCCATGTACCAGATCGGGGGGAACGATGAAGCTGCCTCCCTGGTGCAGGGTTTCCGTCCTGCCGTCGATCGTCACCTCGAAACTGCCCTCAGCCACATAGCTTGCCTGGATGTGGGGATGGGAATGAAGCGCACCAACGGCGTCCTTCTCAAAAACGACCTCGACCATCATCATCTCAGGCAGGTAGGCCATGATGCGACGGGTCACGCCCGGTTCCGGACTGGTCCACTCGGCATCCTTGGCCGGCACGAAAAGATCACTCGCTGCCATATTCCCCCTCCTCACCTAAGATCTTCGATGGCGACAAGGTCGACGTCGGTATAGTCGACATTGTCACCGGCCATGGCCCAGATGAATGTGTAGCTTGATGTACCGACACCGGAATGGATCGACCAACCCGGCGACAGGATCGCCTCCTCGTTCTTCACGATCAGGTGGCGCGTTTCGTTCGGCTCTCCCATCAGATGCACGACGCGGGCCTTTTCCGGCAGATCGAAATAGAGATAGGCCTCCATCCGCCGGTCATGGACGTGGCAGGGCATGGTGTTCCACACCGAGCCTTCGGCAAGCGTCGTCATGCCCACGACGAGTTGGCAGGTCCTGACACCGTCCGGATGGATGAACTGGAAGATCGAACGCTCGTTGCTCGTTGCTCGTTGCCTGAGAGCCGAGATCGACGCGCTTGGCATCTGAAATGCCGATATGCTTCGCAGGGTGACGAACATGCGCGGGGGCGCTGAGCAGGTAGAATTTTGCCGGTTGTTCGGCCGATACGGACCGGAATGTCACCGAAGCCCCCATGCCGGCATAGACCATGTCGCGGGTACCGGCCTGAAACTCTTCGCCATCGACGCTGACGATGCCGGCACCACCAATATTGACAGCGATCAGCTCGCGCCGGGCCAGAAGCGCGTCGGTCCCGGCAGGCTTGATCGTTTCCAGTGAAAGCGCTTCCGAAGTAGGCATGGCACCGCCGACGATCATGCGGTCGTAATTGGTGTAGTGAAGCTGGATGCGGCCGGCCAGAAACAGCGGTGGCAGCAAGAAGTTTTCGCGAAGCTCGGCGGTCCCAAATCCCGCTGCGGCCCGAGGATCAATCGCGAAGCGATTGGTGTAGTCAGTGTGAGTCACGTTGCCTCCCATGTCCTTCCAAGTCATCATACATATTGATCATACTTGAGCAACCGCAATCGCTTCATTCGGATCAACTATCGATAGCCTTTGATATGTCAAAGCTCTGAATTATAAGAAATTATCATCGATCGCATCGGATTCTGCAATTTTGTATGACAACATCTACAATTGTTGTCTTAATGGAGCACTGGCGGTATGCTCGGACATCATTTGCAGAGGCGAAAACACCCTTGAACGCAATTCCTCCTCCGGTCGATGGTGGCCCATCACGACGACAGAAGCTCTCTGAACGGATCGCCAACTCCCTCCGCCAGGACTTCCTTTCAGGCCAGATCTCCGTCGGACAGAAGTTGCCGACGGAGGCCCAACTCGCTGAATCCTTCGACGTCAGCAGGACCGTCATTCGCGAGGCGATCGCGGCTCTCTCGGCCGATGGGTTGCTGGAAACGCGACAAGGGGCAGGCATCTTCGTGATTGGTCACCAGTCGTCCGCTCCGATCATAAGACAGGACCGATCAAGCAACATATCGCACGCCCTGAACGTGCTTGAAGTTCGCATCGCGCTTGAAGCTGAAGGTGCGGCGCTGGCCGCCACCCGCAGAAACGCCTCGCAGGAGGCGCAGATTCAGGAGAGCTTTTTCGAGTTCGATCGGCTCCTGCAGCTTGGCAAGCCCACCGGCCAGGCCGACTTTGCATTCCACCGATCGATCGCCGAGGCAACCAACAACCCTTTTTATGTTGAAGTCCTCGACGCCCTCGGGGCGCGAACCATCCCTTGTGACGTCACCTCTCCTTACGCCACCGAAGAGGTTCTCTCGGCAAGCTACCAGGCCGGATTGCAGCGGGAACATCTTGCCATCCTCAATGCAATTTCTGCAGGCGACGCTACCGGTGCGCGCGACGCCATGCGCGCTCATCTGTCTGCAAGCCAGGAGCGATATCGCGAACGCCTGAGGGATCGGCGCACGCGATATCAAAGCATCGTCGAAGCAAGCTAACGGATAACGATGCTCAAGGGGCCCGGGATGACTGGCGCCATCATGAGCCTCCGACCTCATCCCGCTTGGCTTTCACCTCGTCAGATGTGCCAATCGTTGCTCGCAGTGGCTTCCGTCGCAGCGTGCAATGGGCTGTCCGCGAGGGTGTAGGCCCTGATATAGTCGATGTGCATTTCCGATCCGTTCGCCAGACCGTTGGACGGCGCTCCAGCCGTACCGCCGACAGCGAGGTTGACCAGCATGTACATGGGGTCGTGCATGTCTTCGGGTGTATCCGTCTGCGCGACTGCGACGTCATCGAAGTACCAGGTGATGTGATCCTCGTCCCACAGAACGCCGTAGTTGTGGAAGCCTTCAGTACTTGCCACCTTGACCGGAAAGGACGTCATCGTATGTGCGCCGCCATGGTCGCTGTGGACTGTGGCATTGACAACGTTCGGCTCCTGACCGCGCATCTCGACGACGTCGAGTTCTGGTGGCCACGAGCCGTCCTCCGGGAGCAGCCAGAAGGCCGGCCAGACGCCCTGTTCCGTCGGCATATCGGCACGAATTTCGAAATAGCCATAGGTCTGGGCAAAGGATGAATGGGTGTTCAGGAGACCAGATGTGTAGTCGTAGCCGTTGATCTGCGCCTGAATCGCCTGCGAGGCGGGTTCTGCAGAAATCGTCAATACGCCGTTGCTCACAGAGAATGGATTTGCCGCTGCAGTCGGTGCGTAGGACGGGTTGATGTACCACTGCAGCTCGCCGTTACCGGTCAACGGGCTGCCGCGGTCCGGCGCCCACCAGAACTTGGCATCCCACGTGCCCTGGTCGCCACTGCGCAGGGACAGGCTGTTGAACTCGTCATCGAAGCTCAGCGCGAGCTGTGAGCGGTCGAGCGTCAGCTGGAATTGGCTGGCGTGCAGATCCGACACCTCGGTATTGGCAAAGACGAGGCTCTCACCGCCACCGAGATCCAGCCGCAGGTTGGCGCCCTCCTGCGTCGTATGAGCCAGCACCTGCTCGAAAGAAGAAAGCCCGTAGCTGTTCAGACGCACCGTATCGTCGCTGCTGAAATCGACGATCAGATCACTCCCGTGGCCCTTGGTGACGAGGAATGTATCGGCTCCGCCTCCGCCGATCAGCACGTCGTTGCCGGCACCGCCGTCGATCGTCTGGCTTCCCGAGGCTCCAGAGATGATGTTGTCCTGAGCGTTGCCGAAAGCATAGCGCCCGGCGCCTGTTACGGTCAGGTTCTCGAAATTCTCAGGGAGCGTATAGCTCATCCAGGTGTTGATGGTGTCGGTTCCTCCGCCAGGCTCCTCCGCAGCACGGTTGATGGCGGAATAGAGATAGTAGATGTCATCGCCGGTTCCGCCGTGCATGGTCACGTTGACGGAACTATCGCCCCATATGGAGTCGTTGCCGGATGTGCCATTCAGCACAGGGCCGGAACCGGTTGCGGAGAACCATGCGGTCGAGGCGCCACTGTAGAACAGCGGTTGGCCGACAGCATTTTGTATTGATTTTGCCATTATCAACTCCTTCGGGTTTTCGTGCTTCTCATGGTCTCCCTCCTCCGATGGCTGTCGTCATTCCTCCCGAAATGCACGGACCAGCTGGTCCGTAAACGGCTTTGCAAGATAACCGAGCGCCGTGCGCTCGCCCGTCTCGATGAAGGCTTCGACGGGCATTCCGGCAACCGGTGCCAGCTTGCCAAGCCTTTGCCATTCGCCCTCGGGCACCGCGACCCGAAGCGTGTAGTAGGATTGGCCGGAATGCGTGTCCGTTGTCAGGTCAGCGGAGACAGATGCAACGCGTCCCTTCAATTCCGGTGTTGTCCTGTAGCTGAACGCGGAGAACCGCAGGCTGACCTCCTTGCCGACTGCGACCTGGTCGACGTCCTGTGGCGATAATTTCAGCTCGGGCGTGAGCATGTCGTGATCGGGCACGATCTGCATGACGGCCTCGCCTGGCGTGATCACGGCACCCTTCGCATGGACAGCAAGTTGATGGACGATGCCGTCTTGCGGCGCCCTTATGTCGACGTGTCGTAGCTCGTCCTCTATCGCAACACGCCGCTCGGCGTATTCGCCGCTGTCGCCCTCCGCCTGCCTCAGCTGTTCGGAGACCTCGCTTCTGTGATCGTCACCCACCTGGATAATCTGCAGCTCCGTTTCGGCGATCTTTCCTTTGATTTCCGCAGTCGAGGCAACGAGGCTGCCGAGTTCTCCCGTCAAATCGGCCGCATCACGTTGCAGGGTGTAGACGCGGGTTGCGGGAATAACTCCCTGCCGAAGCAGCGGCTCCAGGCTTGCAAGCTCCTTGCCAATGATGCCGATGGCGCGACGCTTGCCCTCCTGTTGGGCCGACAGTCCTTCGGCCTGCTGGTCGAGCTGGCGGACGCGCTCACGCAGTTGCGCCGTCCTTCCACTGAGCGATGCGCGACGGTCATCAAACAGCCGCAGCTCGGAGCTCATGAGGGCGCTAGCCTGAGTGGCATCGGCATCTCTGACGACCGCTGGAAAAAGAATGGCGTTCCCGCCGTCGCGTTCTGCAGAAAGCCTGGCTGATCGCGCTGCAAGCTCTCGCAGCCGCCGCGATACGATCGCAAGATTCGCTTTCGTCTGGGTGTCGTCGAGATGAACGAGGATTTGGCCAGCCGCGACGCGATCGCCGTTGCGGACGAAGACCTGTCCCACAGTGCCGCCCTTCTGGTGCTGCACCGGCTTCACATAGCTGTCGACGACCAGTGTCCCCTGGGCAATCACCGCGCCGTTTATACGGATCGCCGAGGCAAGCCCGCCAAGAACCCCGACGAGCAGGGTAGCTGTTGCAAGGGCAAGCAACGTAAGTCGGCGGATTGCTCGTTCCGTCGATGTCACGGCCCCGGTCATGACGACAACTCCCCGCCGGCGCGAAGCGGTCGGACGAAGGAACCGGTGGCAGCGACTGACTTTGGTCCCGTCTTGAGAACATCGTTCTTCGGGCCGAACGCTTTGCCCCGACCGCCCTCGAGAACCAGCACCTTGTCGACCGCGGAAAGCGCGCTCGCCCGGTGAGCGATGATCAACACCACCCCTTGCCGCGACCGAACGGACTCGATCGCCTGCGAGAGTGCCAGCTCGCCCTGAACATCGAGATTGGAATTCGGCTCGTCGAGCACAACGAGGAACGGATCCGCGTAGAGGGCCCTTGCCAACCCGATGCGTTGCCGCTGGCCCGCCGACAGGGTTCTGCCCTGCTCGCCGATCCGCGTATCGAAGCCATCGGCAAAGCTCACGATCATATCGTAGACACCCGCGGCCCTGGCGGCCGCGATGATCAACTCCGAAGAGGCCTCCGGATCGAACCGGGCAATGTTGTCGGCGATGGTTCCGTCGAACAGCGACACGTCCTGCGGCAGGTAACCGATGTTGCGACCGAGTGCTTCCGCCGTCCATTGTGAAAGCGACCCTCCGTCCAGCCTGATATCCCCGGCAAGAGCCGGCCATAGGCCGACGATGCCCCGCGCCAGCGAAGACTTGCCCGAGGCGCTCGGACCGACGATGCCAACTGCCTCACCCGCGCTAACCTCGAAGGACAGCCCGCGAATGATCGGCATCTTCGAGCCCGGAGCTCCCAGATGAAGGTTCTCCACGGCCAGTGATTGCCGCGCCGCCGGTAGTGCGACGTCGCGCTGCCGCCCGTCGGAGAGCTCGACCTCGCGGTCGAGGCGCGACCATGCCTGGCGGGCAGCCGCAAATCCTCGCCAGTGCGCGATGGCAAGCTCGATCGGGGCGAGCGCGCGGCTCACGAGAATGGAGCTCGCAATCATGATGCCGCCAGTTGCTTCCTGTCGAATGACGAGTATGGCGCCCACGGCCAGCACGGCGGACTGCAGCAACATGCGCGCGGAGCGCGACAGGGTTGAAAGCGAGTTTACGAAAGTGGCCGTGCGCAAGTGACTGTCGAGGTGGCGCCGGTTGACTTCGGCCCAGCGCGCCGAGAGCGTCCCACCAAAGCCCATTGCGACGACCGCTTCTGAATTGCGCCTCGCGGTTTCGGCGAAAGCCATTCGCTCAGAAAGGATGGTGGCCGTCTCCCTCGTCGGACCGCGTG
Source organism: Rhizobium sp. RHZ02 (assembly GCF_014851575.1). Classification (NCBI taxonomy): domain Bacteria; kingdom Pseudomonadati; phylum Pseudomonadota; class Alphaproteobacteria; order Hyphomicrobiales; family Rhizobiaceae; genus Rhizobium; species Rhizobium sp. RHZ02. Next base: position 337,919 of record NZ_JACUZX010000003.1, read on the forward strand.
ACTTCAGCTCCGCAAGCAGCGCCAGCCCCGTCAAGAGAAGCGCGCCAGCCACGGCCGTGAGGCCAATCCAGTGATGAAACAGGAAGCAGAGGGCGAGGTAGAAGGGCATCCAGGGCAGGTCGAACAACGCTCCCGGGCCAGGGCCGGACAGAAATCCACGCACTGTATCGATATCGCGGATCGTCTGCAGACCGTCTCCCGGTGCCGGCTTGCGCGATGCCGACAGCGCGACTGAGAGGAAGGCCCGCCCTGAGAACCGCTCATCCACCGCCCGTCCGATCTGCCCGAGAAGCAGGGATCGCGTGAGATCCAGAAGCCATTGGAACGCAAAGAGGGACACAACGATGATGACCAGACCGACGAGGGTCGGCAGGCTGCGGCTGGGAATGACGCGGTCATAGACCTGGAGCATGAAGAACGAGCCACTGAGCGCCAGGATGTTGACGAGGCAACTGGTTACACCAAGCCCCAGAGCGCCAACACGCAACGACGAGAAGAGCCCAAAGAAGGGTCGCGGCTGCGAGAGGGATCCGGTTTCAGACAAATGGACTCCTTGTGGTCGTAGCGCAGACACACCATGGCCGAGGCTTCGGTGGTCGAGAAATCGAGATCGCTTGCCTAGACTGAGGCAAAAGAGACCGAATGACGACCGCAAACAGCGGCGTCTCTTCATTCCGCGCTAAATCGCCAAATCAGGCGTTAAGCGCGAAGTCGTGTTCCAGTCACGTCGTCGAATGACTGTCTTCTTTCGAACCGCGACAGCGCGCTTGCTGAGCGATTCGGCAGTACTTGTGAGGGCATTTTATGACTTATATAAGATCCCGGTTGCAATTTGTGTCCGGATTTGCGTTTCCAGCCACGTGCTCGAAGGCTCCGCAAGTCTCACCGGTACGATCCACGTTCAAATGATCTGCGCTGTGCATCTAATTGGTGGTAGCAAGTGCGGGCACCAATCGATTGGACAAATCCAGCGACACTGGAGCGGCCGAACTCTGTCATAACCAAACCGGATCAGGTTTTTTGGGGGGAACAATTCGCTTGTGCGCAATCCCGGTCAGATCTGGGGCGGTGATCAAACCGAAGCCAGTTTGAAAAAAGCAGAAAATACTTAGTCTGACTTAGGAAAAACAAAGAGCCGCAAACCAAAAAGGCGAGGACTCCAGCGGCAGAGGGTCATAATGCGGAATTAGGTTTCTAGTTCTTCCTTCTGTGGCCATCAATCAGCAGGCTGCTGTGAGCTCTCAGTGGGGCAAAGTCGGCTGGGAATAAGACTGGGACATGATAAGAAGCCTAAATTCCGCATCGACGTCGCGTGTAGCGTCGGAACATCGGCCGCCACAATGGCGCCACAGATTTTCGCGGTTATCTTGCATCAAAACAAGCGGATAGCGGACAATGAAGTTCCTGGTTCTATTTGCAACAGTGCTTTTGTTTGCGGCCTTTCAGGCCGAGGCGCAGATTTACGGTCCGTATGACGACTACGGTGACTATGGCGACTACGGCTACTATGATCCGTATGGTCCATATGGACCGCCACCCGACTATGGCGAGCCGGTGCCGCAGCGCCAACCCCGGACGGGAAGGGGCGGGACAATCGTCATCGCCACACGCGAGCACACGCTTGTCTATACGACGCCTCAAGGTGAACAGCTCGCCTATCCGATTGCGGTCGGGCGCCAGGGAAAACGATGGTACGGCACGACGCATGTCACGTCGAAGCGCAAATATCCCGAGTGGCGACCGACGGCCAGCATGCGCCAGAAGAATCCGAGACTGCCAATGGTCGTGCGTCCCGGCCCTTCCAATCCGCTCGGTACACGGGCCATTTATCTTGCGGACGGCCTGCTGCGCATCCATGGCACCAATGATCCGTCCTCGATCGGCACGAATGCGTCAAGCGGTTGCTTTCGCATGTACCGCGAGGACGTCGAGGAGCTCTACGAGATGGTCCGTCCGGGAACACGCGTGATCGTCCGGCGGTGATATAATCATCGCCCAGTTCGGGTGTCGGCCACACAAAACCTTTTCAAGGGTCCACGTCTGGCGTTTGGACACGCCTTGATACGACCGCCAACGCTGGCCTCGACGTCCCGTCATCAAAGCTTCATGCGGCTCTGCCATCACCTCATGACGATGTCGAATCCAAATCTCGCCGAATTCCGTCCCGTGTCATCCCGCATCTCACCGACTGCCTCGCCGCGCCTTGCGGCATTGGCGCAAGCCGTTCTCCTTGGAGGCGCCAAAGCGCGAACATCGCTGCGTCGCCGCCTTGATGGCGAATTGGTCGCAAAAGCGCCGAGGGACTATCAGACCGAGATCGACGTTGCCGTCGAGCGCATCATCGTCGAGGAGTTAAACCGATCCTTTCCCACCTACGCGATCAAAGGCGAAGAAGCAGTCGGCAACCGGAACGCAAAGGACGGCGTGCCTGTCATCTATATCGATCCCATCGACGGGACGACAAATTTCGCCTGGGGCATTCCGCATTTCGGCATGACAATCTCGATCGTAGAGGACGGCGAACTTGTCGCCGGCGTCGTTTACGACGCGATGCTGGATGAGCTTTTCAGCACGGAGCTCGGCGGCGGAGCCTATTTGAATGGCGAGCGGATCCGGTGTGTGAGCTCGAAGGGAGTTGAAGACGTGCTCGTAGGGGCCGGCCTGCCGATTCCCGGACAACTGAAGGCCGTGCCGGAAGACGTGTACTTCAACGCGCTCAAGCGGTTGATGGCCACAACCGCGGGCGTGCGGCGGCTGGGTTCGGCGGCCTTGTCGATCGCCTATGTCGCCTGTGGTCGCCTGGACGGTTTTTTTGAGGATGGCTTGTCACTGCACGACTACGGCGCCTCCGCCCTGTTGGTGCGCGAGGCAGGCGGCAAGATCTCGGCGTTTGATGGTGGACCCGTCACCGCGAACGGAGACATCGTTGCCGGCAATCCCGCCCTCCATCCCTGGCTTGTCAAAGGCTTTCAGGCCTGATCTTCGATCAGAAGCCGTTCCAGCCCGACCGGATCATCCGTCGTGATCTGGTCAGCCTTCAGTTCCAGGAGCCGTTTGACGCCGGGCAATGCGGAAGGAACGGCGGAGTTGATCGTATAGGCGTCGACGAGCCGCCCTGCCCCCTGAAATGCGCCGATCACGTCGTAGCCCGCCTGATCCGCAAATAGCACCAGGCGGCGATCGAGATAGATCATTCGCGCGCGCGGCACGGCTCGTAGCGCACCGGCAACGAAGCCCACGAAATCGCGTGTTTCCATCAGCCGCTCGATGGCGCCATCGTGGCAGGGGTCGTAGCCAATTGCCATGTCAGGCACCGCATGCGAAAGCCGCTCGACGGCAAGCGAGTCACCGCCTGAAAGAATGACTGCGTCGGCAACAGGAGAAATAGCCGCCGCGAATGCGGCGATGTCGGCGTCACGGATGACGTCGGAATTTTCTTTCAGGTCAAGCTGCAATCCCGCCCTCGGATCCCGGCCGACCTGAGCCAACAGGTGCCCGAGATCCGCAAGCATCATGACCTTGTGTTCGCTCGGCGCCCCGAAAGGATCGCGAAGATGCAAGCCACGCAGGTAAGCCTCGGATGCGGATCGAACCATCCCGGTGCCGGTTGTCGCGGCATCAAGCGTCTCGTCGTGCAGCACCGCAAAACCATCACCGGCAAAGCGCATCAGATCGACCTCGACGCTGGCGCCGAGTTCCATGCCTTCCACGATGCGCGCGCGGGTAAAGGAGATGTCGCCGGCAAATCGATGTCCCCGGTGCCACTTCAGCCAGGTGCGATGCCCTGCTCTGTCGATCGCAATTCCACGGCCCTCAAGCATGACCAAACACCCGATTGTTCTCCTGTGTCGCGACCGCGACGGACTGGTGAACGAGCCGGTTGTCTCGGAACGCCCTGAAGGCGGCCGCCACCGGTTCCACCGCCGTGCCCATCGTCCAGTCACTGTTGCTTGATGTCATCGCTTTCATTCTTGTTCCGTCGCTGAGATCGACGTCGACGATCTTATGGGTGCCAAAATCGATGCTGCGGTGAACGATGCCGGTACCCATCTCCTTCGCGGCAAAAAGCGACAATGCTTCCGGTCGAATCGCAAGTACGATTTCTCCGTCCGCGACGGGAACAGGGAGCGGAAAGGCTGCATGTTGGCTGATGCCATTCCTGACCGTGGTGCGAATGAAGTTCATCGAACCGATGAACCCGGCGACAAATTCGGTCTCTGGCTCGCGGTAGATGCGATCGGGCGGCGCAATTTGCTCGGTGCAGCCATCGCGCAACACGACGATCCGGTCGGCGAGCGCCAACGCTTCATCCTGTCCGTGCGTGACGAAGAGCGTCGTGATTCCAAGCCTCTGCTGGATGTCGCGCACCTCCTCACGCAACCGCTCGCGCAAGTGCTGGTCGAGGCTGGCGAAGGGCTCGTCGAGCAGGAGGATCTTGGGTTCGAGCACCAGCGAGCGGGCCAGCGCCACACGCTGCTGCTGGCCGCCGGAAAGCTGCGTGGTGATGCGCCTGCCGTAGTCGGCAAGACCAACGAGCGCCAGCGCCTGTTCGACGCGCTCTTTTATCTCGGCTCTGGGAAGGCGGCGAAGCTTGAGGCCGAATGCAATATTGTTGAAGACGTCCATATGCGTCCACAGGGCATGGCTTTGGAACACCATGCCTGTCGGACGTTTTTCCGGCGGCAGTGACGTAACATCCTTTGCATCTATCAGAATGCTTCCCGCGGTCGGTCTTTCGAAGCCGCCGATCATGCGCAGCAATGTCGACTTGCCTGATCCGGAAGGACCAAGCAAACAGACCAGTTCACCATCCTCGACATCGAGGGAGACATCGCGGACCGCATAGGTGGCGCCGAAGCTCTTGGATATCCCCTTTATGGTCAAGCGTGCCATCTGAAGCCCTTCCTGGTGCCATCCGCCGCAATGAACATCATGCTCCCAGCCCCCTTGCGAAGGTACCGGTGCCGACCACTCTTCGGGCAAACATCAGTGCGACGAAAGAGGGAACCCACAGCATCACCGATAGGACGGCGCCATACTGAACGACGATCTGGTTGTTGATGAAGGTGACCATGAGGACCGGCATCGTGCGGATCTGCGGCGCTCCGATCAGCCACGCCCCTTCGGTTTCGTAGAACGTCCCGACAAAGGTCAGCAGGAGGGCCGCAGCGATCGTTGGCGCCGCCTGTGGCATGGTAATCGACCAGAAGACACGCAAGGGGGTTGCCCCGGCATCGCGCGCGGCCTCTTCCATTCGCCGATCGACGTTCTTGAAGGCCGCCACGGGAATCCAGATCATCAGCATCAGCGTTCCGACCAGTTGAATGAGGACCACGCCCCAGAATGTGCTGATCAATCCGATCTGAAGAAAGATCCCGGCGATCGCCACCAGAAGCCCGAATTTCGGGAAGGCATGCGACGCCAGGAACGACAGAAAGAGAACGTCCCTGCCCGGGAATTTCATACGCGCGAAGGCATAGGCGGCCGGGAGACAGATTACCGCTGAAAGAATGGTCACCGTCGTCGCCAGACGAAGGCTGAGAAAAAGGGCGTCCCACACATCCGTTCGCGACAATGTCAGCGACCAGTAGCGCAGTCCGAACTGCTGGGGGATCACAGCCGGGTAGCGCCAAACCTCGCTGAAAGCCCAGGTTCCGACGACAACGAGCGGCAAAGCGATGAACAGCGTCAGCAGCAATGCCAGCAAGGCGCCGATCCAATCCATCTCCGCCATGACAAGCCTTCCGTGCCGCATCACACGCCTCCCCTGTTGCGGGCGATCGAACGCACGTAAAGCACTCCGAAGACAAGGCAGAAGCCGAAGGCGATGACAGCCTGCGTCAGAGCGTTGACGGGGTCGTTCATGTCCGAGAACGTCCGCTGCATGAAGGGCCCCATCATCTCCGGCGATGCCGGCCCGAGAAGATAAGGCAGCGTGAAGGACGAGAAGATGCCGAGGATTGCGAAAGAAGTGGTGACGAGCAGGGAATTGCCCATCCGCGGCATGATGATCGACAGGAAGACGCGCAGCGGCGAAGCGCCGACGTCCCGTGCGGCTTCAATAGAGCTCTTCGGAATATTTCCCAGTCCGGCCGTCAGCATGAGGACCGTGAGCGGCAGGTTATCCCAGACGAGACCGATCACCGGCCCCCACGGCGTCAGGTAGGGCGACGGCAGCTTCGGCAACCCAACGGCATTCAGCAACACGTCGACGGCGCCATTGGGACCAATCGTGCGGATCAGTGCATAGGACAGAATGATCGAGGGCACGAACATCGGAAAAATGGCAAGCCCTTGCACATAGGCCGAGAGCGGCCCGCGGGAAAACCGGAGATAGAGCGCGATCGGCAGGCCGATTGCCAAAAGCAGCACTCCGCAAACCAGCGTCGTCCAGAGCGTGATCCAAAGGTTGGCACGACTGTACGGGTCGCTGAAAAAGAACCGGTAGGAGGCGAAGGATATCGCCGATGCGCCACCCGGCTGCGCGACGAAGATCGTGCTCGCGACCGCCGACAGGATCGGGTAGATGATCAGCCAAGCCAAGAGAAGCACAGGCAGGGCTACCAAACCAAGCCCCACCCAACCTTGGCTTCTCACCGGCGCGGACCATCGCGCAAGGAGCGGAAGTGACATTGACCTGCGCATCAGGTGCGGCTGATACCCGGTGCGACGTTGCGATACCAACCGTCGTTGATGGTGGTTTCCCAATCACCGCCCGGGAAGGTGGGGATGGTCGCCGGGATGACATCGGCATACTTCTGGCGTAGCTCGTCCGAGATGTGCTCCCAGGATACGCCCGGGAAACCGCCGATCTCGGTGATGATCGCTTCCTGCATTTCCTGGGTCAGCAGGAAGGCGGCGAGCTTCATTGCTGCGTCCGTGTTGGCACCGTTCGAGAACACGGCCATGCGGGAGAAGCCGCCGCACAATGCGAGATCGCCCAGCTGAACGAGACCGGTCGTCTCCGGCAGAACACCTTGCGAGATCGCCTGCAGCACTTGGTCGGACCAGACGGGCGTCATCGTCACGACGCCCTGCGCCAGCAGCTGGATCGACTGCGTGTTGCCGGCCGTATAGGCGCCCTTCTCGTAGAGGGACGGCGCCAGATCGTTTAGAAGTGCCCAGGCCGGCGTTACGGCTTGGTTGGCGTAATCGGCCGTGAAGTTGTCGATTGTGAACTTCTTCGGGTCACGACCGTTGGCTTCATGGATGGCGCGGCGGACGAAGTTTCCGCCGGAGCCACCCTTGTCGGGACGATTGTAGATGAACTGGCCCGGATTGGCCTTGATCCAGGCCGTCAGCTGTTCCCAGCTCCTGGGTGCATCCTTCGGGTCGAGCTTGGTCTTGTCATATGCAAGCAAGACCTGCGAACCGCGATAGGGAAGCGAATACTTGCTGTCGAATGCGAGCGGATTGACGTGGTCGAAGCCTTCGACGTTCTCCGCCGAGAACTCCACCCAGAGACCAGCTTCAGCGCCTGTCGGCGGAAGACGTGGATCGAAGGTTTCGAAGATATCGGCCTGCGGGTCTGTCTTCGTCTTGAGCGCTGCCAGAGCGCGGTCTGCAATCGCGCGCAAACCGGTGTTGTCACCGGCGTCGGTAATCTTCACGGCCAAATCCGGATGAGCCTTTTCGAAGGCGGGGCGGACGATGTTGTTCCAGAAGTCGATGATATTCGCGTCCGATCCGCTATAGAGATCGATCGTCTTTGTCGCGGCCCGTGCCAGGCGTGGCAGCATGAGCATGCCGGCGGCGGCGGTTGTGGTGACAAGGAAGTCGCGTCTGTTCATAACCCTCTCCATTGGCTCGCGTGTAGAAGGCCGTGCTACGCCCGGCGCGTCACAGACTCATGACAGCAGGGCCGATTTAGGAGAAATATTGCACAGCTGCGCAATCCATCTCGTCCCCTTTGGAAAGGGCAGTCATACGAGTCAGCGCGAACAGTGGATGGGGGATGCCTCTCTTGATCTGGCACGCGGAAACGAGTCGGCCGCGCTCGAAGGTTACAGGCAGCGCGGCATGGTCCGGACCGGGTGGATCAGGGTCGATGCGATCACGACTTTGATCGCAGATTGAAACCGCGACTTCGATCCGGCCAAGTCCTCCCTGATCCCTTCGCATCGCCGTCGCGATGTCCGGTTTTCGATGGAAGGGCGGCATCAGATCGCTTCTAAGCTTCGCGCTCCTTCAAGTTGTCATTACTGACGTGTTGGCCCCATCATCCCCGAGACTCGCCGGCATCCCGAGAACGTGCATTTTTCCACTGGCTAATATTATGGGTTGCTTGTAAAATCCCGGTGTCTGCCTCCCACGGAGCGACAGGGAGGTTCTGCGGTCGGCTGGACCCCTTCCCGGAACCTCCCCCTCCGCACACTCCAGGGTTCATCAACGGCGTATGCAAGGGCTCCGTCTCGTCCTGGGGCAGATACGACGACCACCGTTTGGCTGGCCGGCTGGCTCACCGAGACGATCTGATCAACGTTGATATAGAGCGGCTTTCCGACAAGGTCGGGGCAGGACCGGAGGAAGGGGCAGACGCCGTTTTCCGATGGATCGAGCAGTACTATGACCTCGGTCTCTCAAACGCGGGAAACCTGCGGAGTACTCTGGACCCGGATATTCTCCGACTCGTCTACTATGCTCTGCAAGTGGCGTTTCCCGCTGCAGCGACATTGATTGGTTTGGAGATCAGGCGTCTGTTTCTGCGCTTCCGGCCACAGCGTAAGACGTGGCGTTCCGGCAACTCCTGTAGCGAGCCGAACGGTACAGCCGCAATCGACCCTTCACCCGCCGCCCTCGGCTATCTATGCTATTTCAGCCGGTTAGCGGCCTTGTCACAAGCATCACGGTCAGATCCATGCATTTTGATGATGCGTTGTGCATCGGACGTGGCGATGCCGTGCTTCTCTGCAAACGTTGCAACGTGGTATGGTTCACGCCCTGAGAACCCCGGATCGGCTTTGCCGCGTCGCGGTCTTTGGTTTGACACTACGGCCTCCTTATTGCGTGGGCGTAGAACAGGCGACTGTATTTCGCCTCCGCATACCTTACTTCTTCTTCAAGCCGCTGTGGCTATCCTTGACCTGAGAACCTAGAGTGGGCGGGGCGCTTTTGGGGGCAGCCTTGTCCTTTTTGGGCTTCCTAACTTCCTTGTTGCTTCGTACCTGACCCTTGGCCATTTGCGCAGTCTCCTCGTGAAAACAGACCTAGCTATCATTGGCCGCTGAATAGCAAGAGATATCGGTAGCTCCGTTGAATTCGCCTTTTGCTGCCTCTACAGGACCAACGTGAGAAAACGATGATGAAGCAGACCATCGCGATCTGCATTGCCTTCCTAATTTAGCCTGGCCGGTTGCGCTAGCACCGCGTATGACTTGAAGCAGGATGGGTCCAAACAAGCCATGCGCTCGGCGATGCAACACACCGGGTGCTGTCGGCTGGTGCCAAGAGGTAGTCGCCATCATTCTCGTTGCCGGTCTGTCGGCATGCCAGGCGCGGCAGGTGCAAAAACTGCTAGACCGGTGAGAGGTTCATTCCCACCCGCACAGCTAACAAAGATCAGGCTTTGATAATGTCGAGTATCTCGCCTGCAGGAAGGGCTTTAGTGCTAAACCCTGCGCGCTGGAGGGCGGATTTGCCGGAAGCATATTTCTGTACTTCGGCAGGCTGCCTTGACTGTGAGAGTTCAAGGGCCGGCCCTTGAATTCTTCGAAGCGGCCCATGTCTTGGACGAGGAACGATGCCACCCCGTAGTGCCCGTCGTTGTTCCCATCAAAGCCATCGAAGGTCAGTGACTGGGGGTATCTGCGGCCAACGAGGTTGCCATGTTCGACGCCAGCGGCCTGAGCATAAACGGCTCTCCCGTCGTGGGGTCGACCTAAGCGACGAAATCGGGGAACTACACCGCGGTTCTCGCGGACAACGGCGCTGCGCGGATGAAGAAAATCGTCAATGGTGTCGAGTATGAGATGACCCCGGAGGAAGAGGCGGAATTCATCGCCTCGGGGCCTGTCATGGAGCGGAAAGTAGAAAGCGTTTCCGCTGGGCAGTTCAAGCTACAGTTTCTAGCCGCCGCCTCCTGGAGGAAGTCGGCGCGTGGAGCGCTTCGCAGTCCAAGGCAGTTCAGATCGCCTATGCGTATTCAGGATCGTTCGTCCGGACTGAGCCGATGATGGCAACGGGGTTTCGCTGCCATGGGCTTCACGGAGGAGCAGATCGACGCGTTCTTCACGGCAGCTGCGTCGCTTTGAGACATGTGGGGGAGAGGCGCACTGGCCTTGTTTGGGGTTCCGCATGGCAGTGCGCCTCTCTGCTTGCGAGCGACTTTGCAAGCCATGCGAAAAATATCGCTCGACGATGAAAGTGCGACGCCTCGTTTGCATTAGTGCGACTAAATAATTTGGGGGAATTAAGAGGTCCGCAGGGGTTCGCGGACCCCCGAGCATTGTTACAGAGGCCGAATTTGGGCCACGCCCATAAGAGCACAACCAACCATCCATCGCACGTACTGCAATAGTGGTATCATAACCTACCGCTAGTAGAAAACTCTAGCGGGATAGGCGTTGCGGCCGACCGAGGGTCGAGTGCGGCGTTCAGGGTCTTGCGGCTAGCTCTTGATGCAGCCTTCTTGACCTCCATCATCTCCCGATCAACTTCCTCCTGTCGCATGCGTGAAGCCTTTTCCAGCAGGTACTCCTGGTCGTCCTCCCAGACCATGTGTCGGAGGCGATCAATCACTTCTTGCGGGAAGCTGAACGGCTCTGGGGCTTCGCCGTAGGTCCGGCTGTACTTCAGAAGTTTCCCGACACCCTCGACGGCTTCGACCGGGACGAACCGCTGTGTCGGCAGGTTGACGAATACATAGCCGGTGAAGATCGGGAAGCGGGCTCGATAAACTTCTTGTTCCGATGATGCTTCACTACGATCCGGTAGGTCGGCATGAAGGATTCGAAGCCGGCATTGGCAAGATTGCGCTCGATAAGCTCAGGCCAGGCGCCCTCTCCTCTTTGACAGGTGCGGATGGCGAGCGCTGGGGCCCTGGCGCGGCCTTGATCGCAAACCACAGGTCGGCCTCTGGCTTCCACTGACCGGACTTGCCTTCGTCACGGCGTGCCGCTCGGAACCTCAGTTCCTCGGCACGCGTCTCCTTCGCCAACTGTCTTCCTTGTACGGGTTGAGGGCTCGATTGAGGGTCTGCATGTTCAAATCTTGATATCCTTCAGCTTGTCGACGATTGAACTAAGGTGGCCGCTACCCATCTATCGGGAGGCGGAGCGGATGCCCGATACCGCCGATACCCCCTCATGATTGGAGAGCGGCCATGTTGGTACACCGATGGGAAAAGCCCCTTGTGCTGGGAGACAGCCGCATTCGTATTGTCGTCGGCTCCCCAGAGGAGGCATTGACATGGCTCATCCATGAGCCGAACCAGGGCACTGCCAAATGGCAACGAGCATGGAAAGCGTGCCGGGCCGTCGTAGAGGGCCGGATGAACGCTGAAGACGCCAAGTCCGCCGTTAGGCTCGCTGCTGTGCACTGAGTCATTCGCGCTCCTGCTTCCCTCAGCTGGTCGATGATGGGCTTCCGGCCGAGACGCGCCGCGGATAACCGCTCATTGAGCTTCTCGCAGCTAGCGGAAACATCCCTCCTCCACCATCAGTTCTCTAGTTGCAGCGCCCACACACACGCTGCAAGGACCAACGCATCGCCTAATGCTGGTCCGGAGCAGACCCGGCGCCCGCCCCGCGGAGTAGGCCAGCATGGGAACTTTCCTTCATGCCGCTAGTTCATAGGATGCAGCGCTAGAAGTACGCTGTGGTCGGATTCGCCCGCCGGCGGATCCGCTCTCAAGGCCCGACGTCGACGCCTGTCCCGTCGGGCTTTTTCTATTCCTATGCTAATTAAGCAAAGCTGTATTAAGCAACCAGAACGTGATATTCAGAACGCGTGGTGTTAACTTTGAGGGGAATTTCGCAATGGCCGTAGACCGTAAGCATGAGACCGTTCGACATGCGCAGCCATGGGCGCCCGATTGGCGAACTACTATTCAAGCTGAAATCATAGAAGGTGGCATGTCAGCCGCTCAAGCCAAGCTGGACACCGGCGATTTTGATCCTGCAAACCAATATGTCGAGGTATCGGTGCCGCTAAGGGTGAGGATCCAAATCCCCGTAGACGCCAATCGGAAGCTGATGTGGAGTGATGCAGGCGTGCTATGTTCCTGTCGCTGGTCGCAGCCCGGAGTTTGTGTGTGTAAGGGCCCCGGCGCCGGCGATAAGAGTTGCAATTGTGATCCTATTGTTGTCGTGGCCGAAACGGCTGAATACTAGAGCTAGAAGGAACATTCTTGGGGCTCTATCTTTTGCGCGCATCGCATAGGAAACCCGCCGGCATTCGCGCCCGACGGGTTTCGATAGCTAGAAATTAAAATACACGCCCACACCGGATCTGCGATGGTAGGGGTAGTAGTCGCGATAGCCGTATCGCGGATACCCGTTATACCGCGGATAGCCGTAGTATCGTGGACGGTAGCACGAGCCGTAATACCGGCAATCGCGATAGGCGTACCGCCGGTTTTTATAGTGGCCATACGCATATCCATTTCCGTGGCCGCGGTGTTTGACCTGCTCGACGTCAGTGGCGTGCAAAGGTACTGCGTTTGGCACAACGATCGGCGCAGCGTCAACCGGAAGGGCGAAAGACCCAGCCAAGACCACGGCGGCGAGTGCGGGCAAGAGCTTCTTCATCATCGGAACATCCTTTCAGGCTGCAAGTCTGGGCTAATGGGCATTAACCTCCGATGAACGGCTGCACGAAATGTCAATGCAGCGGATCTATGCAGGCAGAGGCCCTCGCCCACTATGGCAACAAGGCGCTGTCGGATCTTCGCTATGACTGCGCAAGGCTCGCGGCCATAGGCCTCAGTCCTTGAGTGTCTTGGCCGCCGTATCGGCCTCTTGCTGAAGGCGCATGGCCTTTAGCTGCGCGGTCTTCTCATTCCTCGCTCTGACGACGGGGTCGATTTTCGGGTCCATGCCAGTGCGGGAAAGAAATTGTGTCTGGGTCAACCCGAATTCGGCTTCCGCGCGTTCTCGGGTTTTGCTCATCCGTTCATTCATTACTGGATTCCTACGGTTGGGAAGTTACGAAACCACTGTCCTTCCGGCTGCTATTTAAAGTCCGCCAGCGTAAGGACGATCAGGTTTTTTGGTTTTGACGTGTATATGCGCTCCGCTACCCCAAGAATTCTAACTCGAAGCCTGTCAAATGCCGCGAGACAGTCGCGTTCCGACGTCGCCATCTCGCACGGTCCATTTGCGAATACGTCGATATCGACGAAGAAGCGAATTTCGAACATGCCATCGTGGCCGAGGAAGCGAACCCGCCTCGTGGACCCGTCATAGCTTCTGGCTCGGTTGGGAAACACAATTGCCATGGAAGACCTCCCAATCTCCTGGTCGCGAAACAGGCACTGTCGACGAGGTGCCAACAACTTCAGACCCGAGGCTGCTGCATGCTGCCCGCATTTTTAAAGCCTTGCGCCTACCAGAAGACACCCTTGAACGTGACATATACAATGAACGCGAGGCTTATTGCTGGTGTCGATTTGACGAGAAAGTCCACGTAGCGAAACCGTAGAGCGGCTCGCACGATATTGTCCTTGGAGAAGATAATAGAGGCGGAAGACATGCCGTCCTCCTTTGTTGGGGCTGGAACGCTTTCAGCGCCCGCACCCGGCAGCGCCCGTTTTAGAAGCTACCGATGAGTTGTAGGTGGTGTGCCAACAGAACGATTGCAATGCCTATCTACATTATTAGTCGGCAGAACGAAGGGGCACCTTTAATCATGCTGCGCTCCTTCGGCAATATCTCTAGCCTTTGATGATAGGCGGGGCGTGAGTCGAATTGACTCGCTATCGTCTTGCTTATGTGAGCAAGTGCTTGTTGCCCGGTCGTAGTTCTGTTCCTGGGATCGACCTCTGAGCTTTTTGGAGTCCGCTTTGCACCCCTTAGCGGACTCCTTCTGCATATGGTGCCGCCTATTCGGCCTTTTGGGCCAGCCACTGCTCTTTACTCATTCCGTGCCGTCGAGCTGATTGATGGCGAATGCCAAGCCACACTCGCCGCCTCATGCACTGCAAGTGTGGGCGCGCGATTGACGGTGAGGCATCTCTCGCCGGACTGACCAATGGGCGGAAGGTTCCTAGTCGCGAAGATGCGGCCCGGCGCCTAACCCCGCGCGCCGGGCCGCAAAGTCAGCGGCGTTGTCTAGGCTAACCGCTCAGCCCAGCGTTAACCTACCAGCTAAGGCTGATCGCCCACAGGTATATAAAATAAGACATCCCGGGACTTTGGTCTGACTTAGCTGTTCGAGCCCGCCGGAGGCTCCCCCCAGCTTCCGCTCGCAAATCATTGTCGAGGAGATTGAAGAGCCGGTGGTGGATTGAGATTCAAATCGAAGGGCTTGAATCTCGAAAATCGACAAACCATCTCGTTTTCCGTCCAGTTCAACAGAGGAGGAAAACTGAAATGACCCGGAGATTTCATCGGCACGACGAGCCGTTGACGTCGGAGGATTTATCGAAATGCCAAGCTGCCCTTGAGCGGTACTGTCGTCAGAACCACCTGGAAGCTGCGTCCGAGGAAGGCCAGCGAGCGGCCGCTATCATCATCGAACTCTATCAGCAAGGCATACACGACGAGCGGCAGTTGAAGCGGCTGGTAGATAATGCGCGCGGCTATAGTGCGCGTTGATGGAGTCGAAAAGCGCTGCCTAATGTCATGGAGAAGCGGAACAAGGCGCTCCAACATACGTTCCCCGGACAGATCGCGCCAGATCACCCCTTCTCTGACGCGACCTTTCCATCGAAGAACTTGCCCCGCCGGCAACACCGCGGGGCTCTTTTATGGCAACAGCTAAAATGGTCAGTTGCCTCAAGGAAAGGAATCGCGATCAGGAGCTTGTCCAGCACCGCTTTAGACGTGCTAGGTGGGGACTCGGGGTGCGGAACAAAGATCGAAGACGTTCGTTTACATCGCATGGAACGGCTTCCCGTCTTCGCCGCTCCTCTTCAAACTGTAACTGTATAAGAGCCTCGCTTGGTTGCACCCCGGTGGGGCTCTTATTTTGTCCGCGCGAATGGATACGCCCCATTGTTGAGGAGCTGAAAACGGCGGCCTGTCTTTTTCCTGGCGTTTCCTTTCATATCGAGTCGAACTCCTGACCCCGCTTGTGCCCAGGCGGGGTCTTTTCCGAAGGCTTAGACCGGCGGGATTGCGACCGTGTGGCCAAGGATTGAAACCGCCACCAACATTACGCAAACCAGTCCGATAAAGGCCGTCACGCCGAGAGCGATGAAATGCTTCTGGTTCATCGTTTGAAGATGGGAAGCGTCATGGCATCCGGCCAGTGCGGCTTCCCGTCACGCACGGCCACCCCTAGTGATTGTGAGCCCTGATGTTCCTTCGAGATATTCACCGGCGTGTATTTTGTCGCTGACTAATATTACTGGTTGGTGTAATGTTGCTGTGTCTGCCTCCCATGAAGAGACAGGGAGGTTCTGTGGTTGGCTTGGCTCGACGCAAGAAATACGATCATGTTACGCGTATCGCTTCTGGTCATTGGTCTGAGCATTGCAGCATCGCTTTCAGCGTGCACGACTCCTCCGAAGCCGGTTGATCGTAACAGTAATGCTACGCTCGCCACGAAACATTCAAATAACAGGAACAAGGACGTTAGGCGTGTTCAAGGCGTAAGCGACTGCAAGTCCAAGCCCAATTATTCAGGGATGCTCCGCACACTTTGCTATTGACGACTGCCGCGGCGACCTCTCAGAAAAAACCCCGCTGAAGGAAGCGGGGAGTTTGTTTTGAACCCCGGCAGTCGCGGTTGCGGGGCAATAGAGCATTGGGGCTTCGCTGGGAGAAAGTTACGCGAGGCCCGACCCAAAACGGGTAGGGCTCGGTTTCGTTCCGACGTCTGATGATCCCGTGGATGGGAAACGGGCGATATCCTGACGAGCCCAAGGGTCTCGGAGCGCCGAGTACGACGGCCACACGGCAACGCTGGCCACGAATCGCGAGCAACATTTCCCTCGGGTTCTGCTAATTAATTCATCCGTGGCGCAGTCTGGATGCAATCGGAGACAGCATTTATGACCGAAGGAGAGATTGGCTGGCTTACTGCGATCATCGTGGGCTTCTTCGCAGGGTGGATGGCGGACCATTTTATGCATACCCATCTGCCCTTTGGATGGGCAGTTATTGGAATGTCGGGGGCATTTATTCTAAACGCCATAGCCGAGAGAGCGGGCTATCATTGGGGCGGCTGGGTGACGTTCCTTCTGCTCGGCTTCTTCGGCGCATGCCTGCTGTTGATCCCGGTTCGCATCTATATCGTCCGCACGCGTGTTCCCCGACAGCCAGACGACTGGTAACTGTGCTATCGCTAGATCTGTCAGGTAGGAGGACACAGCATGATCGCTCGGAGAGACTTCACATTCGAAGAATGGAGCTGCCTCTTGCATCTCTATCGCCACGAAACAGTTGACATCCCGAACGATCGGCTCCGCAGCTTCCAAGAAGCAGGCGTCACAGAGGAAGTGGTAGACGGAATCAGCCTCAGTCCGGCGGGTAAGCAATTGGTCTCGCATGAGCTTCTTCTAGAGCGTCGGAACCGGCTCCAGCGATGACTAGTTCCAGACAACAAAAAAACGGCCTCCCCGGCTCGGAGAGGCGGCTGGTCAGAAGTAGTCAGTTCCACTTCGCAATAATGAAAAGCGCAAGATAAACAACGGCCATAATAACACAGGGCAGTTTCGGTCTGAGCATCTGCCACCTTTGGAAGCATCAGCTGAATATCCGCGGGATGTTAACGACTACCTTAAAAGACAAAAAGCCCGCCACCGGTTAAGGCAGCGGGGCTGTGGCGAATGCTCGGGCGCTCCTTAGCGCTGATCCGATCTCAAGGATTGGGTCGCCAAGTAAATGATGTAGGCGTAAGGCGTTGGTCGCCCCTGCTCCCAACCTTGATGAGTGGAAACCGGAACACGCAGAAGCCGAGCACCTGTGTCTGTGAAATACGATGCTTACTGCGCCGGTCATGTAGGTAGTCTCTAATGAGACGGCCGTTACTCCGCAGCTGCGGCAGTCCGACTGCTATTCAACGCAATGAGACCCTTTGCGCGCTCAAGCGACGCGCTCTGCTCGTTGCGATAGCGGGCGCCGATTTCCATCATCAGAACGGTGCCGGAAAGGAACTCAAGCTCGCTGAAGATATCCTCCCAATCAATGTCACCCCAGCCAAGCGGCATGTGCAGGTCGCCGATGCCGAGCGCGGTCGCTTCCTGAAGATGATAGGGCTTGTAGAAAGCCTGCGGACGACCGAAGGAATCATGGACGTGCAGGTGGCCGGCAACGGGCGCCATGGCGCGGATCTGTTCGCGGAAGTTCAGGCCGCGATAGGTCGCCTCTATGTAGGCATGGCTGAAGTCGATCAGCGCCACCAGGTTCGGATGGCCGACCGCCTTGACCGTCTCGGCAACCTCGGCCGGCGTCTGACGGTACTGGCCCGGTTCCGTGGTGAAGATGTTTTCGAAGGCGATGCGCACGTCGTAGCGTTTGGCATGTTCAGCCAGCTCGAACAGAGCCTCGCGTTCGCGCTGATCAGCCGTGGCGCGCTCGAACAGCTGGTCGGCGCGCAAGTGGCCGCCATGCTGTACGATCACCCTTGCACCGATCCGATCGCAGACCTCGACAAGCGCCTTGGCGGCATCGATCTGATAGCGTGCGGTTGCCGGATCCATGAAGTTGGACGATACGAGCCCATGGACCGTGTAGCGGAATGGAAACTGGGCGGTCAGTGCGGCCAGGCGTTCTGCGCGATCCTTGACGACGCGGCCACCGGCGATCAGGTCGATGGTCGTCAGGCCGAGTTCGACGGTCTCCACACCGAGGCCAGCAAGGCGGCGCAGATCGGCTTCGAGGCTGTCGAGTTCTCCGTCGGCGGAGCCGGAATTGAAGCCGGTCGAGATGATATTGCTCATGGGCATGTCCTTTGTTGAGGGTGTATGAACTGCGGCGGTGTCGCTGCAGAATGGAGAGGTCTGGCTTGCGACACGTGAGCCCTTAGTCCGCCTCAGCTGACGGTCGGGTCCAGCTTGTCGCGAAGCCAGTCGCCGGCAAGCGAGATCGAAAGCGTCGTCAGCATGATGACCGTGGCTGGTGCCAACATGATCCAGGGGGCACGCGTCAGGTATTCCCGTCCGAAGCCGACCATGTTGCCAAGACTGGTCTCAGGCGGCTGGACACCCAGCCCGAGGAACGACAGGCCGCTTTCCATCAGGATGATCTCGGGAAAGGTCAGCGTCATCGAGACGATGAGGGTCGAAGCGACATTGGGCAGGATGTGGCGGAGATAGACCCGCATCGGGGTCGCGCCGAGCTGCACAACTGCCGCCGCATAGCCCTGCGCGCCAGCAGCAATGGCCAGGCCGCGAGCAATGCGGGCATAACGCTCCCAGCCATAGAAGCCCATGAGGCAAACCAAGAGCACCATGGATGAGCCGAAAAAGGCGAGCACGGCAAGCGACATGATCAGGAAAGGCAAGGCCGCCTGGAAGTCCGCCAGCACGAGCACGACGTGCTCGACTGCGCCGCGAAAACGGGCAGCGGCGAAGCCGAGAAGCGTGCCACAGACTGCTGATAGAAGCGTCGCGCCAAAGGCGATGATCAACGAGAGGCGGATCGACTGGATCAGGCGCGAGAGAACGTCGCGACCAAGCTCGTCTGTGCCAAGCCAATGTTTGGTGGAACCGGGTGCGGAAAGCCGGCTGGTGAGGTCCATGGCGGTAATATTGTAGGGCCGGATGTGGTCGGCGAAGGCAGCAACCACCACCATTGTGAGAAGCCATAGAATGCCAAGGAAAACGAGCGGCGGTACGGTTTGCAGCAGCCGCGACGTCCTGCCATTTGCCATTCGGACGGTCCGCGTTTCACCAAGTTCGACATTAGTCATGCTTCTTCCTCAATGTCCTGTGTGAGAGCGCAACCGCGGATCGAGCCAGCCATAGAGCAGATCGACAACAAGATTGGAGACGACCATCGTGGCTGCGATGATCAGGAGAATGCATTGAACGACCGCCAGATCTCGATTGCTGACAGACACGACTAGCAAACGACCGATGCCCGGCCAGGAGAAGATCGACTCCACGACAACGGCACCCGCAATCAGCGATCCGACCATGAAGCCGACGATGGTAACGATCGGAACGGCGGCATTGGGCAGCGCGTGGCTCCAGACGACGTCGCTCCACTTCAGCCCCTTGGCGGACGCCGTCCGGATATAGGGCTGCCCCATCACCTCGATCATCGCGCTGCGCGAAAAGCGGGCAAGGATGCCGATCCCCCCAATGCTCATCGTGATCGTCGGCAGGATGCCATGCATCCACGTGTCCTGACCGCCGGATGGCAGAAGCCCGAGCATGACGGAGAAAATCAGAACCAGCACGAGCCCCATCACGAAGGAGGGAATTGTGAAGCCAAGGATCGCCAGAAGGATGACCCCACGATCGGCAAAACTCTGCCGATGCAGCGCGGCGTAAACGCCCGCTGGAATGCCGATCACAAGTTTCAGGATCAGCGCCGGCACGGTCAGTTGCAGGGTGGCCGGAACGCGCTCCATGACGAGACGAAGAGCTGACGCCTTATCGCGCATCGACACGCCAAAATCGCCGGTGAATATCGATTTGAGATAAGCGATATACTGGATCCAGAGCGGCTGATCGAGACCCCACGCCTTTCTGAAGGCGTCGATGGAATCCTGCGGCACATCGGGTCCCAGCATGACCTGCGCCGGATCGCCCGACATGCGCAAAACGACGAAGGCAAACGTCACGACAGCGAGGATCGTGATCAGCGCCCGGAATAACCGTACGAGAACGAAGCGGATCATCTGAGCCTTCCCTATGCTGCAATCCGGGCGTCTTCGCCCGCTGTCACGTGGCAGGCCACTGTCCGCTCGTGCCCGACGGTCTTCAGCTGAGGCGCGTCGATACGGCAGAGATCGCGCGCCAGCGGGCAGCGCGGATGAAAGGCACAGCCTGACGGTCGATTTGCCGGATTGGGCGGCTCGCCCTGAAGGATCGTGCGTCCTTGCAGCGGGATGCCTGCACGCGGTACGCTCGATACCAGTGCGCGCGTGTAGGGATGCATCGGCGAGTGGAAGATCACGTCAGCCGATGCCTCTTCGACGACACGGCCGAGATACATGACGGCAACCTTATCGGCCATGTTGCGCACCACCTTGAGGTCATGGCTGATGAACACCATTGCGATGCCGTGCTGCTGCTGAAGATCGCGAAGCATGTTGATGATCTGGGCCTGGATGGAGACGTCGAGTGCCGAAACCGGTTCGTCGCACACCAGAAGCTTCGGGCGGGAAGCGATTGCGCGCGCGATCACGGCGCGCTGGCGTTGGCCACCTGACAATTCGTGCGGGAAGCGTGTGGCCTGATCCGGCCGAAGGCCAACCGCGTTCATCAGTTCCGCAACCCGCGCGGCGCGATGTTCCCTTGGGATCAGCCGGTGGATTTCCAGCGGCTCGGACAGCTGCGAGGCAATCGTCAGGCGTCGGTCGAGTGCTGCGAGCGGATCCTGGTAGACAAGTTGCATCTTTGCCCGCAGCTTGCGCCATTCCGGGGTTCTGCTTGCCGGCATGGGCTTGCCATCGAACACGACCTCGCCTTCCTGTGCGGCGTCGATCCCGAGCAGCATGCGTCCGAGCGTCGACTTTCCCGAGCCCGACTCTCCGACGATGCCCAGTGTCTCACCGGGCATGACGGCAAGCGAGATACCGTCGACGGCGCGCACCGGTGTCGGGCGACCAAAAAGTCCACGGCGGACATGGTAGATGCGAACGAGGTCGCGGACTTCGATCAACGGCGTCAATGCATCATCCCCTCTGCGATGCGGTCTCTCGTCTCGGCGGCAATCGCCGCTGGCGGGACCGGCCGAGCACATGCGAGCTGGCGCCCATGGCCAATCGAAACAAGCGGTGGCAACTCGTGACTGCATGCCTCGACAGCGCGAGGACAGCGCGGCGAGAAGGAGCATCCTTTGGGCAGGTTCCGTGGATCCGGCACAGTCCCTGCAATCGGGATCAAACGTTGCCGCGGACCATCGATACCTGGAATGGCGTCGAAGAGACCGCGGGTATAAGGATGGCGTGGCTCAGCGAAAAGCTCGTCCACCATCCCCTCCTCGACAATGCGCCCGGCATACATGACGCAGACTCGCTCGCAAACCTGCGACACCGCGCCGAGGTCGTGACTGATGAAAACGGTCGCCATGCCCGTCTCGGTCCTGAGAGAGGTCAACAGGTCCAGGATTTGCGCCTGGATTGTCGCGTCGAGCGCTGTCGTCGGCTCGTCGGCGATCAGCAGATCCGGCTCGCCGGCAAGGGCCATGGCAATAATCAACCGCTGGCACTGTCCACCGGAGAATTCATGCGGATAAAGGTCAAAACGGCGCCGCACATCCGGGATGCCGACCATATCCATGAGCCGCCATGCTTCAGTCTTTGCCGCCTCGCCGCGAAGGCCGCGGTGAATGAGAAGCGCCTCGGTGATCTGGCGCCCGATCTTCAGAACCGGATTGAGAGAGCTTGACGGGTCCTGGAAAATCATCGCGACGCGTCCGCCTCGGACTTGCTCCAGCGCGGAACGAGGCGCCGCGAGCAATTCCTGCCCGTCGATTTTGACCGATCCCATGACGCTCGCCTTGCCGGGCAACAGACCCAGCGCCGCAAGCCATGTCACCGACTTGCCGCAGCCCGATTCACCGACCAGGCCGACGGCCTCGCCTTTTGCAATGTCGAGATCGATCCCATGCAGTACCTGCACGCCATCGAAAGCGACTTTCAGCCCGCGCATTTCCACGAGCTTGGCGGCAGCTGTGCTCATCGGCTCACCCTTCCTGTCGGCGGTTGCGTTCGTAACGAACCAAATGGATCCGGCGGTTGGTCGCCGCCGGATCCGGTTCATCGCTGAGATCAGCTCGGCCAGTTGTTGGCGCGGAAGTCCATTGCAAAGGCGGGAGCGGCCTTCCACTTGAGCGACGACTTCATGCCGGTGAAGACAGCGTTCTGATGCAAGACCTGGTAGACGGGGTCTTCGCGCTCGCAGATCTCGAGCATGCGGGCGAAGGCCTTCTTGCGCTGCGCGCGGTCGGTGCTGGTTTCCAGGATCTGAGACATCTGGTTGACCTCGGCATTCGACCAGTCCTTCTTCTGCTGGACTTCGCCGTTCGGGCCAAACTGGGCAACGATCGAGGAGACGGGATCGTTGAAGTTGGCTGAGGCCGACCAGTCGCGTACCCCCTTGATGCCTGCCGGATCGTGGATCTGGCCCCAGTTTTCCTTCATCTCGATCTCGACGTTGAGACCGACCTGCTTCCACATCTCCACCATGATCTGACCGTTGGCCGTCTGGTTGGTGTAGTAATTGTTAAGCAACCGGAAAGGGATCGCGTCGCCCTTGTAGTTCGCCTGCTTCAGGAGGTCCTGGGCGAGAGCCGGATTGTATTCTGGAGCGGACCAGCCTTCGACGAACATGTCGCCGTAGAACGGAAACTGCAGGCCTGCCGGGATCTTCGTCTGGCCAGCCCACAGCGCGTCGACGATCGCCTGGCGGTCGATCGAATGCGTCATGGCGCGGCGGACCAGCGGGTTCTGCAGGATCGGATTCTGGATATTGAAGACCGAGATGCGGTGAT
The DNA here is from genome assembly GCF_014851575.1 of Rhizobium sp. RHZ02. Taxonomy (NCBI): domain Bacteria; kingdom Pseudomonadati; phylum Pseudomonadota; class Alphaproteobacteria; order Hyphomicrobiales; family Rhizobiaceae; genus Rhizobium; species Rhizobium sp. RHZ02. Next base: position 360,688 of record NZ_JACUZX010000003.1, read on the forward strand.
TGTTGATCGTCGAACCCTGCACCTCGAAGCCAGGAGCCGCCTGAACGGCTGCGATCTGGTCGGGAGGAAGGTCGCATGCGAAATCATATTCACCGGAAAGCAGGCCGTTGACGCGCGAGGCGACTTCTGGAACTTCGACAAAGCGGATCTGTTCGAGCGGCGGGCGACCGCCCCAATATTCGTCGAAAGCTACCAGTGTAAGTGACACATCGGGCTTGAACTCGGCGACCATGTAAGGACCTGTCGTGACCGGCTTGCGGGCCCAGTCGACATAGGTCCCAGCTTCATCCCAGGCCCGACGATTGGCGATCTGGCTGCCGAAAGCGTAGAGGCGGCCTTCGAGCGTCACGTCAGGCGTCGCGTTGTGGAAGCGAACCGTGTACTTGTCGACGGCTTCGACGCCAGCGAGCGCCGGCCAAAGACGGCGGCCGACACCCGGTACGGCTGCCGGCAATTCTTTGACAGACGTCGGCTTGTTGTCGTTTTCGAAGATCGTCTTGCCGCCTGCCGGCTGCGTGCTGCCGAACACGCGCTGGGAGGAAAAGCTGAAAACGACATCGTCGGCAGTCAACTCGTCGCCGTTGTGGAACCTCACGCCCTGACGCAGCTTGAGTTCCAGCGTCTTGTCGTCGATGCGCTTCCACTCGGTGGCGAGACCGGCAACTGGACCCTGATTGCCCATCCAGTCACGCAGGATCAGACCTTCCCAGAGGTTGGGGAAGAAAACTCGCTCGCCGACATTCGACTGCTCATTCCAGATATCAAGCGTGTTGTTATTGGTGATTTTCTGCACGGCGATCGTCACGGACGGCCGCTTGCCTTGGCTCAACGCGAAGCGTGGCAAAATCGCGGTGCCTGCAGTTGCGCCAAGCAGCCCCAGGACGTTGCGTCGATTGATAGAAAGCATGAAGGTCTCCCTTTGACGAAGTTTTGACGGAAATGGATCGGTCATAATGTCGCGGTGTTTTATGGCAGACTGCATGTCGGTTTCTTGATGAAACGATGAAGTTTACGTGACATTTAAGGTGCTGTATTTGTTAACTTATCTCGACTTATCCAGGCATCGAATTCCGCCCCCAATCCGTCTGGATTTTGGTTCACGGGCTCTTCGTCGAGCCAAGGCGAGCGATGCACAATTCGCCGATCAAGTCGCCCCGACCTTTATGATCCCAGCAGGCTCTGCGCAGTAATCTCGTCGGTCATCAGACCGTTGATCAGGCGTCCCTTCAGGGCAGCCTGGATCGCCGCCAGTTTTTGTTGACCCTTCGCCACACCGATCACCAATGTCCTGCTGCAGGATGGAATGGGCGCACTCGCGACGCGATCGTTGGTAATGCCTTCAATCAGCTTGCCGTCCTTGTCGAACGTCCACCCGACAATCTCTCCGACTGCGCCTGCCTGGTGCAGGATCTTCAGTTCGTCCTTCAGGATGAAACCATCAAGGAAAAGAGGCGCCTGAACGCCGACGTCCCCAATGCCGACAAAGGCAACGTCAGCGCGTGCGGCAAGCGATAGTGTCTGGCGGATTACGGGCTGGTTGTGAAGGACCACCCGTTCCTGTCGCGACGAGGCGATAACCGGAACCGGCATTGGAAAGCATTTCGCCGTGATCAGGTCGGCAAGCTTGAAGACCACATTATAAAACCAGACCGAGCCTTCGCGGGTGATATTGCCGGTCAAGGAAACGATCTTGTGCTGGCGTGCTTCCATGGGCACCATTTCCTCGATCGCGGCCTTCAATGTGTGACCGGTACCAATGGCGATTACGGCAGGCTTGTCGCAAGCCAACCGGCGCTCGATTTCGGCAGCCGCCGCCTGGGCAAGGCCACCGCTCAAGCCCTGAGCCTGATCGCCGGACGGAATGACTTCCACGAACTGCAGCGAAAACTTGCTCTTCAGCCTTGCTGCCATGCTCATGCAGTGGCCAACCGGATGATCGAGCCGAATCTTGATCAAGCCTTGCGAGACAGCGCGCGATACGAGACGCTGGGCGGTTTGCCGGGAAACGCCGAGCTTCTGCGCGATCTCGTCCTGGCTGTGCCCCCCTATGTAATAAAGCCAGCCAGCCTTGGCCGTGAAATCGAGCCGGCTGCCATGGTCATCTCGCCTCGCAATCATGTCGCCCGCCTCCCCGCTGGTTCATCCTCATCTTCGTCACGGCCTCGATCGACGTCACGCCCCCGCCTCGACCGATGGCCGGGCCTGGTGCTGGTTGCCGACTCGTCGCCACAGGACATACAGCAGCTCTTTGGCACCGAGAACGACCTCCTCGGCTCCTGCCGCAAACAGTGCCTCGCGCCTGCCCGAACGCGGATCGTTTGGCGCCACGAAGCCGATTGCCGGTACACCGGCGGCAACTGCCGCCTGAATACCCGCTGCGCTGTCGTCGATGACGATGCTGCGCGAGCTGCTCGCGTTCATTTTGGACAGGCAGAACTGGATGAGATCTGGCGCGGGCTTTGGGGCGGCTACCATCTCGGCGCTGAATATGTTCGGGGCAAAGCGTGGCCACAGATCGAGAAGGCCCAGGCTCTTGTTGAGGCGTTCGACCGTGCTGTTGGATGCGACGCATTTTGCAACGTCGAGCCCATCGAGAACGGCGCTGATGCCCTCCATCGGCAGGAGGTCGCGGCGGAAGGCAGCAAATATTTCGGCATGCCATCCGGCAAAAACGGTATCGAGGTCGGCGCAGATGCGGCTGGCCAGAATCTGCCGCAAGTCAGCCTCCGACTTTCCGGTAAACTCGACGAGCACCTGGCGCGGCGTCATCTCCATGCCGGCCTGGGTTATGGCATGGGCAAGCGTGCGCGCCGCAATCGGTTCACTATCGATCAGCACGCCATCGCAATCAAAAATCAGAAGATCCAAATTACTCATAGGTTCGCTATTCAGGGTATTCCGTGGTTCGAACGTCTGCGTGCACAGGCCATTGCTGAGGGCCCCAGGTGATCAAGCGGTGGAATCCCGCGATCCGGCGCGCACCGCCAGGGCCAGGGCTGGATCATCGCTGGTGATCCAGCCGACGCCCTGCCCGAGCCAGTGTTCGATCTCCTCTTGCTCATTCAACACCCAGCAGCAGAGACGATCGCGTGAAATGACCGCGGCAACGTCGTGAAAGGTTGCGGCCAGCAGCGACTTTTCGATGGCAACGAGGCCGGCGACTTCCCCAGCTTTGGCGAAGGTCGCAGCCGCACCCAGCGCCTCGGCCGACTTGGCATTGATCGAGCACAGGCGGCCGATTTCGGGAGCAACCTCTTGGCACCGCGCGAGTACCCCCAGATTGAAGCTTGTCAGCAGGCTGCGCCCGGCAAGCCCGTGACGTCGAATGGCCGCTGCCGCCAAGGCCTCAAGCCCTTCGTAAGGCGCTCCATCCGCGTCGGCTTTCAGCTCGACATGAAGCTCGACGGGTCTCGAGGAAGCAAACAGAGCAAGCACCTCGTCAAGGGTCGGGATTACCTCCTGCGATCCTTTGAGGCGGGTCGCCTGATGATCGGAAGGTGACAAGGCCCGGACCTTGCCCGCTCCCTCGGTCGTACGCTCAAGCGTGGCGTCGTGAATGACGACGAGTTCACCGGCGTCGGTCAAATGCACATCAAATTCGATCGCATCGACAGGGAGTTCCAAGGTCTTTCTGAAACCCTCAATCGAATTTTCGGGCCATTTATTTCGTGCTCCGCGATGGCCAACGATTTTCGTCATGGGAAATACCTTCCGTAAAGATCAACTGGTCGAAAGTGCCGCCTTCCGGAAGCGACGCTTGTCTGCCAGCGATGTGACAGGCACCGTCACGTCTCGCGGCCAAGGCGACAGGAGCGAAGTATCGACGCTTCCAGAAGCTGGCATCGCGTGGGGCCCTCGGTCTGCGCTTTAGCCGCCTAACGGACAGCGTTAGCGGCCCGGTATAGTGAGCGCAGATAACCGTTGCGTGACATCTACCTCCACGGATGAGCAAATGCTCAATTCCGGGAACAAGGCGCGCTGATCGGGTTCAAAATTTGCGGGTGCGGTTAGCGGCATTGAAGCGGCTTAATGTGCCTGAATGCCAATGGCTGCCGTCGATGCTGAGATATCAGCGAAGCCTTGTCATTCCGCATCCTTACGGGAGATGCGAAGTCACGACCGGCCAGGCACCAGGCACGGTCGCGGATCTATTTTTCCATAAGGGAATCATTCCCGCGCAATCCAATCACGGATGCGCGGGAACTCGCCATACGCGCTTTACGCTGCACGGCCCGTCGCCTGCGCAGAACGCAAGCCGACGAAGCCACTCGTCACTGCAGCTTCTCAAGCGTTATCGGCAGGTCGCGAACCCGCCTGCCGGTGGCGTGAAAGACGGCATTGGCGATTGCCGGCGCAACGCCGACAATGCCGACTTCGCCGACACCCTTGCCCCCGAGCACCGAGGCGTTGAGGTCGGGGATGCCAACAGAGATTACCTCGATCGGCGGAATGTCGGCATTGGTCGCAACGAGGTAGTCACCGAGGTTGTTGTTGATGACGCGCCCGTTGCGCGGGTCAACCAGGCCTTCCTCGAGCAGCGCCTGACCGATCCCCATGATGATCCCACCACGCCATTGGCTTTCGGTAAGCTTGGGGTTGTAGATCCTGCCGCAATCGAAGGCCGAGACCATGCGGGAGACACGGACGGTACCGAAATCCTCATCCACCTTCACTTCCACAAAATGCGCGCACCAGCTGTGCATGGCGAACTCGCCCGCAGTCGGCCCCTTGATGCTTGTCATCATGGTCCAGGCTTTCCGGTGACCTTCCGGCCCCTGCTCTCCGTCAGGAAGAGTGTTTCGCCGTGTCTCAACGCTGTCGCGGCCAAGAGCTGTCATCAGCTCCGGGATGGAGACCGAAAGCCCCCCGTCGCGAGGAACTGAAATCCGCCCGCTCGCGAGTGTCAACGTATTGGCGCCGGTGTCACGGAAAGGAGAGGCACTGTCGTTGAGGGCAAGCTCGATCAGTTCGTCGCGGGCAGCCGATGCTGCCTTGTGGACGGCCCCGGTGATTGCGCCGGCAAGCATCGAGCCGCCAGCAACCGTAGCGCCGGGAAGCGATGAGTCGCCAAGCCGGACATTGATGCTTTCGACCGGAACACCGAGCACTTCAGCCGCGGTTTGGGCGAGGATCGTGTAAGTGCCCTGTCCCATGTCGATCGCGCCACTGACGACTTCCACCGAACCATCGGCGAGAATTCGGATCAGTGCCTCGCTCGAAGCGCGCAGAACCGGGAACGTTCCGCACGCCACCCCCCAGCCGATCAGTTGTCTGCCATCTCGCATCGAGCGTGGCTCGAAGCTGCGGCGTGACCATCCGAACGCCTTGCCGCCCTCGGCAAGCGCCTCGCGCAAGCGGCGGGTCGACCACGGCTTGCCGGACTGTGGGTCAGCCTCGGCGTAATTGCGCAACCTGAGTTCGACAGGATCGATCCCGACCGCGTAGGCGAGCTCATCCATGGCGCTTTCCAGGCCGAAGGCGCTTGGATTCTTGCCAGGAGCGCGCAAAGCTCCCGGCACAACCGTATTGACAGGAACGATGCTGTGTTTCGCGCTGAAATTCTCCACAGCGTACATCAGGGGCGTCGCCGCGTTTGTCTGCTCGGGAAAATCGGCGTAAGTCGCTGTCTCGCTGGCACCCCGATGCACGATGGACTGCAGCACGCCATCGGCGTTGGCGCCAAGAGCGATTGTCTGCCTGGTCGCGGCACGACCACCATAGGCCGTAAAAGTCTGCGGGCGCGCAACAGCGAGCTTTACCGCTCGCCCAAGCTTGCGCGCTGCTGCCGTTGCTAAGGCGCCATAGGCATAGGCTGTTGCCTTGGAGCCGAAGCCACCACCGATAAAGGGCGAGACGATACGCACATTTTCAGGGGGCAGTCCGTACCACTCGGCATAGGTGCGGGCCATCCCGTGCGTCCATTGGCTCGGTTCCCAGATGGTCAGCTGATCACCGTCCCATTTGGCAATCAGGCCATGCGGCTCGATCGTCACGTGATATTCGCGTGGGGTTCGATACTGTGCCTCGACACGCACCGCTGAGGCGGCGAGCGCGGCCTCGGCATCGCCCCAGCTCACCGTTAGCGCATCGAGCAGCTTTTCTTCTCCGGCTCCCGGGTCATCGAGATCGACGATCGCCGGCCCTTCCTCGTAGGTGATGTCGACCAACCTTGCCGCTTCGGTTGCCTGCTCCAGTGTTTCCGCGATCACGGCAGCAACCGCCTGACCGTTGAAGCTGACATTGCGCGAAAGGGGATGGTAGGGCTGGTTGTCCGGCCGGTTTCCGTACCAGTCGGATGCCACCTTCAGGCCGAGATCGACTTCGGGTGTCAGCACCAGTAGCGTACCTGGAGCAGCCTCTGCCCGCGTCGTGTCGACCTTTACAACCCGACCGGCAGCAATCCGGCTCTGCACCAGGACAGCATAGGCCAAGCCCTCGACTGGCTGTTCCAAAGCATAGGTAGCGCTACCGGTGATCTTCAGCTTTCCATCGAAGCGCGAGAGGCGACCGCCGATCGTACCGTCGGAAGCATCACCACGTTTGCTTCGGGGTTCCATGATGGTCATGCAAGACCTCCCAGATTGAGGATGGCGCGCGCAATGACACGCGGCGCGAGTTCGATCTTGTAGCGATTGGCGCCATGCGTGATGGCGCCATCCATCGCCAGTCGGCTTGCCTTCTCGATGATACCGGCATCGAGGGGCTTCCCAATCAGAGCCTCCTCGACGGCTCGTGCACGCCAGGGCTTGGTGGCAACGCCACCCAACACGACGCGGATGTCGCGGACCGTCCTGCCGTCTGGCTCCATCTCGAGACCGACGGCAGCGCTTGCGGCTGCGAATTCATAGGACTGGCGGTCCCGGATCTTGAGATAGGTCGAATGTCTCGCGATTGGCGAAGCCGGAATGAGGACCGCAACCACCATCTCGCCGCGCTCAAGGATGGTTTCACGATCGGGTGTGTCGCCGGGAAGCACGAAGAATTCGTCAGCAGTCACCTTTCGGAAACCGAGGTCGATCGTCGCTTCCAGTGCAACCAGCGCAACGGCGAGATCCCCCGGATAGACAGCAATGCACGCCTCGCTGGTACCCAGCACGGCATGATTTCGGGTCACACCCCCGATCGCCGAGCAGCCGGAACCGGGGTTGCGCTTGTTGCAGGCAGAAAACGTCGCAGGGTCACGAAAATAGGGGCACCGCGTACGCTGCAGAAGATTGCCGCCTATCGTCGCCATATTGCGCAACTGAGGAGAAGCCGCCAGCAAGAGCGACTGCGAAACGGCCGGATAGTCGGCGCGTATTCCTGGGCTGCGGGCCACATCTTCCATTTTCGCCAGCGCGCCAATGGTAACGCCATCAGCATCCGCCGCAATCTGCGACAGACCCGAAAGGTGACTGATATCGACGACTGAATCGGGTTCCGCAACACCACATTTTGCCAGGTCGAGAAGCGTCGTGCCGCCGGCAAGCAGCATCGCGCCTGGCTGCGTGGCATGCTGGCGGGCGTCGTCGAGCGAACCTGCCCGGAAATAGCTGAAGTCCCTCATCACGCCATCTCCGCCGCTTCGCGGACCGCCGCAACGATATGATTATAGGCGCCGCACCGACAGAGATTGCCGGCCATGTATTCCCGGATCTCGTCGTCCGAGCCCGCTCGCCCCTCGCGGATGCAGGCGACGGCCGACATGATCTGGCCCGGCGTGCAATAGCCGCACTGGAAGGCGTCATGTTCCAGGAAGGCGGTCTGTACCGGATGCAGGTCGCCGCTTTCGGCCGAAAGTCCTTCGATCGTCGTGATGCTTCGCCCTTCGACCTGGGCGGCGAGCGTCAGACAGGCGAGCACGCGCTTGCCGTCGACATGGACGGTGCATGCGCCGCATTGCCCCTGGTCGCAGCCTTTCTTCGTGCCAGTAAGGCCAAGTTGCTCACGAAGTGCGTCGAGCAACATCACGCGCGGTTCGACATCGAGATCATGCCGCCGTCCGTTGATGTCCAGGGAAAGATGAACCGTTCGTGTCATGATAAGCTCCTGCTATCTTCACGAGATTGGAGGTAAATCCAGAAAGAGGGTGGCCGCCGGGAATAGGAGCGCTACCTAAACTCACGGGAAGCAAGTCTGGGCACGTTTCGACATGACATCCTGCCCCCTTCTGGATTAAGAGGTAAAAGGCCCTCCTCACAAACGGAGGAGCCTCCGTTTAATCTAGTGACTTGCCGGTTGCCGTCAAGTCCGGAATGCGCTTGGAGCTTATTTTGGCCTCGGCACCGCCGAAGACAGCACAGTCGACACCGCCGCCACTGCGCGCCGACGCCCGTCGTAATCGTGAGAAGCTCGTCGAAGTCGCCGCCGCCGTCTTTGCGGAAGCTGGCGTCGAAACATCGCTGGAAGACATTGCCCGCCGGGCCGGCGTCGGCATTGGAACGCTCTACCGGCATTTTCCAACGCGCGAGCATCTGGTTGAGGTGGTCTATCGGCGGGAGCTGGAAAGCCTCGCCGCGGCGGCGGCGGATCTCGCGGCAAGCCACGCGCCCGACGCTGCGCTGGAAGAATGGATGCGCCGCTTTGTAGGCTACATTGCCGCAAAGCGGGGGATGGCAAGCAGCTTGAAAATCCTGATGGACTCCAACGCCTCGCTGTTTGCCGAAGGCAGCGGCATCCTGCGCGGCGCCGTTGAACGGCTCCTGAGAGCGGCAGCCGATCAGGGCTTCATTCGAAACGATATCGACACGAGCGACCTTCTGCACGCCCTTTCGAGCATCTATTCGCTACCGGCATCTGCGGAGTGGCGGGATCGCTCGAACCGGCTGATCGGTCTCTTGATGGATGGGTTGCGGACGAAGAAATAACGCCATCGCCAGGCTTTGCGCCAAGCGGGAGGCGGCGCTCGTGGCGCCGCCCTTTGTTCATGCTGCCCGGACGGTCGCGCCCAGTGGGATTTCGACGTCGATCTCGAGGATCGACATATGCTCGTCGCGATCCATCGTCACGCGAACCCGTTCGCTGTCGACCTGCACGTGTTTGGCGATAACGGCGAGGATCTCCTCGCGCAGCAACGATACGAGATCGGATCCTGCCGAAACGCGCTCATGCGCGAGTAGAATCTGTAGTCGTTCCCGGGCCGCTGGCGCGGTCCTTTGCTTGCCAAAGATGCTGAAGATGCTCATGCAGCGGCCCTCCGTCCGAAGATTTTACCGAAGATGCCCCGCCTTTCTCCCGGAACGACGACTGGAAGCTCCTCACCCGTCAGCCTGCGCGCAGCATCGAAATAGGCCATCGCCGGCGCGCTGCGGCTATCGGCCAGGGTCACGGGGGCACCAATGTTGGATGCGCGAAGCACATCCGAGCTTTCTGGGATGATGCCGAGAAGTGGGATGGAGAGGATCTCCAGCACGTCATCGACTTTCAGCATGTCACCGCGTTCTGCACGGTTGGGGTCGTAGCGCGTCAGGAGCAGATGTTTTTCCATCCGTTCTCCGCTTTCGGCCTTCGCGGTCTTCGAGTCGAGCAGCCCGATGATGCGGTCGGAATCACGCACTGAAGAGACTTCGGGATTGGTGACGACGACGGCGACGTCGGCGTGGCGCATGGCAAGCGTGGCACCGCGCTCGATCCCGGCCGGACTGTCGCAGATGATCCAGTCGAAATGACGCTTCAGGTCGTTGATAACGCGCTCCACGCCTTCCGCAGTCAGGTTGTCCTTGTCGCGCGTCTGGGATGCCGGCAGCAGGAAGAGCGTCTCAAGTCTCTTGTCACGGATCAGCGCCTGCGAAAGCTTCGCGTCCCCCTGGATGACGTTGATCAGATCGTAAACGACCCTTCGTTCAGCGCCCATGACGAGATCGAGATTGCGCAGGCCGACGTCAAAGTCGACAACAACGACTTTCTCGTTTCTTTGAGCCAAGGCTGCTCCGAGGGCTGCGGTGGATGTGGTCTTGCCCACTCCGCCCTTGCCCGAAGTGACGACGATGACTTTCCCCATCTTTCTCTCCTGTGTGATAGCCAGCTTCGGGCCTAGATAAGTTTCTCTGCCTTGATCGATTCGCCTTCCAGCCAAAGCTGAACGGGCTGTCCGCGAAGGTTCGGCGCTATGTCTTCCGCCATCTTGTAGATGCCATCTATCGCCACCAACTCTGCCTCAAGCTTGCGGCAGAAGATCCGCGCCGATGTATTTCCGACGGAGCCCGCCATGGCCCGCCCCCTCAGCGTCCCGTAAATATGAACCGAGCCACCGGCGATGATTTCCGAACCGGACGCGACGGACCCGATGACCGTGACATCGCCTTCCGGAAAGATCAGCGACTGGCCTGAACGGATCGGCTCGCGGATGACGATCGACTGCAACGCAGGTCGGGCCTCGACGGCCTCTGGCTGGGCGGCGCGAACATCGATGACCGGCTCCTGCTGCGGAACCTCGAAATCCGAAACCGGGCGCCCGCCCTTGAGGGCTGGGGGCATGCCGGGGCCGATCAGCGACGGGCGGCAGCCCTCGATCCCCATGATGCTGACGTTGCGCTGCGCCAGCTCGGCAATCAGGCCCTTCAGCTGCGCCCGGTCGATCTGGAGATCGCCGACGTCGAGCACGACCGGTCGCCCCAGGAAGAAGCCGGCGGAGCGCGCGGCAAGATCATCTAGTCTTACGAGCCAGTCATCGAAGGGAAGATCTGGCGAAAGCATGACCGCCAGAAAAGAGCGGCCCTTGATACGGATCGAGCGAGCGTCAGTTAGCACTTTGGTCATCTATGTTAAGAAATCGTTGACTATTTCTATGTCTGATTTGGTTAACAAATAGTTAATTTCGGGCGCCCAGATCATTAACAGACCGCAAATCCTCCCACCGCAAATTCGAAGCCACTAGCCCTTGATGCGCTGACAGCAAGCATCTTGGAGCGCCACTCTGAGGTAAGCGAGGATGCCATCTCATAAAGGGGGGCTGGTGTCGCTGGCAGCGGACGCCACGAACCTGCCAGGATCCCTGAAACAATAAAGGCCCGCTTGGGCGGGCCTTGAGGTCTGGGTCTCGTTCGGTGCCTTAGCGACCGTAAACCAGCCGCTTGATGTCGCCACGGCTGACGCCGATGTCCTTCAGGGCCGAGTCGTCAAGTCTGGAAAGATCTCTGTATGCCTTGCGGAGCTGAAGGAACTCTCCGATCTTGTTGCCGATTTTCATGTCATATCTCCTTGTGCGATGCACAATTATATAGCGCATTGCTTTATGAATGAGCATTTCGAAAAGCGCATATGAGGCATCTGGAATTTGCAGCCTCGAGATGCAGGTTGCGAAGGAAACTTGCACGATCCCCTCGGCGACACGCGGATCTGCCCGACGATTCGATAAGCAGCCACCGGCAATACCGGCCAAACTGGAACCTTATCGAGAATGCCGAATTGATGGTGTGAAATATCGCCGTCTGCTGAAATGAATGTTTCACACCACCGTGCCTTTCGCGGAAAACTGAAACGAAATTTCTCCAAGGCTGTACTAACCTCCTCGTGGATCAGAGATTTGGGAGGATCGAAGATGGCACAGGCGACCGCGCTTATAATGCGTGGCAGGAACGCACCCGATGAGGGAATAGACTGGAAGCGCGTTACCTATCTCCTGCATCTCTCGCGCATCCTTGACGAGATGGAAGAAACGCGGCTCGTCCCCGAGAAAAAGATCCTCTATCAGTTTTCCGCCCGCGGCCACGACATGGCGCAGATCATGCTCGGGCTGCAGCTGACGAACCGCCACGATGCTACCTGCGGCTACTACCGGTCACGCCCGCTGCTGTTGTCGCTCGGCGTCGATCCGGCCGATGCGCTCGGCTCGGCGATGGCGCGCGCCGGCGGCTATTCGGACGGTCGCGATATTGGCGTCGTCTTCAACTATCCGAACCGCGACGGCGCCTCTGCCCTGCCGATGTGCGGCGGTGTCGGCGCCCAGTACACCCCGACCGCGGGCTGGGCCCAGGCTATTCACTACCATGAAACGGTCCTGGGGGAGCATGACTACAGTGACGCGGTAGCGGTCGTCCTTGGTGGAGATGGCTCGGTCGCATCGAATGGCTTCTGGTCGGCTCTGACAATCGCTACAACGCAGAAGCTGCCGATGTTGTTTTACGTCGAGGATAACGGCTTCGGGATCTCAGTTCCCTCCGACATGCAAACGCCGGGCGGAAACATTGCAGCCAATCTCGCGAGCTGGCGCGGCCTTGCCATTTTTGAAGGTGATGGCTGCGATCCCGCCGACGTGGCTCGCCTCACGCAAAACGCCGTCGGTTTCGTCCGCGAGCAGAGAATGCCCGCTCTCCTGCGGCTGACGGTTCCGCGGCTGGAGGGTCATAGCTTCCAGGACACCCAGTCCTACAAGAGTGAAGAGCTCGTAAAGGCGGAATGGGCCCGCGATCCGCTGCCTCGTCTGCAAGACTACCTGGTCCCCTTGGCAATCAGCGCGGACGAGTGGGAAGCCTGCAGGCTTGAGGCCGGCGACACTGCGGAAAAGGCACGCGCCGAGGCTGAAAGTCGGGCTTTCTCGTCTCCCGAAACCGTCACCCGCCATGTGTTCTTCGACGGGGAAATGCAGTCAATGGGCGGTCAGCACTGCGACGGCTACCAGGCTCCGGAATGCAGCAACGAGGCCGCGCCAGATGGCCAACGCATCAATATGGTCACGGCGATCAGGCGCACACTGGACCACGAATTGGCCACCAACCCACGCGTGGTGCTGTTTGGCGAGGACATTGGCCCGAAGGGCGGCGTTCACGCGGTCACGCTTGGACTCCAGGAGAAATTCGGCAAGGACCGTGTCTTTGACACATCGCTGTCGGAAGAAGGCATCGTCGGTCGCGCCGTCGGGATGGCGCTCGCGGGCCTCGTTCCCGTTCCCGAGATCCAGTTCCGCAAATACGCCGAGCCCGCGACCGAACAGATCAACGATTGCGGTACGATCCGCTGGCGCACCAACAACCGGTTCGCCGCGCCGGTCGTGCTGCGCGTGCCCGGCGGCTTTTTCAAATGCGGGGATCCGTGGCACAGCCAGACGAACGAGGTCGCCTTTATCCATCAACCAGGCTGGCAGGTTGCCGTTCCCTCGAACGCCGAAGACGCAGTCGGGCTGTTGCGAACGGCCCTGCGCGGGAACGATCCGGTGATCTTCTTCGAGCATCGCGCCATGCTCGACCATCCATGGGCTCGTCGCCCCTACCCCGGCGACAACTTCGCGCTTCCCTTTGGCAAGGCACGCTTTACACGCAGGGGCGACGCAATCACGATCGTGACCTGGGGTGCCATGGTTCCGCGCTGCGAGGAAGCGGCAGAAGGCATCTCCGCCGATGTCATCGATCTGCGAACATTGATGCCGTGGGACCGCGAGAGCGTCATCTCGTCGGTTCGTCGCACACGGCGCTGCCTTATCGTCCATGAGGACCTTAAGACAGCCGGCTTCGGCGCGGAGATCGCCGCCGTCGTTGCTGACGAGGCTTTCATGGATCTCGACGCCCCGGTCTCGCGGTTGACGATGCCTGACATCCCGAGCCCGCACAATCCGTCCCTGCTCGAGTGGGCACTGCCGTCCGTGGACCGCATCCGGCAGAAGATCACCGCCCTGGTGGAGTACTAGATCATGGTCGATTTCGCCGAAGTCCTCGTTCCCGTCGAACAGGAGGGTACGAAGACGGTCGTTCGCAACTGGCTGAAGCAACCGGGCGAGACTGTCGCCCTGGATGATCCCCTCGTCGAGCTTGAAACGGACAAGGTGACGCAGGAGATTTCCGCACCCGCGGCCGGGATACTTGACGAGATCGTCATGGCGTCGGGCATGGATGCGACGCCTGGCGCGGTTCTTGGCCGTATCCGCCTCAAAGCCGCTGCCGCTGGTGACAACCATGCGCGGGATACTCCCCCCTTGCCGTCCCGCGAGACAAGCGATGCAGGCGGGGACCGGTTCTCGCCGGCGGTTCGCAGTGCAGGCGAGCAATACGGCATCGACCCGGCTGCGGTGGTTGGCACCGGCAGGGACGGACGTATCACGCGCTTGGATATGGATGCCGCGTTCGAAAAAAAGCAGCGACGCGACGGGGTACCGTCGTCCGTGAGCAGGCCGACCGGCTCCGAGCCGGCCACTCTCGCCCGCGATCAGGTCAGTCACGGGTCGCGTATGGTCGCACATACGCCCATGCGGCTTTCCATCGCCCGGCACATGCTGGAGTCGCTTACGGCTGCCCCTCATGTCACATCGATCTTCGAGGCCGATTTCACGGCAGTCATCAGGCATCGCGAAAGGAACAAGGCGGCATTGGCCGCCGATGGCATCAATCTCTCCTATACGGCCTATATCATCGCCGCTTGCGTCGTGGCGATGCGGGCAGTACCGGAGATCAACAGCCGCTGGCATGAGGATCATCTGGAGGTCTTCGACGATATCAACATCGGCGTCGGCATGGCCCTCGGCGACAGGGGCCTGGTCGTCCCGGTGATCCAGCAAGCGCAGAGCCTCGCGTTACCCGCTGTCGCCGCCAGACTTCAAGACCTGACCAATCGCGGGCGTTCGGGTGGCCTGACCAACGCCGACATGCGCGGCGGCACCTTCACCATCTCAAACCATGGCGTGTCTGGCTCGCTGGTCGCTACGCCCATCGTCATCAATCAGCCGCAGTCGGCAATTCTTGGCGTCGGAAAAATGGAGAAGCGCGTCGTCGTACGAGAGATCGACGGCGTCGACACCATCCAGATCCGGCCGATGGCATATGTCTCGTTGACGATCGACCATCGCGCGCTGGACGCCCACCAGACAAATGCCTGGTTGACGTCTTTCGTCCAGACCCTCGAGGGCTGGCGGGAATAGCGCGGGCGGCTCGCAAATAGCCGCGCGCTGTGAGTTCGACTGGCGCCCCCCACTATCACCCAGACAGCACCGTTGCATGCAGCACGCATCCACAATCGCGCGAGTGTGCATAACGGCGTCCTATGGTAGCGTTTTCATTGACTACAACGCGGCATGCGCTAGCTTTGACAACAGCTGATTCAATACTGGTGGGATAGCTAGGCCGTGCTCCCTGATCCGCTATGGAGACCGAATTGCCGGACGATGAACGATCTCGCCCCTCCCCTCCACACCCTGATGGCGGCAAGCGCGACGATAGCAAGGCCGTGCAGGTGGAACGCCGTCGCTTTCCTCGCGACACCAGACCACCGGACGAGCACCCTGCGCCTCCTCCGGCATTGAAACCTCTGCGATTTTCCACGCGCGACCTTGAGCCGGCACAGCAATTTTTCGCCTGGCAGTCTTATGTCGCGCCGCTTGTCGATATCAGGCGCCCGGATAGCATTCCCACGGATACGGGTTTTGTGGCCGACCATGCGGTCTGGAACCTCGGCGGCATGCTTGTCGTTCAGCAAAGCACGCCCGCCCATAGCTATATGCGTTCGGAAGCGAAGGTTCGATCAAGCCCGATCGATCACTGGCATATCTCTGTATTGCGCGGCGGCCGAACATGGACGGAAGTTGGCGGACACGTTTCCGAGGGCGAGCCTGGAAATGTCGAATTGCGTAGTTTGGGGCATCCCTTCCGTGGTCGATCGACGGACGCCCAAACCCTGTCCCTCTACCTGCCTCGCGAATTGCTCCATCCCGCCTCTGCTGTCGACATCAAGAACAACATCGCGCTCGTCGGAACACGCGCCAAACTGCTGATCGACTATCTGGATGGCGTCGAGACGAAGCTGGCCCTGCTTGCCGAGGCGGATCTTTCTCACGTGGTACAGACCGTCCGCGATCTGATCCTGGCCTGTGTTTCATCATCGTCAGCACATGTCTCGTCGCCAGAACAAAGCAGCGGCTTGCCACTGAAGGAACGCGTCCACCGCTTCGTCCAGCACAATCTGATGTCACCCGACCTGACGACCGACCGTTTGTGCCGGGAACTGGGCGTCTCCCGCACGCGGCTCTACCAGGCGTTCGAGACAGACGGCGGTGTGCATCACTATATCCAGCGCCGCCGGCTCTTGTCCGCGCACGCCGCATTGAGCGATACCTCCAACCGGCAACAAATCGCCGATATCGCCTTCGCGGCTGGCTTTTCCTCAGCCGCACATTTCAGCCGCGCCTTCAGCAAGGAATTCGGCTACAGCCCGCGTGAGGCGAGGACTTCGGGCATGCCGTCCAATATTGGCTATTCCGTCGAGCCGGTAGCCGAGGCTGAGAGTGGTCAGTCCTTCGACACATGGCTGAGAACGCTTGGGCACAATCGTCGAGCCTGAGCGCGGTCATTGCGTTAACGCCTTGCTTCGGTCGCCTCCCCTTTCGCGCTGAATGCCCGCCACCGCAAGTTCCCGCGTTTTTTGGGTCATGCCTCGTGCAAGGCGAGCACCCACGGCTGTGCCAATATCGCTCAACAGCGAGAGCACCTGGGTCGTCCCTGGAGCCGCAGAAATGTACGCTGCTGCAAGTTTCCGGATGCGCAGCTAACGACAAGATCCCTGTAACCCCTTAATAAAGAAGCATAATCGCAGTGCAGGCAGTGAGACGGAACGCACAAGGAAATGCGCCCGTCATCAGATGGGGCAACTTTCAGGGGCATATCATGGAACCGACCAACCCTACGATCCAGATCAGCAACCCTCAATATTCTACGAATGATCCGTACCGCGTCGTCGAGCGTGAGGAAGTCCTTGCACAGGCTTTTCGAGCTTTCGTGCAACGAGCCGTTGCTGCGGGATGGAAGGAAACCGAGGTCGCTCTGACCTTGGCCGATATCGCCGACGATTACGTAATGGCTCTCGCGCGAAGGGTTAAGGCGAACTAGCATCGAGTAACTTTCGCGTGCAGCACCACCTGAACGCGAAATGCCAGCATCTCTTCAGCGTGTCCGGGGCCCACCGCTTTGCACTAATGCAAGCGGTGGGCCCCGGTCGTTGAGCCGGCGCTGCGCGTTCCTGAGGGCCTGTCAAACTCGCTTGGCGCCACAATCCATCAGTTTCTTTTCAAAGACTTCAGCCTGCTTTGGCAATGTTCCTGGCTGCCGTCAGTCCTCGGGGCAGAACCGGGATCGACAATTGAGCTCCATCATTTGCTTTACTGATGCGACGCTGTACAGTCGCGAGCGGCCCCATTGGCTGCGGCTCATCAAACACGAGCGCCGTCATAGAAGGAGGAATGATGTTTCATCATGTTTCTATCGGCGTGTCCGATCTCGAGCGTGCACGAAAATTCTACGACGCAGCACTTGAGCCGCTGGGCTATACGAGGCTTTCAACGAGTGACAGATGGCTGGGCTACGGTGCTGAACAGCCCCAGCTCTGGATAAAGCTCGCCGAACGCCCTGTCGTTCCCGACATGGAGTCGGGACTGCACTTTTGTTTTGTTGCCCCCAACGAGGAAGGCGTCAGAGCCTTCCACGCAAACGCGATGGCAGACGGTGGGACGGATAACGGCGAACCGGGAATACGCCCCGAGTACGGATCGTTCTATTACGCAGCATTTGTCATCGATCCGGACGGCTATCGCCTGGAAGCGTTTTTCCGCCGTCCTGAGTGAAGGCCCGCAGCGCGGGCCGTCTTGAACCATCCCGATCGCAGGGCAACCGCATGTCGCAACACCTTGAGCCCGCCTCCTCTCATCCGCCTTCGGCGGTGATCTGGGTGGGCTTCATTGCGATGTGCATCGGGATGTTCATGGGGATCCTGGACATCCAGGTGGTCGCGACATCCCTGCCTACAATTCAGCAGGCCATCAATATCGATCCTGACCAGATGAGCTGGATCCAGACCGTCTATCTGATCGCAGAGGTGATCGCGATACCGTTGACCGGCTTGCTGACGCGTGTCCTGACGATGAGATGGCTGTTCGTCGCCTCCATAGGCTTGTTTGTCGTCGCTTCCACTGGCTGTGCGGCAAGCAACGACTTTGGCGAACTGGTTGCCTGGAGGGTCGTTCAGGGCTTTTCCGGTGGAACGCTGATCCCGGCGGTTTTTTCGGCCGTTTTCATCCTCTTTCCCAATGAGCGGCAGGCACTCGCCACGACAATCGCCGGGGTGCTGGCTGTCTTGGCACCGACGGTTGGACCGATCATCGGCGGCTGGCTGACGTCAACCTATTCGTGGCATTGGCTGTTCCTCATCAATATCGTTCCCGGCATTGTCTCGGCGCTGGTGGCGTGGCAGTTCCTGCCCCGGCAGAAGGGCGACGTGTCCGAACTGCGGCACCTCGATGGTCTGTCGCTCCTTATGATGGCGCTGGCGCTGGCGAGCCTGGAACTGGGATTGAAGGAGGCGCCGACGAGCGGCTGGATCTCGCCTTACGTCCTGAGCTTGCTAGCATTCAGCCTGGTATCGGGGTCTGCATTTGCATCCCGGTCGCTGCGCAGAACGCGTCCCATCGTCGACCTGCATCATTTCCGAGATCGGAATTTCTTGGTCGGATCCGCCCTCAGCTTCGTGCTCGGGATCGGCCTGTTCGGCTCGGTCTATCTCATGCCGGTGTTCCTTGCCTTCGTCAGGGGGCACAATGCCCTGGAAATCGGGATGACGATGCTGGTCACAGGCATAACGCAGCTGTTCACCGCACCGATCGCCGTTGCGCTGGAAAAGCGGACAGATCCGCGTCTGCTCTCGGCCGCAGGCTTCGGGTTGTTTGCGATCGGACTGGGGATGAGCGCATTCCATGATCCGCGCTCCGACTTCGATGCCATGTTCTGGCCGCAGGTCGTGCGCGGTGCCGCGATCATGTTCTGCCTTCTGCCGCCGACACGCCTCGCCCTCGGAACCTTGCCGGCATCGCGGGTGCCCGACGCAAGCGGCCTCTTCAATCTGATGCGTAATCTGGGCGGCGCGATCGGCATCGCCATGATCGATACGATCATCTACACGAGGTCGGAGCCGCTTGGGCAGAGACTATGGGATCAACTGCGGGCCGGCGATGCAGCCACGGCGGCGTTTATCGGGGCTCCGGCGGGAACCATCACCGGCAGTACCGGCGACTTCACACCGGACACGATCGCTGCGTTGGATCCGCTCGTACAGACAGCAGCAAGCGTCCAGGCGATCAACCAGGCTTGGCTGACAGTCGCCATACTGACAGGCTGCGCGCTGCTCTTCCTGCCTTTTGCAAGACGGCTGACCGCATCGCAGCAGTAGCGGCCGCTCATTTGGTGGACGTCAATCTCAAAGGATGAACAGAGCGTTCAATCGTCTTTTCGTGGCAGACGCTGCTCCCCATGTTATGCCCATCAAAATTCCCACCGCAAACCGCGATATCCAACGGGTAAAATCATGAAGAAAATCGGCTTTCTCTCCTTCGGCCACTGGGCGCCCTCGCCTCAATCAAAAACCCGCTCCGCGGGTGATGCGCTGCTCCAATCCATCGATCTTGCCGTTGCCGCCGAAGAACTCGGTGCGGACGGTGCGTATTTCCGCGTCCACCACTTTGCGCGGCAGCTGGCGTCGCCTTTTCCGCTCCTGGCGGCAGTCGGCGCGAAGACGAAGACCATAGAGACCGGCACCGCGGTCATCGACATGCGTTACGAGAACCCTCTCTACATGGCTGAGGACGCCGGCGCTGCCGATCTCATTGCCGGTGGCCGCCTGCAACTGGGGATCAGCCGCGGCTCTCCGGAGCAGGTCATCGATGGCTGGCGCTATTTCGGCTACCAGCCACAGGATGGTTCGAGCGATGCAGACTTGGGCCGTGGTCATGCCGAGGTGTTCCTGGAAGCACTTAAAGGCGAAGGTTTTGCCCAACCGAACCCGCGTCCGATGTTTCCTAACCCGCCCGGCCTGCTGCGCCTTGAACCCTATTCGGAAGGATTGCGCGAGCGCATCTGGTGGGGCGCGGGGTCCAATGCAACTGCAATCTGGGCAGCCAAGCTCGGCATGAACCTGCAGAGTTCGACGCTGAAGGATGACGAAACCGGCGAACCCTTCCATGTCCAGCAGGCCGCACAAATCCGCGCCTACAGGGAGGCATGGAAGGCGGCCGGCCATACTCGCACCCCACGCGTGTCAGTCAGCCGCAGCATCTTCGCGCTCGTCGACGATCGCGACCGTGCCTACTTCGGCCGCGGCGGCAAGGAACAGGATTCGATCGGCTATATCGATGAAAACACCAAGGCGATCTTTGGTCGCTCCTATGCGGCCGAACCTGAGGCGCTGGTCAAGCAGCTCTCCGAAGACGAAGCCATTGCCGAAGCCGACACCCTGTTGCTGACAGTCCCCAATCAACTCGGCGTCGAATACAACGCTCATGTGATCGAGGCGATCCTCAAATATGTGGCACCGGCGCTAGGCTGGCGTTAAGTCGGGCCCCGGATTGCTTGCTCGAACGCTTACTCGATGCTGACCTGAAGGCTCGCGCTCGCCCTATTGTTTGAGGGCGAGCGCGCTGCGTCCGCTTGTGGTGTCGGCAATCAAACGGGCAATCTCATCCGACCGTGCTTGCGGAAAGCTCACCGCGATCTCCGCGCCAGCCTCGAAGAAAGCCTCGCTGAGGACGTGCACCCCCTCGAAGGCGGCGAGCCTTGCCCTGAGGATCGCAAGGTCGGAAAACCCGGCGCGGATCGTTCCTTCCAAAGTTGGAACGAGTTCGATGAGTTCGCCGGACCGGAGGCAGGCGGCCGCCGTCCCGCCATAGGCGCGGATCAAACCACCGGTGCCAAGAAGCACACCTCCGAACCAGCGCGTCACGATGACAATGACCTTGTCGAGTGATTGGCCATCGATCGCCTGCAGTATGGGTTTTCCTGCTGTTCCGCTTGGCTCGCCGTCATCGCTGAAACGGTAGGTCTGGCCGATGCGCCAGGCCCAACAATTATGGTTGGCGTCGCCATGGCTGCGTACCGCAAGCGCCTCCTTCGCGTCGAGCTCGCTGGCGATCGGAACACCAATCGCCAGAAACCGGCTCTTCTTCACGATTTGCTCAAGGGCTACAGGGCGTTCCAGCGAATACATGAAAGTTCTATAGGACAGCGCGAAGGCCGAGCGAAGACGGATTCTATCCGGGGATGGTCGGATATGGCGGCGGCGGGTGTCTCCATGCAGCGCTGCGCAGCCTTACTATTGAGAGGGTATCGAGATACGACCCTTCATGTTCGGATGAAAGCGACAATAGTAGTCGACCGACGTGGTCGCCTTCAGCACGGCACTTGCGGATTTCCCGGGAGGAATGACCACCTCCCAGTCACCCTTCACGGTCGCCGTATGGGCAAGAATATCCTTGTTGATCCACTCGATCGTGTCGCCTTGCCTTGCGCTGATCTCAGCGGGCGAAAACATCATCTTTTCGATTGTTACCGTGACTGTTTCCGCCCGCACCGGAACGACACCGATGGTCAACGCAGGTACCGCAACGATCCACAGATGCCGTCTCAGCATGCTCGTACCTCCTATTCAAGCTCGGCAGCGACATGCTCGGCATGCTGCTGATGGCCCTGGAAGACCCTGAGGCCGGTTTCGAGCAACTCCTTGAGCTCCGCGTTGCTCGCCGACGGGATCAACAGCGTCTCGAGCGCGCCATTGACCTGTTTGTGGTAGGCGACCTCGTTGTCGACATAGGCCTTGTCGAAGCTCGCTCCGCTGAGTTTGGCAAGTTTTGCTCGCTCATCGGTTGCAGCCTTGGTCAACGTCTTGCTCGTTTCATTGTCCTCCGGCGTAACCTTGAGCTTCTTGACCAGTGCAAGAGCCTGCTTGTTCACGGCCTCATGGTCTCGCACCATGTCCTCCGCGAAGGCGACAACGTCCTTGTTCTTGGATTTTGAGATCGCAAGTTTTGCGGCCTCGATATCGATGGTGCCGGCCGTATAGGCGATATGCGCGATCTGCGGGTCCGTCGGCTTGTCCGCTGCCCATGCGGATGGCACAAGTCCGAACAGGCAAAGCGCGGTCAGGGTCGCAATCTGTCGAGTCTGCATAGGAACCTCCTTCGCCCGAACCGGCAAGGCCGGGCATTGTTTTTCGGGAACAGACATTGGATGTCAGCCCGACGAGAAGGTTCCCGGAATCAGTCGAGAAAACCGAGACGGCTCATCACCGCCGTCGTCAGGCGTTCGCAACGACGGCCCGCGAAGGGAAATGCGGAAAGGAGCACGGGACCGATCTGCTCGTCGAGGCGCTCCCTTACCAGGCGCCTGGCGCGATGCAGCCGGCTCTTGACGGTCTCGGCCCTCAGGCCGAGCAACGCCGCGGTCTCATCCACATTCAGCCCCTCGATCACTCTTGCGACAAAGACGGTTCGGTAGATATCCGGCAGGGCGTCGGTCGCCTGCTCGACCAATTGCAGAATTTGCCGCTGTGCCATGGTGCGCTCCGGATCGCCGGTGTTGTCGACAGGAAATCGGAGGATCATCGCTCCGCTGTTTTCGTCGGCACAACGCGCGACGCCCGCCGCCCGCCGTTTCTTGCGCAGACGTCCGAGAGCTTCGTTGATTACGATGCGCGAAAGCCAGGTCCCGAGCGAGGACTCACCCCGGAAATGATCGAGATGCGCAAATCCGAGCACATAGGCCTCCTGAACAACGTCCTCCGCCTCGCTGTCATTGCGAACAATGCTTCTTGCCAGACGGTAGAGCCTCTGATTGTGAGCCTTCATGATCGCGCGAAAAGCGTGGCGATCGCGGGCGACCGCGCGGCGCGCCAGCTCGACATCGGCGAGCGTATCGAGTGCTTCGGCCCCATCTGCTTGAATCTGCGACATCGTCATCTCTTTCATGTCACCTCCTTGGCATTGATATAGATGGAGCTCGACGGCAAAGGTTCCCGAAAAATGCGCGCCGGTGTTGGAAACCTCCAATCATTTTCGAGATTGCGCCTCGGCACTGTCCGCGACCCTTTTACCACAACGCGTTTGACAGGGCGGAAGAGGATGGCGACATTGTCGTAAGGCTTCGCCGAGGCGGCCGCGGAGATGCGGAACGGCACAATTTCTCGATGGGATGGACAACATGAACCTCAAGGACCCCACACTCTTTCGGCAGGCATCCCTGATCGGCGACAGATGGATCGAGGCCGATCCGGCGAATGCGATCGAAGTCAACAATCCGGCGACCGGTGAAATCATCGGCCGCGTGCCCAAGCTGGGAGCAGGCGAGACAAAAGCCGCGATCGAGGCCGCTCGCGTTGCCCAAAAGGGCTGGGCGGCACGCACCGCCAAGGACCGCTCGGGCATTCTTCGCAAATGGTTCGAGCTGATGATCGAAAACAAGGACGATCTCGGCCGTATCCTGACGCTTGAACAGGGCAAACCGGTTGCCGAAGCGACCGGCGAGATCGTCTATGGCGCAAGCTTCGTCGAATGGTTCGCGGAGGAAGGGCGGCGGGTTTATGGCGATCTGGTTCCCGGCCACCAACCCGACAAGCGCATCATGGTGATGAAGCAGCCGATCGGCGTGGTTGCCGCGATCACCCCCTGGAATTTCCCGAACGCCATGATCACGCGAAAAGCGGGGCCTGCCTTTGCTGCCGGTTGCGCCATGGTGCTGAAGCCGGCCAGCCAGACGCCCTTCTCGGCCATTGCAATTGCCGTGCTTGCGGAACGCGCCGGGCTTCCGAAGGGCCTGTTTTCGGTTGTCACCGGCTCGGCACGCGAGATTGGCGCCGAAATGACCGCCAATCCGACCGTCCGCAAATTGACCTTCACCGGTTCCACGGAAATCGGCGCCGAGCTCTACAAGCAGAGTGCTCCGACAATCAAGAAACTTGGCCTGGAACTCGGCGGCAATGCACCCTTCATCGTCTTCGACGACGCTGATCTTGATGCCGCCGTCGAAGGTGCGCTGATCGCCAAGTTCCGCAACAATGGCCAGACTTGCGTGTGCGCAAACCGGTTATACGTGCAGGAAGGTGTCTATGATGCTTTCTCCCAGAAGCTTGCGGCAGCCGTCGGCAAATTGAAGACCGGCAATGGCTTCGACGAGGGTGTCATTCTGGGACCGCTGATCGACCAGCCAGCGCTGGAGAAGGTCGAGGAACACGTTGCCGATGCGCTCGCCAAGGGTGCGAGCGTCGTACAGGGCGGAAAGCGCCACGTGCTCGGCGGCACTTTCTACGAGGCGACCGTGCTTTCAAATGTCACGAGGGAGATGGCCGTTGCCCGCGAGGAAACCTTCGGGCCGGTGGCGCCGCTGTTCCGCTTCAAGGATGAGGCCGATGTCATCCAGCAGGCAAACGATACCGAGTTTGGCCTGGCCTCGTACTTCTACGCGAAGGATCTCGCTCGCGTTTTCCGCGTCGCCGAGGCCCTCGAATACGGCATGGTTGGTGTCAACACAGGATTGATCTCGACGGCGGAAGCTCCCTTCGGCGGCGTCAAACTCTCCGGCCTTGGCCGTGAGGGTTCCAAATACGGGATCGAAGAATTTATGGAAATTAAATACGTCTGCCTCGGCGGGATCAGCTAGCGCCCGACGGGCGCCGGCTCGCAATTTCCTTTAGCGCTCCTTCGCCATGGACGGCACGGGTTCTGGAACTGCCGTCCATCGGCGCATGATCGCTGCGCGCTGCGATTTTGTTCGCCGACATAGCATTGGCCCGGGATGAAATGCGCTGTTCATAGCGATAGCGTGATTACCTTAGCCATGGTTATTGCACGTCTTTCGTGCCATATTAGCAATCAGCACAGTTCAACATTTGAGTCGCAATCTGGCGCAAGAATGGAGACGATGAGATGCTACATGGCCTACTCGAGCCAAATTCGAATTCCTGTAAGTATTTGAAGGAACGAATGCTAGTTTGTGCCGTTGTCTCAATGAGCGCGCCTACGGGGCGGCAATCCCGCCTCAACCGACCGGCCGCGGGAGAGCATCATGCAAAAAGGTGAAAGTGACGTCTTTGATCTTTTCTCGGAGATTTACACAAGCGCCGCGCAAGAAGAACTAAGTCTACAGGAATACCTGCTAGCCTGCCGTGATGACAAAAGCCTTTATGCGACCGCGCAAGAGCGAATGGTCGAAGCGATCGGCGAGCCGACATTAATCGATACGAGCGCCGATGAGCGGCTAGGGCGGATTTTCGCCAACCGCACAGTCAAGATTTACCCGTCCTTCGCCGACTTCTATGGAATGGAAGATACAATCGAGCGGATTGTCGGCTACTTCAGATACGCCGCGCAAGGGCTCGAGGAGCGAAAGCAGATCCTCTATCTGCTCGGTCCTGTAGGAGGCGGCAAATCGTCGCTCGCCGAGCGCCTGAAGAGACTGATGGAGCAGCGCCCGATCTACACTTTGGCCGTCAATGGCAAGGTCAGCCCCGTCTTCGAATCCCCTCTCGGCCTGTTCCACCCGGAACGGATGGCGGGTCTCTTGGAAGACAAGTACGGGATTGCGCCGCGAAGGCTGACGGGCCTTATCTCGCCCTGGGCGACGAAACGGCTCGACGAGATCGGCGGCGACATTTCGAAATTCAGCGTGGTTAAACTGACGCCCTCGCGTCTGCGACAAATTGCAATCGCGAAGACCGAGCCGGGTGACGAAAACAATCAGGACGTGTCCGCACTCGTCGGCAAAGTGGACATCCGTCAACTTGAAAACTTCAGTCAGGCCGATCCTGATGCCTACTCCTACAGTGGCGGGCTGAACAGAACGACGCAGGGGCTTCTTGAGTTCGTCGAAATGTTCAAGGCGCCTATCAAGGTGCTGCATCCCCTGCTGACCGCCACCCAGGAGGGTAGCTATAACGGTACGGAGAACTTCGGCGCCTTCCCCTTCCAGGGCATTGTCGTCGCTCACTCCAACGAGTCCGAGTGGCTGCAATTCAAGAACAACAAGAACAACGAGGCATTCCTCGACCGCATTCTCGTGGTCAAGGTGCCCTATTGCCTGAGGGTCACCGAGGAGCGGCAAATCTATGAAAAGCTGCTTCGTGAAAGCGAGCTGGCAAAGAGCCCGTGTGCCCCTGAAGTGCTCGAGAATCTTAGCCGGTTCACCGTTGCGACACGCCTCCACGTTCATGAAAATTCGCCACTCTACACGAAGATGCGCGTCTACGACGGCGAGAACCTGAAGGACACCGATCCCAAGGCCAAGTCTGTGCAGGAGTATCGCGACGCCGCCGGTGTGGATGAGGGCATGACAGGCGTCAGCACGCGTTTTGCCTTCAAGGTGCTGTCGGAAACCTTCAACTACGATACAAAGGAAGTCGCTGCCGACCCGGTCCACCTGATGTACATCATGGAGCAGGCAATTCGGCGCGAACAGTTCCCGAAGGAAACCGAAGCGCGCTACCTTGATTTCATCAAGTCCGAGCTTGCAGCACGCTATGCCGAATTCATCGGTCATGAAATCCAGAAAGCCTATCTGGAATCCTACAGCGAATATGGACAAAACCTGTTCGACCGGTACATCTCCTATGCCGATGCCTGGCTGGAAGACCAGGACTTCAAGGACTACGACACAGGCCAGATCCTCAACCGCGAAATTCTCGACAGCGAGTTGTCGCAGATCGAAAAGCCGGCCGGCATTGCCAACCCCAAGGATTTCCGCAATGAAGTTGTGAAATTCACGCTGCGCGCCCGCGCCAAGAACCATGGGCGCAACCCGTCCTGGACGAGCTATGAAAAGCTTCGCGAAGTGATCGAGAAGCGCATGTTTGGCCAGGTCGAAGACCTCCTGCCAGTCATCAGCTTTGGCTCCAAGAAGGACAGCTCAACAGAAAAGCAGCACGCGGAATTCGTCGAGCGCATGACGGAACGCGGCTACACCGTTCGCCAGGTCCGGCGGCTCGTCGATTGGTATATGCGGGTCAACAAGGCCGGCTGACGATGCCGAACCGGGGGAATGGCAGATGGCGAATTTTATCGACCGCCGGCTCAACCCGAAGGATAAGAGCCTCGGAAACCGGCAGCGTTTCCTGAAGCGAGCCCGGGAAGAACTCAAACGGGCGATCAAGGAGCAGGTCAAATCGGATCGGATTGCCGACGTGGACGCCGCCCATGGCGTTCCGATGCCGAAACGCGGCGCCGGCGAGCCGACTTTTCAGCCTGCCTCCGGTAGTGGAGCGCGCGAGTATATTCTGCCCGGAAACAAGGAATATATGGCGGGCGATAAGCTCTCGCGACCGCAAGGCGGTGCCGGCGGAAGTGGCAAGGGCGCCGGCCGCGGCGAGAGCGAGGATGACTTTCAGTTCATCCTGTCCCGCGACGAGGTTCTCGACCTTTTCTTCGAGGATCTGGAACTGCCCGACATGGTGAAGTTGAACCTGAAGGAAACGGTGACCTACAAGCCTCACCGCGTCGGCTTCAGCACGGCCGGCACCCCCACGAACATCAATGTCGGGCGGACGATGCGCAATAGCTTCGGCCGCCGGATCGCGCTGCAACGCCCGAGCGAAGCGGCGGTGAAGGCGATTGCAGATCAGATCGCCATCTTGGAGGCCGAACCAAACCTGTCGGCACAGGAGCGGCGGCGCCTGCAGGCATTGCGCGAGGAGCTCGAGCAATTGGAACGCAGGCGCCGACGCATCTCCTATGTCGATCCGGTTGATATTCGCTTCAACCGTTTCGAGCGCCAGCCGCTTCCCAATGCCAGCGCGGTGATGTTCTGCCTGATGGACGTGTCGGCCTCGATGGGCGAACGCGAAAAGGACCTCGCGAAACGCTTCTTCGTATTGCTCCACCTCTTCCTGACCCGCCGTTACGAGCGGATCGATATCGTTTTCATCCGCCATACCGACGAGGCGCGCGAGGTCGACGAGGAGACGTTCTTCTACAGCAAGCAGAGCGGCGGCACGGTCGTCTCCACTGCCCTCGAGGAAATGCTTCGTGTCATCGAGGAACGCTATCCGGCACATCTGTGGAACATCTACGCCGCTCAAGCGTCCGACGGCGACAACATCAGCGGAGATTCGGAACGGTGCGCGGCACTCCTTCGCGACCACCTGATGCGCCTTTGCCAATATTACGCTTATGTCGAGATCATCGACGAGCGTGAAACCGAAATCTTTGGAGCGACCGACAACGGCACGTCGCTGTGGCGCGCCTATCGCACTGTCGACGGCGAAGTGCCTAACTTCCAGATGACGCGGATCTCCAGACCGGCAGACATCTACCCCGTGTTCCGCAAGCTCTTTACCCGACAGCCTGCCATGCGCACGCGTAAGTAAGGGACGACCGAATGGCGAGACGCTCGAGTTCAGGCCTGCTGTTTGATGGTTCCGACTGGAATTTCACCACCCTTTCGCGCGCCTACGATGCGATAGAGACCGTTGCGCTCGATGAGATGGGACTGGACGTCTATCCCAACCAGTTGGAGATCATTTCCTCCGAGCAGATGCTCGATGCCTATTCGTCGGTTGGCATGCCGCTGATGTATCAGCACTGGTCCTTCGGCAAGCGCTTCATCTTCGAGGATCACTTGTATCGGAAGGGACAGCGCGGCCTCGCCTACGAGTTGGTCATCAACTCCAACCCCTGCATCACCTATCTCATGGAAGAAAACACCATGGCGATGCAGGCGTTGGTGACCGCGCATGCAGCCTTCGGCCACAATCATTTTTTCAAGAACAACTACTTGTTCCGCCAGTGGACGGACGCCGGCTCCATCCTGAGTTACATGGACTTCGCCAAGAAATACATCGCCAAGTGCGAGGAGCGGCATGGAATAAGCGCCGTCGAGGCGATCCTCGATTCAGCGCACGCCCTGATGGACCAGGGCGTCTTCCGCTACCGCCGCCCGCCCCGCCTTTCCTCCGAAAAAGTCAGAGAACGCGCCCGAGAGCGATTGGAATATGAAGAGCAGACCTACAGCGATCTGTGGCGCACGCTGCCGCTGACAACAGAAAACCGCAATCCGGAAGAGGCCGAACGCGACGCGTCCGAACGCAAGAAGGTTCTCAATCTTCCGGAGGAGAACCTGCTCTACTTCCTGGAAAAGCACAGCCTGATCCTCGATCCCTGGCAGCGGGAACTTCTCCGGATCGTGCGCGTCATTGCGCAATATTTCTATCCACAGCGCCAAACCAAGGTGATGAACGAGGGCTGCGCGACCTTCGTTCACTACACGATCATCAACCGCCTCTTCGATCAGGGCCGGATCAGCGAAGGGGCGATGCTGGAATTGCTGAAAAGCCACTCCAACGTCGTTTTTCAACCGGCCTTCGATGATTCGCGCTTCCCGGGCATCAACCCTTACGCACTGGGATTCGCGATGATGCAGGACATCGAGCGCATCTGCATGGAACCGACGGCGGAAGATCGCGACTGGTTTCCGGCGTTTGCCGGCAACGGCGATTGGCAGGGGACGCTGCTCGACGCCTGGGCAAACCACCGCGACGAGTCCTTCATGCTCCAATATCTGAGCCCGGCGATGATCCGCAAGTTCCGGCTGTTCCTGCTCTCCGATCGCGCCACCGACAGCTATTGCGAAGTATCCGCAATCCATAATGAGCGCGGCTATTCCAGGATCCGCTCTGCGCTTGCCCACAGTTACGACGTCGGGGCCAGACAGCCCGATATCCAGGTTATCGACGTGGACTTGCTCGGTGACCGGCAACTTCGGCTACAGCATAATGTGAAGAACGGCATCCTCCTGGAGGAGAGCACCCGTGATGCCACGCTCGGCCATATTCGCCACCTCTGGGGTTACGACGTGAGCCTGAGTGGTGTCGATGCTGGAACGGGCGCGGCGCTCTACGAGTGTTCGACAGCGCAACTCTGAAGCCAGCTGGGATTAGCGGAACCGTGGGAGCCATGCGGCTTACGGTTAACGAAAGCGCTCGCCCTTCGGATCGAACGCGTGTTGGCCGACTTCCTTTACGACGGCTCCCTTGTGCGTCTCGGAAAGTATGGTGACGTCCATGACGGACTTCCTGGCATCGTCTGGCCGGCCGCCGCGCCCTGACAAGGCGGTGGCAGCCTACAACGCAAAACGTCAACGCTTGTCCTCTTCGGCATGTCTTCGCCGAATGCTTCGCACGACAAGCCACATGCCGGCAACCACGATCGGTACCGAGAGACCTGTCAGCGTCTCGGGGGACACCTCGAAGCCGACATTGTGCGCACCCTTTGCCACATAACCGAAGAGCCCGACGACGTAGTAAGAGATTGCCGCCACCGACAGGCCTTCGACGGTCTGCTGCAAACGCAGCTGCAGTTGCGCCCGGCGATCCATCGAATTCAGCACCGTCGTATTGATACGCTCGAGTTCGACGTCGATCCAGCTTCGCAGCAGGGCCGTGGCCCGGGCAAGCTTGCGCGAAAGGTTCGCCTGGCGCTCCTCGACCGACTGACAGGTTCGCATGGCCGGTGCCAGTCGCCGTTCCAGGAATGAGCCAAGTGTTTCGCTGCCTGGTATTGCCGTCTCGGCAAGAGCCCGAATGCGCTCCTGAACGATTTCGTAGTAGGCGCGGCTTGCCCCGAACCGATAGAGGCTGAGCGCTGCATTCGCCTCGAGTTCGGCCGCAAGGCGCGTGATCTCGGACAGCATCTGGTCCGCTTCATCCCGTGCATGCAGCTTCATCCGCTGCGTAATGGCCGTCAGGCCGGACTCGATCTGGCGGATTTCGGGCGAGAGTGACTGTGCAAGCGGCAGGCCCATCATCGCCAGCGTGCGATAGGTCTCGATATCCAGGAGGCGCTGGACCAGCGCACCGCGTGCGCTGTCGGACATGCCGCGATCGATCACCAGAAACTTCGTCAATCCGTCGCCATCCTGGCGGAAATCGGTGAGGATCGTTGCCTGACCGTTTCGGAGTTCGCTTCGACACAGGCTGGTCGGATCGAAAACGGCAATTTCCTGCACTGTCTCGGGCGTGTCGGGGCGTATTTCCAGGCGAATGCCCGATATGAACGGACCTGGTGGCGAGAAGCTGTCGCCGAAAGGATGAACGGCGATCGGGGCGCCGAACTTCTCTGGGGCGGGGCAATCCCAGAAGTAGGTCGAAAATTCGGTGTGGCGTTCCCAGCGCAACGTGCCCTGGCCCCAGCTTATCGCATGATGGCTGGTCTCGCGGGTCGGCGGAGCAACGCCGCTGGATCGGGAAAGATCGGCAAGCATCTCATGGTCATTGTCACCGGCACTCTCCGTCAGGAAAGCGAGCTGGAAGATGACGCGTCGCGCCTGAACGAGCGCATAGGGTCGCGCGTGAATTTCCCCCAAGGCGCGCAATCGAAGATCCGCAGGTGGAAAGCCGAAGCTTCCTTGCGTCATGCGTGCGCTCCTTTCGATGTGTGTTTCCCGCTCGTCGTTATCGATACTGTGATTCGGCTGAGCCCGGGAGCGCGACTGAACAACCTCGATTGGTTCACCTCTGATCGGCGACACGTTCAAGTTCTTTTTGCCATTCGCAAAAAGATTTCGAATGTCCATGGTTCTTATCCCTACATCGGCCCCTCAGCTGGCGGCATGCAAGCATCTCCTCATATGCCTGTCTAGCACGATCGGTCCGCGCGACCGTTTGCCACAGCCACTCCAACCAACAAGCAACTCATGCTTGAATAGCACCCTATGCGGACAGTGCGGCACCGCTCGCCACAGAATCGTGATGGAACAATTCCCGACCATTGGATTTCAACCTTCGGCGCGAATGTGCTGAACGCGAAAGGCTGTGGAAAGTCAACTTGCGGCACCCTGCCTGGCGCGCAGATCGGGTTTCTGACGGCTGCTGTTGTGGTATTGCCCGATCTTACTCGGGAGAGATTCGATGGCCGTAATCGATATTCTGGCGTCCGTGGCTTTTGCCGCAACTATGACTGCGTCCATTTCACCGTCCGAGACAAATGTACCTGCCTTCCGGCCGCTCGGCGTTTCGCAGGATACGCTGCCGTCAGCGCTCGGCTGCAAACCGATCAATGGCGAGCAGCCGGATACGACGGGCCAGTACTCATGCAACGTTCTGCCTGGCGGAAGCGACCTCTTTGACCAATATGTGCTGGCCTACGTCCACGGCATGGGAATATGCAACGTCGTCGCGATCTCCCGTTACATCGACGATGATCAGCGCGGCACGACCACACGGCAGGTTTACAAGGAGGCGGCTTCGCTGCTCGCTTCCCAGTTCGGGCCAGCGGACGAGAAGGTCGACCATGTCGCCACGTCCAAATTCGGAAAGGACGGCATGTTCCGGCAGGCGGTCATCGCTCAGGAGCGGCAGGTGTTCGAACAATGGGACAATCTGAGCACAAAGTTCCAGAATGCCCAGTCGGCCAGCGTCACGATTTCTGGAAGTGAGGATTGGGGACTGGCGGTCTACAGCATTTTCCGCTTTGCCCATAACGATGCGTGCCTGAGCAGTCTGGAGCAGCAGACCGGACTGTCTGGCGAGGATGGTGAGTGATCAGCTAGCTGGCGATCGCAAGCGACAAGCCGGCGACCGCCGGAGCGGCGGCTTGAAGACGGGAGCAGTGATCAGGTGTTCGAATGGCGCCTGGTCTCGTTCCAGTCAATATGTGAACAGTGCCCGCAGGCGAGCGAATAAACCTGGGCGATCCACGCCAAGAATACCGCGTACATAGTGGGCGGCTGTGGCGGCGCTGACCGTCGCGCCGAAATGGCAGTAGCAAAGAACGTTATGCAGTTCGCCGTCGGTGAGACTGAAGAACTTCTTGGCCTGGCCGTAAGTATCGTTCTCAAGCCCCGCTGCTCGCAGGATCGGGTCCTCGAAGGCGACCGAGATCGGCGAGTTATCGCTACGCAGGAGCGACAGTACTGACGTCGGCTGATGTTCGGTCTGGTAGAGGGTAGCCAGTCGTCGATGCGGGCTTAACTCGAGAAGCTCCACCCAGCGCTCGAGACGCTCGCTTCGCGACATGACGCGGTGCGGATATGCCTGGTCGATATCCGCAATATTCTGCAGTTGCTCCAATGTCTGATGTTTCATGGTGGGCTCCATTCGGCTGAAATTTGCGCAGCCCCATTGCCGCGTACGCCCTGAATAATTGAGCTAGGGGACAGCGAGGCCCAATCAAGATCATTGCGAAAGGATTTATGCAGGTCGGGAGCAAGTTGCACGACAGTCTGCATTCTGTCTGAAGAGCCTGCTGAAGAGCGCTGCTTCGCGTCGGCGACCGCGGCCGAACCCGAACCCAGCGACAGTTTTGTCTTAATTGAGCGCGGCGGACGTGAACTGGCCCCAGATCGTCTCAGGAATCTCATCATTTTGTCCGGAGACACCTGCAGCTATACGCGAGGGCTGGGTCGACCCGAGTACTGCGGAAACTGCCGTCGCAATATCCAGCCCCGCGCTCTCTGCTATCCGATGCGCGAGACCCAGGCCGAGCCTCAGTAGGCTCGAGCCGAATGAGCGCGCTTTTGTCTGGTTATAGGCTCCGACGGACCCTCGAAGAATGGGGGCCTTGGTACCGCTTACTAACTTTCCCTCCCGCGTACATTTCGACAATTGCAGTCTGGTAGAGGGACAATACTGCCCTATGGTAGCGTTTTTGATTGACTACAACACGGCATACGCTAGCTTTCTTAGAGACTGCTGATTCAGCATGTGTGGGATGCATCGGAAAAACCTAGGCGCAGGCTCAACGCGGAGGCCCACCCAATATGCCGGAAAATCGTGAGAATTGGCCTACGCTAGTTCCACATGGATCCGAATTCTTCAGCCGTGTCGCAGCTGTTTTCTCGCTATGGGATCTAGACCTCGTTCTTATTGATTGGTCTGAGACGCTCGCGAAACGCTCAGGCTTCAACAGGCAGCAACCCACAAGGCTGGGCGACATTTACCCCATGTTGAAAGCCGCTCCCTCAGCGGACCTCGTACAACTCGTCATCAAAAACGGCACGCCACAATCGCTACGGATAGGTGTGTCGACCGACAACGGCTATGACCTGCTGCTACTGCCGGCAAAGGAGGGATTGGCAGTTATCGAGATCGCCGTTGCTGACCGTATCGAATCGACACCTGCGCATGAGCAGGAACGGGCGCTCCTCTTGCATCAGGCAACCCATGACGCCCTGACCGGGCTTCCCAACCGCCGGCAGTTCAGCGACCAGTTGGGGCGCTTTCTTCCGACCGGCGGCGGATGCGGTCTCGCCCTGATGCAGATTGATTTGGACGACTTCAAGCCGGTGAACGATACCTTGGGACACGGCGCCGGAGACATCGTTCTGAAGCTTGCAGCCGCCAGAATCCGAAGCGTGCTCGGTACCGACGAAACAGCCTTCCGACTTGCTGGCGACGAATTTGCCGTCATTCAAACTTCTCAAGAGCAGCCCGCAGAGGCAGAACGACTGGCAGATGCGCTTGTTGGCGAATTCAAGAAACCATTCGTGGTGGACGGCATCACCGTCTTTGTGGGAGCCAGTATCGGCATTGCGATTGCGCCCCGCGATGGCGATGAGGGCGAGCAATTAATGAAAGCAGCCGACGTCGCCCTTTATGCTGCCAAAAAGGAAGGACGCCGTCGCGCACGAACCTTTGATCCCAGCATGTTGGTGGTCCTGGAACAACGGGAGTTGCTGAGGCGCAGCCTCAGGGTCGCGCTCCAGCATGGCGAGTTTTTCCTCGAATATCAGCCTCTTGTTGACCACTCACGCACCGTAACCGGTTTCGAGGCTCTCCTGCGCTGGCGCCATCCGAGGCTCGGCGTGATTCCTCCGATTGCCTTTATCCCGATGGCAGAGGCAGATGGGCTGATGAGCGAAATCGGCCAATGGGTGCTGGAACAGGCCTGTCGGGAAGCTCTGAGCTGGCCGGACCATTACACCGTTGCCGTCAACTTATCCCCGGCGGAATTCTTGACAGCAGGTTTCACAGATCGCGTGTCGCAAACTCTCGATCTTATTGGTCTTCCCGCCGAACGCCTGGAACTCGAGATCACGGAAACCGTCCTTCTGGAGCGCACGATCAACAATCTCGATACTTTGAACACCCTGAACGTGCTTGGCATACAGATCTCGCTCGACGACTTCGGGACGGAGTATTCATCCCTGAGTTACCTGAAGAATTTTCCTTTCGATAACATCAAGATCGACAAGTACTTCGTCAACGACCTCCTAAGCGACGAAAAGAGCCGGACGATTGTACGTTCCGTCATTGCGCTCTCGCATGGGCTCGGAATGCGCGTCACTGCCGAAGGCGTGGAGACTGCCGAACAGGCCGCGTGGCTCCTGGAGGAAGGCTGCGACAGACTGCAGGGGCATTTCCTGAGCCCGCCGATGCATGTCGATCACATTCGCCAATTCATCGCCCCCCGCAAAGGACGACGGGGAAACGGCGGCGGTGGGCGGGATGCAACCGGGATGGCGATCGGCCAGGGAGGTGCAGGTTGAAAAGGCAGGAGGCTATGGCAATGGCAGACGCAGCTTTTGAGCAACTCCTCAACCTGGAAATGGAGATGGCAACCTTTACATCCGACTGGCTGCATTGCGACCAGCTCTCGAACTACGTCGCCCAAATGGTCAGCCATGACCGCCGTGATCCACTGCGCCATTCCAACCTTCTGTCCTCCGCCCTCAACGAACTCCTCGAGATGTCGTTTCGCTCGGAGGCGCAAGAGGGTGAACTAGCATGCGCCTTCTATCGTCATGAACAAATCGAGCGGATCGAGTTGAGTTTTCCGTGCCCATCACAACAGCACCGCTTTTATGCTGAACTCGTCCGGGGTCTGAAACACAGTGGAAAACTGGCGAACTACGTGAAGGTCATCGCCGACGAGACGGCTCCCCTGGAACAAGCGATCCTGTTGGGATTGGCGGTCAACTATGATGCGGAGATAGAGCTGCGCGCTTCGGCAGCCGAGGCGCTCACATTCGTTGTCGACCTGCCTCTTGAAAGGCTCCTCACTTGACCGCGAACAACCCCTCCCCTGTCTTTGCGACGCAATTCGACACAAGCAACCAGGAATTCGTGGCAACAGGCGTCTTCCGGCCTCGTTCGATCGCAGACATTGCGGACGATCTGCTTCTGCTGCGCGACAAAATCGAAAAGGTGCACGGCGTCTTCTACGTCAATCTGAAACGCGTCACCCACATGAACAGCACGGCGTTCGGCGCTCTGGCGCGTGTTCTCGTCGATGCCTCGTACTCCCGACCCGAACTCAAGATTGTCGTGCTCGCATCAAGTGTCGTCACATGGGCGACGCAGATGTTTCGGCACCTTGGGGAACTTTCGCCCAACATTTCCATGGAGATTTATGACTCTGCTTTCTATCCTGGTCAGGCGTTCGTCGAGGATAAGAGCTTCATACCGATACTCCGGACCCAGACGAAAATGACCTGGCGTCACGAACGGACGATTTTACCACGGCACGGTCTGCGCGGCGGCATGGCGATTGCCGACATTTGCTGCGGCATCGGTGATTTCGCTATGCTTGTCAGGAAAGAATTCGACCCCGCCAGGATTGTCGCGCTTGATCATTCCGTGGCCAGCCTCGACTATGCGCGCTCCGTAGCGGAAGACTTCTGCGTTCGCGATATCGAATATACCTTTGGCGATGCATCACAGATGCTGTTCGAAAGCGACCAGTTTGATTTTGTGACGTGCCGCCACTCGTTACAGATCTTCGATCGGCCCGAGCTCCTTCTGAGAGAACTCTATCGGATCTGCAAGCCGGGTGGCCGGGTCTACATCACAAACGAAAAGAACTCTCACTGCCTGGGTGAACCGCGCGCCGAAACTATCCAATGGACCTATAACGAGGTCGCCAAGCTCTTTCGCCATTTCGACATGGACGTCGAAATGGGACCAAAGGGTTCTCGCCTCTTGCTGGATACCGGTTTCGAGGATGTAAAGATCGAAAGTTTCATGGTCACCAACCACGACGGCGACCCGCAGGAGTTCGCCGATGTCATTGAAGCCTGGGAAGATGTCTACGCAGGCGAGATGTCCGCTAGACGCGGGGACTCTCCCGAGTTCGTGGCACGGTTCAGGCAGGGCTTCAGGGATCATATCTTTGCCGCCCTTCACCCGAGAGGCTATGCCGGCTGGCCGATCTGGGCGGCGTCGGGGCAGAAGCCGCTATGACCGCTGCGCCAAAGAAGCCAAGTCTCGGATTACGCTCCTTTCGGACGAAATTCATCCTTGTCGTCGGCGGCGCCGTGCTTTTCGATCTTCTTGTCAGCGGCAGCCTGGCACTATGGAACGTGCAACGGCTATCGCGTGACGCGACCACTCAAGTCGGAGAAGGGCTTGAAAAGGCAAGCCAAGACTATATTCGCTCGTCCACCGAGTCCACCGTTGCACAGGTTGGGCTGCTTCTTAATCAGGTGCATTCCGACGTTAAGGCGCTCGCTGGCGTGTTGCAGTCGCAGATAGATCGGCCGACGAGGAACAGTAAGGTTGGGGCCGCAATGGCCAAAGCTGATCCCAACGCCGTGACGGTCACTTTCGACAGCGGCGGCGGTTGGGCGCAGAACGCACCCGGGTCACCATCCGTCGTTAGTGTCTGGGGTTACCTTCTCGACAAGGATCATCGTCCGCTGCCGCAAGTGCAGACAGACATCGAAACCAGCGCCGTTCTTGATCTGGTTGCCCCTAACCTCCTGCAAAATGGGGCCTCCAAACTTCAAATGTACTATATCGGTCCGAAAGAGCGGCCGATCTTTAGAACGGCTCCCTATACGGACCAGGCGCAGACGTTCGACAGGCTCTACCCCGGCCACAATAAAGAAAACTTCTGGGCCTTCTTCTTTCCTGGCATCTACGAGTCATGGCAGCAGTGGGCGCGAAATCCAGCCTCACGCCCCGTTCCTGAAGACATTACCCAGACTGCACCATACACAGACGCGATAACGGGAAAGCTGATCGTCAGCTTTTTTCATCCTCTCTGGACGGCAGATCGCCGCGACGTCGCCGGGATAGCCGGCGCCGACATAACGCTCGACCAGCTGGCCGAAATCGTCGAACACGTGAAGGTCGCCGAAACCGGTTTCGGCTTCCTTGCCATGTCCAACGGCAATGTTGCCGCAATTAACCGGACGGGGGAGAAGATCATCGGCTTGCGCGCGGCAAGCGACGCCACCAACCAGGGCGTGACCGGCGTTGACCGCTCGCTGCGAAACAGTACGCAGAAAGCTATTGCCTCTCTTCCGCTCGACGCCGACGGCGTCATTCACCGCATTTCACTGAGAGAGAATGGCGAGGATGTGCCCTATCTGGTGGTCACCAAGCAGCTCCGCCCATCGAATCTTTGGGTCAACGGTCCGGTTCAACGCGAGGTCATGTCGCTTGGTATCGTCGTACGGGAGCACGAAATTTATGCGTCGCTTATCGCTGCTCGAGAGCAGATAGCGCGTGCCACCAATCGTATCCTGCTTTACCAGATTCTTGCGGTTCTGGTGTCGTTGCTCATCGTTGCGGCCGCAGTATTTGCGGCGTCGAAGCGCATCACTGGCGGGATCAGCGCCTTGGCAGCCGCTGCAAGGAGCATTGAGGCGAAGGACTATTCCGTTCGGGTGGCGATTACCAGCAAGGATGAGGTGGCGCAGGCCGGACTTGCCTTCAATCGCATGGCCGAGCAGATCAGCTTCCATACGGAGAATCTTGAAAAGCTGGTCGATGAACGGACGAAGGAAATCGAGGCGGCAAAGGAAGAAATCGAGGCGTTGAATACGCAGCTGAAGAGCGAGAACCTGCGCCTCGGCGCAGAGCTCGATGTAGCACGCCACATCCAGATGATGGTTTTGCCGCGGCCCGCTGAGCTTGGAGCGGTTGAACACCTCGATATTGCCGCCTATATGCGTCCGGCCGACGAGGTTGGTGGCGACTATTATGATGTCCTGCAAAACGGCCGAAGCCTGAAGATCGGCATTGGCGATGTAACCGGTCACGGGCTGGAAAGCGGCGTGCTGATGCTGATGGTGCAGTCGGTCGCCCGTGCCCTCCAGGAAGCCGGAGAAACCGATCCTTCGAAATTCCTCGCGCATCTCAATCGGGCGATATTCAAGAATATCGAGAGGACAAAAACCGACAAACACCTCACTTTGTCATTTCTTGACTATGACGGCGATCGCCTCACCATTTCAGGACAGCATGAAGACCTTATCGTCATCCGCAAGACAGGTGAAGTCGAGCGGATCGATACCGGTGACCTCGGTCTGCCGGTTGGGCTTGAATCCGATATTTCGCCTTTTGTTGATACTCGCGAGATATCGTTCAAGCAGGGCGACCTTATCGTGCTCCATACGGACGGTGTTACGGAAGCCGAAAATCCGCGTGGCGAGCTGTTTGGCATCGACCGGCTCTGTCAGAGTGCGCGGCTTCTTCATGGCCAGACCGCGGAGGAAGTGAAGGATGGTATCGTCGAAGGTTTGATGGCCTACATCGGAACTCAAAAAATACATGATGACATCACGCTGGTCGTGATGCGGCATAGGTGATGACATGGCAGTCGTACTCTATGGGCAGGAACACCTCGCCTCCTCCACTGCAGCCCACGCAATTCGGCTTAGGTTGCTTGATGGCCCACTTGATCTTGCCTGGAAGCACTCCGGCATGACGTCTGATTTCATTGCAGAAATGATGGTCTCAAGGTTTCGGCCGCCGAAACGGATATACAACCAGCTCAAACAGGACATCGGTTACCTTGCAAACGAGCTGATAGAGAACGCTATCAAGTTTCGCATTCGCGGCGAAGTGGTTGTCGAAGCCCTGGCGCAAGCCGATTGTTTGCGGCTTAGGGTGTCCAATTTCGTTGACCGTGAAACGGCTGGTAGATTCAAGCAACTGCTCCGCAAGGTAACGAGCGGTGATCCGAGCGAGCTGCTTATCAGGCAGATCGAAGCAAACGCCACGGCCACGTCAGGCAATGCATCGGGCCTCGGATTGTTGACCCTGATGAGCGACTACGAAGTGCAAATGGCCTGGCTCTTCCAGGAGGACGACCCTTACGACCGAACAAGGCTTGAAACCTATGCAGCTATGTCAATTCCGGCATGAAACAGCAAGAGGTGCGCGATGGAAATTAGAGAAGAAGCCTACCGCGTCTGGTCCGAAGGCAGCACCGTCTATTTCGATGGGACAATGCGGTTATCGGGGCCTGACGCTTACGCCCCGGTCCAAGAACTCGCCATGAAGGCGCTCGAAAATGGCAGCGGCAAAACCACTTTGGACCTGACGGGGTTGGAGTTCCTCAATTCCTCCGGCATAAATCTGCTTGCCAAGCTGACAATCGAAGCGCGCAAACGCCCGGAGATCCATTTGACCGTTCTGGGTTCCTCCCAAATTTCGTGGCAGACGAAATCGCTACCCAATTTGAAGAAGCTGCACCCCGGCGTCGATCTGAGGATGACCTGACAGCCGCCTGTGCCGCCGCGCAGAACGGGCGGCGGGGTCTCCCTCTGGCCCGCTTGGTACTCTGGTGCTCCCTTCGTGAGTACAATTCCATTGCAACCACTTGCGCTGGCAGTTGTGGTCTCATTGCCAGCAATTCACCGGCCAAACCAGTCGCAGACGTCAACGCACGCTTGGCTCTCGTCAACACCCCATCGATGGCGCAATTGCAGAGAAGACGACCGCGCAGTGCTTTCCTCGCTTGACGCGGAGCGCAACACGGCGCGCGACCGGGTTCGCTTATCGGAAATCATTGATCTCAACCCGAAAATCAGCGGACATGGCAGCCTGCTGTTCTTCCAACCAACTCGCAAGCCTTAAGATGCAACCTGACCAGCTCGATTTCGGCCGCTGTTTGCGAATGCGCGGAAAGTGCCCACCTCTTTAAGACGGCGTCCGGGGCAACCTGTCTCAAGGCGGCCAAGCTTCATTTCGAAATAATTGCTCGCCAGAGAATATATAAGTTGACAGTAACGGTAAAGTTTTGCACGAGCGCGTACAGAGCCGCGATCGCTATCTGATGCAAGCAAAGAGAAGCCGCATGTCGACACCCTTCCTGACAACGTCACAGATTGCCTATCACGCGGCAGGAAAGAGAATCCTTTCCGGGATAGACCTGACATTGTCGAGCGGACGCATCTACGGTCTGGTTGGGCAGAACGGTAGCGGCAAGAGCACGCTTCTGAAGATCATGGCCCGACAGATTGCCCCGACCTCCGGTGGGGTCGAGCTGAAAGGCGAGGCGATTTCGCGCTGGGGCGCCAGACCCTTCGCCCGGCA
Organism: Rhizobium sp. RHZ02; assembly: GCF_014851575.1. NCBI lineage: Bacteria > Pseudomonadati > Pseudomonadota > Alphaproteobacteria > Hyphomicrobiales > Rhizobiaceae > Rhizobium > Rhizobium sp. RHZ02. Next base: position 401,644 of record NZ_JACUZX010000003.1, read on the forward strand.
GGTTGCCTACATGCCGCAGTTCACACCAGCGACCGATAGCATGACGGTTCGTGAACTGGTGGCGCTTGGCCGCTTCCCGTGGCACGGCACGCTCGGCCGTTTCACCAGCGCCGATCAGAAACTCGTCGACGAGGCCATAGAGCGAACCGATCTCGAACGTTTTGCAGACAGCCCGGTGGCAAGCATGTCCGGCGGCGAGCGGCAACGCGCCTGGATCGCCATGATGCTGGCGCAGAATGCGCAGTGCCTGCTTCTTGATGAGCCGACCTCCGCGCTGGATCTGCTACACCAGGCCAGCGTGTTGGCGCTGCTGCGCGAACTCAGCCACGAGCGCCGGCTAACGATCGTCGTCGTCCTCCACGATATCAATCTGGCCGCCCGCTATTGCGACGAGATCGTGGCTTTGAGGAAGGGCCGCATCTCGGCACACGGCACGCCAGCCGACATCGTAAGGTCCGATGTGCTCAAGTCGGTCTTCGATCTGGAAATGGGTGTCTTTCCGCATCCGGTCAGCAACGATCCGATCAGCTACGTTCTTTAAGGCCGTAGTCTTGCGATCCGGTTCCACCGAGAACCCTCTCAGTGAGTGATCTGTAACAGTGTCGCGGTGCAGTGAACCGCGTGAAAGCATTCTGCATACCGTTTGATGATATTGAACTTCCGACTGCCAGAACGGACGCCGCCGTTGGAACAACTTGGCCGGTCGTAGATTTCACGCTCATGAAAACAACGATCTTTCTCGTCGTGTCGCTGACCCTGGGGCTGCTTGGCAACGCAAGCGCCCAGGAGCTTGGTGCGGAAACCATCAACAGTGCCTCGCTCGACTCCATTCCAACCGAGCGACCAGCCAAAGCCTCCCCTCGACCAGAGCCTGCCGTTATACGTCTGCAGGTGCTTCTGGATCGCTTGGGGTCGTCTCCCGGGGTGATAGACGGGCATTACGGCGAGAACGTCACCAAGGCGATCGCTGGCCTCGAAGCCATGCGGGGCATACCGACCGATGGAAAGCTGGATCCTGAGGTCATTCGCCTCTTGCTTGACGACCAGCCAGTCATCGGAGCCTATGTAATCTCCCCGGAAGACACACAAGATCTCGTCGACCTCATTCCCAAAGACTACGCCAGGCAAGCCAAGATGAGGTACCTCGGATACACAAGCGTTGCCGAGAAACTGTCCGAGCGGTTCCACATGGACATCGATCTTCTGAAGGCGCTGAACGCCGGCACGCCGTTTACGGTCGGAAAGACAATACTTGTGGTGATGCCCGGCAACGCGAAAGAAGATATGGTCAAGAGGATTGAAGTGCGACGACGAATTGGGCAAGTCTTGGCGTTTGGCAAGGATGGCTCCCTGCTGGCCGTTTATCCCGCCACGATCGGCAGCAGGCAAACGCCTTCGCCGTCAGGAACCCACAAGGTCAAGGGCGTCGCGCGAATGCCGCCATACAGTTACGATCCGAAAATCAACTTTCAGCAGGGAAAGAACACCAGGCCCCTAACGCTGCCCAAAGGTCCCAACGGCCCCGTTGGAACCATCTGGATCGATCTGACAGAGCCGACGTATGGAATTCACGGCACACCGGAACCCTCCCTTATCGACAAAATCGGATCACATGGATGCGTCCGCCTGACCAACTGGGACGCCGAGGAATTGGCCGCGATGGTAAAACCAGGCGTGACTGTCGAGTTTGTCGACTGATGCGAGCCTGTCAGGTGTCTTGCTGACAGGGCTCTGGATGAGGTGTTCGACAGCCGTCACGGCTGGCCGGCGAGCAGGCCTCTTTATCCTGTCCCTTTGCCGCAGGCGCCAGCGACGGTCTAAGGTATCAGCTCGACAGTTCCCTAGCGCGGGCGTTGATCTTCTCGCACGCCTCTTCGTATGGGTCACGCATCAGGATCAAACGCGACGCACCAAGCAGCAAAAGCGATTTCAAATGCTTCCAACCGCCTTCCTCGCCGGCAACCGGGGCGTAGGACGTCATTGCAGTGCGGCCCTAATTCAATCAAGCCGCGACGGACAGCCTCACCCTGTGATTGTCGGCAATTTCGACCAGTTCCGACGGGGTCGGCGCGGCAAAGACATCCGGTGCCGGGCTCCCGTCCGATCCGAAACCGCGTCCGGCCGGGAGCTGGGCATCATGCAAGCGCTTCGCCTTCGGTTGCCCGCTCATGGCGATTTCGGGATCGGGAATGGCCCCTATAAGGCGGCGCGTATAGGGATGGGCCGGCGTCTCGAAGATCTGTCGCCACCCACCTTCCTCGACGACCTGGCCGAAGAACATCACCAGCACACGATCGCTCATGTGCTCCACCACGCTTAGGTCATGGCTGATCATCAGATAGGAAAGACCGAGCTTTTCCTGCAGATCCAGAAGAAGATTGATGATCTGCGCTCGGATCGAGACGTCGAGGGCCGATACCGGTTCGTCCAATACGACGATCTCGGGCTCGAGGATGAGTGCGCGGGCAATGCCGATGCGCTGGCGCTGCCCACCCGAGAATTCGTGCGGGTAGCGACTGGCCTGTTCCGGCTTCAACCCGACATCGATCAGCATCGCCTCGATCCTGTCGGAAATCTCCGATGCCGATTTGATGCCATGAAGGCTGAGGGGTGCGGCGAGCGAAGCCCTTATCGATTGGCGGGGATTCAGCGAGGCGTACGGATCCTGAAATACCATCTGCACCGCCTTGGCGCGCTGCATGCGCCCCGGCGCACCAGGTCCGGTCAGCGGTTGACCCCGGTAGCGGATCGTTCCTGAGGTCGGCGCCTGCAGACCGAGGATCGACAACGCCGTCGTGGACTTGCCGCAGCCTGATTCGCCAACGATCGACAGACACTCACCCCTGCCCAATTCGAAGCTGATGCCGTTTACGGCGTAAAGCGTCCGCCGTCCGGTTCCCAAAAGCCCGCCGCCAGACACCGGAAAGCGCACATGCAGGTCGTCCACTTGCAGCAAAGACCCGGTCACGGCTTTCCTCCTTCGTCGCGGCGTGGCGCAATGAACCTCGTCTCGGTCAACTTCGAGCGATCGGCGATGATGCTGTCGATGTCTACCAGGCGCTGGCGTCCATGCAGGCTGCGACTCCCCAGCCGCGGCAGCGCTCCGAGAAGCCCGCGCGTGTACTCGTGCCTCGGATCGGAAAACAGCAGAGCGGTATCGTTCTCCTCCACCAGGCAACCGGCATACATCACTCCCACCCGCTGGCAAACACTGGCGATCACGCCGAGATCGTGGCTGATGAACAGGACCGCGGTGCCGCGCGCGGCGCAGAGTTCCTTGATCAACCGCAACACCTCGGCCTGAACGGTCACGTCCAACGCCGTTGTCGGCTCATCCGCGATCAAGAGGTCGGGATTGCAGGCGAGCGCCATGGCGATCATCACGCGTTGGCGCAAGCCGCCCGACATCTGGTGCGGATAGTTCGCGGCGCGTCGGTCCGGATTGGGCACGCGCACGCTTGCGAGCGCGTCCACGGCAAGTTTCATCGCTTCGCCCCAGTCCTTGCCCTGGTGCAGGACGAACATCTCGGCGATCTGGCGCCCGACCGTGGAGAGCGGATTGAGCGCCGTCATCGGCTCCTGGAAGATCATGGCGACGCGGTTTCCCCGCAGTCGTCTCATCTCCCGCTTCGGCAGGGCGAGCAGGTTCTGGCCCTTGAAGACAATTTCACCGCCCGACACGCGCAAGGGCCTTTTCAGGAGACCCATCACGGCAAGCGACGTCACCGATTTACCAGAACCGGATTCGCCCACGAGCCCATAGGCCTCCCCCGGCATGATCTGGAACGAGACGCCCTTGAGGATTGGAAGAAGAGAGCGCACGGCCGAAACATCGAGCTTGAGTTCCTTGATGTCGAGAAGCGGAGCAGTCATGGCGTGCGCGTCCTCATATGCGGATCGAGCCTGTCGCGCAGCCCGTCGCCCAGAAGGTTGAAGCCAAGCACCGAGAGAAAAATGGCGAGCCCCGGAAACACCGCGACCCAGGGCGCGGTCCGGATCAACTGGCGCGCATCCGTCAGCATCGAGCCCCAGCTCGGAAAGGGGGGCTGGACGCCAAGTCCGAGGAAGGAGAGAGCCGCCTCTGAAAGCACCGCCGAGCCCATGCCCAGCGTTGCCATGACAAGGATCGGGCCCATCATGTTGGGCAGGATCTGCGTGAACATGATGCGCAGATCGCCGTAGCCGAGCGTCTGTGCAGCCTGCACATATCCCTGAGACTTCAGCGACAGGGTGGAGGAGCGCGCAATGCGGCACGTCCAGCTCCAGTTCGTGAGCCCCAGGGCAATCAGCAGTGATGGCAGGCCCGGGCCAAGTACGGCCATGACCGCCAGCGCGAAGATCAAGGAGGGGATGGCAAGCATGACGTTTGTGAGACCGTTTACGAGATCGTCCCACCAGCCGCCCCAGTAGCCGGCAGTCATGCCGAGCGTGCACCCGATGATGGAGTTGATGACCTGCGAGACGATCCCGACGGTCAGCGAGATCTGCGCGCCAAAGAGAATGCGGGTAAAGACGTCACGGCCCTGAGCGTCCGTACCAAACCAGAATGTGGCATCGGGCGGCAATTCGGCATTCATCAGATCGGCATTCAACACCGGATCGAACGGCGCGATCCAGGGAGCAAAGATGCCGGCGAGGATGACGAGCACCGTGAGAAGCGCGCCGAGGATGAAATTGAAACCAAAGCGCATCGCCTCACCCCTGCTTGATGCGCGGGTCGATCGCCGCGTAGATCAGGTCGACAAGGGTGTTGATGACGAGGAACCAGAGGACGATGACCAGGATCGTTCCCTGCACCGCGGGAATGTCGCGGATCGCCACGCTGTCCACCAGGAGCGAGCCGATGCCAGGCCAGGCGAAAAGTTTCTCGATCACCACGGCCTGCCCGATCAGCGAACCGAATTGCAGGCCGACTGTTGTCACGATCAGCACGAGCGCGTTGCGCATCACGTGCCAGCGCACGACCTTGGCTTCGCTCATGCCCTTCGAATGCGCGGTGCGAATGAAATCGGCGTTCAGCACGTCGAGAACCCCTGCTCGCGTGGTGCGTGCCAGAAGCGCCAGCGGCGTAACGCCGAGCGTGACGGCGGGCAGGATCAGGTTACGGAACGATCCGTCGCCATAGCCGAAGCTCGGCAGCCAGTTCAGATGAAGCGCAAAGACGTACATCATCAGGAGCCCGAGCCAGAACTGGGGCATGGAAAGACCCGAGACCGCGCCGATCATCGTCGTCGTGTCGAGAATCGATCCGGGACGGAGAGCGGCGAGAAAGCCGAGTGGCACGCCGACCACGACCGCGAACGCCATGGCGGCGAGCGCTAGTTCCAGCGAAGCCCACATACGGTCGCCGATCAGATCGAGCACCGGCTGGCGACTTCGAAAGCTGGTCCCGAGGTCGAGCCGCGCAAGGTCGGTGACGTATTTCACGAACCGCTCCGTCAGCGGCTTGTCGAGGCCGAATTCCTGGTTGAGGTGGGCAATCAGCTGTGGGTCAGCGGTGCGCTTGCCATCGGCAAGAAGGCTGGTGGCAAAGCTGCCCGGCACAACGCTGAAGATGACGAAGATCAACAACGCCACGACGATCACCGTCGGCACGATCTGCAGGACGCGGCGCAGAGTGAAGCGAAGCATGAACAAACCCGTTTTGGTCGCCCTTTAGGGAGGCGCGCGGCAATGCGAATTCGAGTGGCCGCGGGAATCCCGCGGCCACCGGCATGAACTCCCGGATTAACTGCGCGAGTCCGGCGCCGTGTCGTCGATCCAGATTTCATCGTAAGGCTGGATGGCCAGTTCCGTCGCATTCGGAACAAGCCCGTGGATCCACGGCTGGTATGCCATCACCGCCTTGTTGTAGTTGAAGAACCAGACCGGCGCTTCGTCCTGGATCAGGTTGTTCGCCTGGCGTAGCAGTTCGTTCTGCTTGGCCGGGTCGCGTTCCTGCTGCGCTGCCTCGTAGAGTTTGTCGAAATCGCCGTTCGAGAAGCTCTCGTAGTTGCAGGCCGACTGCGGCGTCTTGGAGTAGTAGCAGCGAAGCGCCTGCAGCGGATCCGGGCCGGAGAGGTTCGACCAGATGAAGGCCTGGAAATTGTTCGACGTCACCGCATCGCCGAGTGCCGAGCTTTCGACCGGCTTCGGCTTCACCGTGATGCCGACCTTCTGCAGCATCGGCAGGACGGCTTCGACGATCGGCACGCCCCAGCTTTCGTTTGGGCTGGCGGTCACTTCGAAGGAGAAGCCTTTGGCGTAACCGGCTTCGGCGAGAAGCGCCTTGGCCTTTTCCGGGTCGTAAGCATAGGCAGGCTTTTCCTTGTCGAACGCCGGCGAGGAGAGCGGCAGCCAGCCGGAAGCCGGGTAAGCCTTGTTCTTGACCAGGCGCTCGACGATCAGCGGCGTGTTGATTGCGTAGTTGATGGCCTGACGCACCCGCTTGTCCTTGAACGGCTCGAAGGCCGGATTGAAGCCGATGTTGCGGGTGTAGACCTCGGCGACCTCCAGCAGGTGGTCCTTAAGGGCATCCTCACCCTGGTAAGCTTGATACTGGGTGGGCCCAAGGATCGACACGTCGATTTCCTTGTTGCGGAAGGCCACGTCGCGGGCGGAATCCTCACCCATCAGCACGATCTTCACGCGGTCGAGATAGGGCTTGCCCTTCTCGTAGTACTTGTCGAACTTCTCCACGACGACCTGCGAGCCAGGCGTGTATTCCTTGAAGGCGAAGGCGCCGAGACCGATCGGGTTCTTGCCGAAAGTCGACTCGTCAGCGACGTTCGAGGGATAGATCACCGTCGTGTTCTGCATCAACGAAAAGCCGGGATTGATTGGCCCGGTATAGGTGACCTGCAGCGTGTGATCATCGACCTTCTTCAGGCCGCTGATGTCTTGCGCCTTGCCGGCGATATAGTCGTCGGCGCCCTTGATGATGGCGATATAGCTGGCACCGGGGAACGCGTTCTTCGGGTTGCCGATGCGCTTGTAGCTGTAGATGATGTCATCGGCCGTCAGCGGCTTGCCATTGTGAAAGACGGCGTTGTCGCGCAGATGATAGGTGTAGGTCGTCCCGTCCTCGGAAACATCAGCCGAGGTCGCCAATTCCAGAACCGGCTTGTTGTTGATCGAGTCCCAGCTGTACAGCGCCCGGTGAATGGCCTGGGTGATGAATTCTTCCTGCGTGTTGGGGCTCGACTGAACATCCAGCGTCGCGAAGCTGGAGCCATAAGGCGCGGTGAATACAAGTGTACCGCCATGACGCTCGCCATCCGCAAACGCCATGGTCGCGACGCCCAGGCTGAGCATCGCAGCGATTGAAAGTCTCTTCAGCATTTCGTTCTCCCTCTTTGTGCCGGGTTCCCTTTTCGGCATCGTGTCAGTCATTTTTTTGAGTGGCTCAGCCTCTCGCGTCGTGCACAACGCGGCCCGCCAGCAGCGTCAGCAGGCAGCGCGTATCCGACAGGATCGCCTCGGGCGATGCGGTGAGAAGATCATTGTCGAAGACCGCGATGTCAGCCCACTGACCAGCGACCAGCCGCCCCTTCACGTTTTCAGTCTTCTGCGAATGGGCACCGTATTCCGTGTAGGCCTGGAGCGCCTCCTCGCGACTAAGCTTCTCGGAGGCATCCATGACGGTGCCCTTGCCGGTCTGGCGGGTGATCATCGCGTAGAGGTCGGGGAAAGGATTGGGCGAGCAGACCGGTGAGTCGGAGCCGGTGGAGGGTTTGAGCCCCATGCGCGCCCAGGTGCCGATCGGGTAGGACTTCACGCCGCGCTCCTCGCCGAGGACGGAGATATAGCTGTCGCCGAAATCGTGAATGAAGGCCATCTGCGGCGCCGGCAGAATGCCCGCCGCCTTCATTCGCGCGTTTTGCTCCGGAGACGGATAGCCGCAATGCTCCACACGGTGGCGGCGATCCGGATCAGGATTGGCAGCAAGCGCCTTCTCGTAAGCCGTGATCAACTGCTCGATAGCGCCGTCGCCGATTGCATGGCAAGCCATTTGGTAGCCCCGGTCATGGCAGGACTGCACAATCTCCTCGACGACCGCGTCGGGCAGCATTTGCACGCCGAGGTTTTCCGGCTCGTCCTTGTAAGGCTTGGTCATCCAGGCCGTGCGTCCACCGGCCGATCCATCAAGGAATATTTTCACCGCGCCAACGCGCAGCATGTCGTCGCCGGCGCCGGAGATGAGGCCTGCGCGCCAGCAATCCTCGACGATCGACACGCCGGGATCACCAAGAAGGGTCAGCCAGACACGCACGGGCAAGCGACCCGCGATCTTGGCCATTTCATAGGCCTGAATTTCCGCAAAGCCGGAAAGCTGCCCGACGGCGGCGTCCATGCAGCTCGTAATGCCGAGGGACAAGAGATATTGACCGGCGCGCTCGATCCCATCGATCAGTTCGGCGGTCGTGGCCGACGGGATCACGGCCTTGACGAGGTTCATGGCGTTCTCCGCCAGAAGGCCGTTCAGTTTGCCGTCCGTCAGGCCGATGACGCCGCCATCCGGCACCGGTGTCGCCTCGGTCACGCCTGCCAGCATCAAAGCTTTCGAATTGGCGATCGCCACATGGCCGCACGCCCGCGTCACCAGAACCGGATGATCCGGCGCAGCGAGATCAAGGTCCGCGCGTGTCGGATGCCGGCCCGTATCGAGCTTGACCTGATCATAACCACGTGCGCGAACCCACTCGCCCTTCGGCGTCACCGCTGCGCGTTCGGCGATCTGGCGCATCAGCGCGGCGTGGGTGGGAGCCGCGGCAGGCGTCGCGTCAACCCAGCCCATGACGATACCGGTCGAAATCAGGTGCAGATGGTTGTCGATCAGCCCGGGGCTGGCAAAACGGCCGTCCAGATCGATGACCTCGGTGCGCGATCCCTTAAGGCTCAGCATTTCTGCATCGCTGCCGGTTGCGAGAACCTTTCCCTGCCAGACGGCCACCGCCTCGCAGGATCCTTCCTCGCGGCCGCACCATATGCGGCCGTTGTGAAGGATGAGATTGGCTTCAATTCTGACTGCCATTAACTGCTCCGTTGTCACGACCCGGACGAACCCGGCATTAAGGACAGGCGATGCGAAGCGCTCGCGCCGTCCATGAATTTCTGTCGTGTGACAAGGTGAAAGCTTGTGGCAGGCTTGGCCAATTCGGTTTTGGCACAACCTCATGCGAATTTGGCATATCTATTCAAGATGAATGACTTATGCTGAATTGGGCGAGGAGCATTGGGGAGGAGAATGGAATGGAAATCAAATGGCTGGAGGACTTCGTGACCCTTGCGGACACCTCCAGTTTCTCGAGAGCGGCTGAACTGCGCAACGTGACACAACCGGCCTTCAGCCGCCGAATCAAGCAGCTCGAGGGATGGCTGGGCGCGACCTTGATCAGCCGTGCGGCGATGCCTGCCGAGCTGACGCCGGCCGGCCGGAATTTCCTGCCCGTCGCACAGGAAACGATCCGGTCATGCTATGCGGCGCGAGAGGCCCTGCGTCCGTCACATGAACCCGGCCTCATACGCTTCGCGGCACTGCACACGCTGACGGTTACATTCTTTCCGCAATGGTTAAGGGCGTTGGAGAAAGCAGGGGGAGCGTTCAACACCTCGCTGATACCGGACCGAGGTGGCATCGAGGCGAACCTGGATGCGCTCGTTGGCGACGAGGCCGATTTCTTCCTGACCTACGCCCATCCGGAGGTGCCATTCCATCTCGACCGCGGCAAATTCGCGTGGCTGACCGTCGCCCACGACAGGCTGATCCCTCTGGTGGCGCCGAACGTCATCGTTTCCGGTCACTCGCAAGCCGGAAGAAATTTGCTGGATCGGGCCGTCGAGCAGCAGCGGCTGGCAATCCCCTATCTCAGCTACGGCTTCAATTCCTTCTTCGGCGTAGCTCTCTCGCGTCTTCTGCTTCGCCGCCCGCCATTTCGCCGCCGGACGACACATGAAAATACGATCAGTGCCGGTTTGATGAACATGGCGCTTGCGGGAGCGGGCGTCTGCTGGCTGCCTGAAAGCCTCGCACGCGACGAGATGGAGTCAGGGCGCCTCGTCCCCGCCTCGAAGGACGAGGGGTGGAACCTCGATCTCGAAATCCGCCTCTACCGCCACGCGGCGAGCCGCAATCGCAAGGTCGACGAACTCTGGCGCATGTCCGGGCAATTGCTGGAGCGCGAGCCGGCCTGACGACCGGCTCACGAAACGACAGGCTCAGACCTTCATGAAAACGAGTGCACGCAGGATTTCGGCAAAATCCGCATTGGCGAAAGCAACGGCGCGCGGACCATGGGCTCGTGCGCCCGGGTACCAGCCAGCACGATAGGCGTCGGTCGGATTGTTGAACTCGATCACCACTTCGTAGCGCTCGGCCCGGTCGGGGAGCGCCTGACTGAAATCCGCCGACAGCGCGGACGCCACACCCTCGCGGATAAGCCGGCGCGACCAAGCGGGCGAGATCGACGTGGAGGCACGGCCTTTTCCTTCAAGTGTCTCCACCGTGGACATACCGGGCACCATCGCGCGCGCTTCCGCGCACATGGCAGCGTCGCCGGACAGGAAGACGGAAGGCACCCCATATCCCGCCGCGCAGAGGGCGTTCACGGTGAATTCGGAAGCCACCTCACCGTTCAGGAGCAGGCGCGATATGCGCAGGTTGGACGTGTGAGCGAGCGGATTGGCCTCGCTGCCTGCCTTGGAATGGTAGCCGGTGTAGATCGCCGCCGCAAAACCGGCATCGAGACCGAACATCATCGCATCGGGATGCCCCGACCAGCCACGCACGATCCGGACATAGTCTGGCAACCGCTCGAGGATCAGGTTGCGCCCGCTGTCATGGGCATCCTTGATCACGACCTCGGTCGCTCCCGCAGCGCGAGCCCCGTCGCAGGCAGCAACGACCTCGGCAGTCATCAGTGCGCGGAACTCGTTCCAGTCGGCATGCGTGCGCTCGGCCTCGTCCCAATGAACGATACCTGCGGTACCTTCGATATCGGCAGAGATGAAAACTTTCATTGCAGCGGGTTCTCCTGTAGCCAGTCGGCAAGGGCGGGATAAAGGCGGCCGTTGCGGCCGGGCGTTGCAGGCGCCATGCAGAGCGCGTTCAGTACCGCCTCCTGTGTGGTTTCAGCGGCAGCGCGGAAGGCGGTGTCGATGAACGCGTCGGAAAGCCGTTCCTGGGCCGTAATGGGTGACGCCGGTTCATGATCGACCGGATCGGCGGTGGTGAAGCACAGGCAGATATCGCCGCTACCATTGCCCCAGAAGGCACCGAGTCGCGCCAGCCCCGCACCGCCGCGTTTGGCGACGCGCTGCAGCTGGCGATCGCCGAGCGGCAAATCCGTCGCCATGACGACGATGACGGAGCCCCGCTCCGGGCTGGCTGGACGGCGAGGATCCGGCCGGCGACCATCGGGCAGAATGAGATCGCCGGCAGCGCCGAAATTGGCAAGAACCAGTGTTCCCAAGGTGAAATCACGCTTCGCAATCCGCAGTCGCCGCGACGCGGTACCAATGCCAGCCTTGAAGCCGAACGCCGTCATGCCGGATCCGGCTCCGACCGCACCCTGCTCCACCTCACCCGTCCGTGCGTCGTCAAGCGCCGCACAGGCGTCGGCGGGCGTTACCGCCATGGCCTGGATGTCACTGATGCTACCGTCATTGCATTCGAAGACAAGGCCATTGACCGTTGAGGTCTTGCGCCCGATGGCCGGATTTGCCGCGATCGCACGGCGAATCAGCGCTTCGGTGCAGGCGGCCACACCAAACGTATTGGTCAGGAGAATCGGTGTCTCGATCGTGCCGAGTTCCGCGACCTGCATCAGTCCCGCCGACTTGCCGAAGCCGTTTATCACCTCGACCGCCGCACGCGGCTTCCTGCGAAAGATGTCGCCTGGATGAGGAACAATGGCGGTGACGCCCGTATGGATGCCTTCGGCGCTGAGCGAGCGGTGCCCAACCGCCACGCCAGGCACATCGGTAATGGCGTTTTCTGGCCCGGGAGCCATTACTCCCTCAAATATCAGTCCGAGTTCCCGCGCTGTTTTCATCTCTGTTCTCTTGTCTATGCCAGAACGCCAGCCGCCTTCAGATAGAGCGTCTGGAGGTGACGCGTCATCGGGCCAGGCTTGCCGTCGCCGATCGACTTGTCGGCAATGCGCACGACCGGCATGACCAGACTCGAGGCTGAGGTCTGGAACGCCTCGGCGGCGCCCTGCGCTTCCTCGGGCGTAAAGGCACGCTCTTCGAAGAGCAATCCCTGTTCGGCACATAAACGTGCAACGGCGCGCTGCGTACAGCCCGGCAGCGTGGCACGGGAAGCCGGCCGGGTGAGGATTCGTCGATCCGCAGTGATGATATGCGCAGTCGAAGACGCGCCTTCCGTCACCAGTCCGTCCTCGACCAGCCAGACATCGTCGAAGCCTCGCGCGCGTGCCGCCTGTTTGGCCATGACCTGTGCGAGCAGCATTGCCGTCTTGATGTCCCGCCTCTGCCAGCGCTGATCCGGAGCCAGGTCGACGGAGATTCCGTCGCGCTGCGCCGCGGTTCCCGTGAGCCGCTTCGCCTGGGTGAAGCCGATCAGCTTCGGCTCCATCCTGTCGCTGTACAGAAAGTCGCGATCGGCCTCGCCGCGCGAAACCTGAAGATAGACGGTGCCGTGCTGCAGGTCATTGCGTTCGATCAGCTCCAACTGGATCGAGACGATGCGATCCAGAGACAAGGCCAGGGGAATGTTCATCTCCTTCAGAGAACGGGCGAACCGAGCCAGATGCAGATCGTTGTCAATCATCCGGCCCTCGATCACGGCCGTGACCTCGTAGACCGCGTCGCCGAACAGGAAGCCGCGATCGAAAAGACTGATTCGCGCCTCCGCCTCGGGAACGAAAGACCCGTGAACAAAGACGATCCTGCTCATGCAACCCTCATTTCGACTGTTTGGCCCAGGCCGGCACATTGACGCGAACTTGGGCCGGCTGACCAATTCAATTTCGGCAAAGGGTCATGCAGAAAAAGCCTCGCCTTTGGTTTGCAACATCGCGCCGCGATGACGGCCTGACGACTTCTCCCCTCCCCGCAATGAGAGCGCAATTCACGCGCTCGCAGCGAGCACCGAATAGCTTTCGGGCATCTGGGCCAGCGGCTCGTCTGATGTCAGCTGGCAATCGACAAGCCGTCATGTTCCGGGTGCCCGCGAGTGGCTTTTGGAACCCGATCTGGGCTGAAGAATTGGAGGATCAGTGCCGACACGCGAAGCCCCGAGATTGAGGCAAACCTTGACGCGCAGGCATCGGACCAAAGTCTGATCACACGCCAGGGTCACAGTTTGGCCCGATTCCGCCAGAATTTTCGCGCCTGCGTCGATACTTCAGTTCGTCTCGTCCGGGACGGCACAATCAGCAGCAATGCGAGCTGCAAGAATGCCATCGAGGAAGGCTCTCACAGGAGCGAGTCCCGATCGGCCAAGGAGATTCATGTCTCGCGACCGGCAACTGGACGGACTTAGGACTCTCGCAGTCACAATGGTCCTCTATCACCACTTCTTTGCGGTCAATGGATCAGTCCTGGGCCATCTCGGCGTACGTCTGTTCTTCGTCCTCAGCGGCTTTCTGATAACCCGGCTCCTGCTGGACGCACGTTCCTTTGCCGACTACCAGCCGAGTGCGGCACTGAAGGCATTCTACATTCGCCGCGCACTGCGCATATTTCCTCCTTACTTCGCGATGTTGGGCTTCATATGGTTTGTCAACCTTGAGGGCGCCCGGGGCAGCCTCAAGTGGCACGCGCTGTATCTGTCGAACTTCTGGTATGCGCTTCGAAACGAATGGACGCCCTGGGTGTTGTGTCACGCCTGGAGCTTGAGCATCGAGGAACAGTTCTATATCGCCTGGCCTCTGGTGATCCTGCTGGCTCCGCGCCGGCTGATTGCGCCTGTTTGCGTCGCCGTCATAGCATTCTCGCTGGCCTATCGCCTCTATTGGCCATTTACGGGCACACCATCTCTGGCGCGGGACCTCCTTCCTCCGGCGTCCGTCGATGCGCTGGTGGCCGGCGCTCTCCTTGCCGTCTACCGCAGGAAAACCGAGGCTTGGCCCCTATGGATTGGGCCCCGATGGATTGGCCAAAGTGTCGTGCCCTTAACCATAGCCTCGATCACGTTCCTATGGTTGAAGTCGGTGTCCATGACACCGTCCCTGGAATGGGTGACATGGATCGGCGGGGAGGTGTTCCCCCTCATACCCCTCGTCATGCTGGTCGGATGCTGCTCATCGGGCATGCAGGGTGCATTCGGCCGGATGCTGGAACGACCGACGAGTACCGCGATCGGACGTATGAGTTACGGGGTTTACCTATTTCATCCAGTTGTGCTGTCGCTGGTCATCAAGGCTCAGTCCTGGATCCCGGTCAATGTCTCAGAGCAGGGGCCCGGTCGTTTTGTGGTTGCGACCGCAGCGACATTGATGCTGGCTTCGATTTCCTGGCTGGCATTCGAGAGGCCGCTCAACCAGCTCAAGCGCTATTTCCCCTACGTCGGCTCCGCGAGGCCGAGCACGCCGTCGTCCCGGCCGAGCATTGATGGCGAGCGGGGGTATGAGGCTTCGGCCTATCGCCCGAGCTACGCCAACCCTGATGAACGCGGGAGCTGAAGGATGTCTGATCCACTGATCTCCGTCGTGCTGCCGGTCTATAACGGTGAACCCCATGTTGCCGCCGCACTCGAAAGCATTCTGCGCCAGGACTACACCCGCTTCGAGGTCATCGCTCTTGACGACGGATCGACCGATGGCTCGCTGGAGGTCCTCCAACGATATCAAAACGCCGACAATCGCATCCGGATCGTCTCACGGGAAAATCGTGGGCTGATTGCGACGCTGAATGAGGGAATCGCCTTGGCGAAAGGCGATCTCATCGCCAGAATGGATGCAGACGATATTTCCTACCCGTCGCGCTTCTCGCGTCAGGTCGCGCTCTTTGCCCGACAGCCTCAGCTCGCCATCAGCGGCACCGGCATCGATCAGCTTCTCGGCAACCGGGTGGTCCGAGGCAGGCCAAATCCAATCTATCAGACTGGCGATTGGCACATCTTGTCGATGTTTTTTACCATCTTCTTGCATTCGACAGTGATGTACAACCGCAATGTCATTCCCGACGACATGCTGGTGTACGATGCAGGCTATGTCCATGCCGAGGATTTCGATCTCTTCGGACGCATTGCACGGCAATTTCCAGCCGCAATGATCGATGAGAGCCTGGTCGCCTATCGCATTCATAGCGACAGCGTCTCAAGCAGGCACAAGCGGCAAATGCGGCGAACCCACCTGAAGATCGTGGCCGAGAACCTTGAACGACAGTCTCTCTGCGACTATCCCGGCGCCCTTCACGATATTGGTGCTGCCGTCACCCATGACACCGTGCGCCGCGCTGCGGATTGCATACTTACGATCGAAAGAAAAATCGCCGAGCAGGCAGGCCGCGCGTCCTCGAGCTATGCGCATGGAACCTTGTGCTTCTTCTATTTCCTCTATCAGCTCATTATCGATGAGCAGCGCCCGGAGCTGACACACGCCTTTCTCACGCAGACGGGAAAGTGGCGGCTCATCCGGCGTCGAGAGCGATACGGCCTTCTTTCCGCCGCTTATGCACCGTGGCTGTGCCGTTTCTCGGACGGTGCAACCCGGCGCATGGATCTCATGACGCGGTACTATCAATCGGTGCCCGCCAAGTCCGTACAGCCGCTTCAAGGGCTAGCATGATGGCCGGTAAGTATCGCGAATTCCCGCGCGCACGCGTTCACTCGCGGGGGTCACAGCCATGCTAGAGTTCGCCAAGTTGAGCTTTCGGCTTTTGCGTCAGGCACTCGACCGGCAGGTCGGTCTGCTGGTGGTCGTCGTCATATTGGGACTAAGCACCGCCGTTCTCGAAGGTACGGGCATCGGTCTCATCATCCCAATGCTCAGCATTATCGCCGGCGGGGCGGAACCGTCGGGAATGGCGGGGCTCTCAGCGGTCTTTCAGCAAGTCGGTGCCGGGTTGGATGACCGGGCAAGGCTGATTGTGATTGCCGCCGCAATCCTCGGATTGATCACCCTGAAGAATGTGCTCGCCTTCGCCAACGCCGTGCTCACCAATTTGATCTACGGCAGGGCCGGCCATGCCATGCGAAGCTCTCTTGCCCGCCAGCTCTTGACTGTTGGATACTCATTCTTCCTCCAGCAAAGTCCGGGGCGACTGCTCAACATCATATCAAACGAGTCCTGGCGTGCTTCGGACGCAATCCAGACTACACTTTCAGCGGTCGTAAACGCATCGGCTGTGGTCATTCTCCTCGCCTTTCTCCTGCTTCTTTCATGGCAGATGACGCTTGGCGTTGCACTTGGGCTGGTGCTGATCCAGGCCCTGCACGCGCTTCTCTCAGCCAGCCTCAGAGCCCCGAGCCGCAAGGTCACGTCGTTCAACGGTGAACTTGCCGCCAAGATGCTTCATCTCGTTCACGCCGGACGGCTTATCCGCGCCTTCGGACAGGAACAGCGGGAGAAAGCAGTCTTCGATACCTCGTCGGATGCGGTCAGAGAGGCTGGCTTCGATCTCCAATCCCGCCAGGCAGTATTGCCGCCACTGACAGAGGTGCTGCATTCGGCTCTCTTTTTGACTGTCGTCGTCAGCGCCTGGCTTTGGGGTATTAGCTTTCCTGTTGTCGTGGCCTTCGTTGTCTTGCTTTATCGGCTGCAGCCGCATGTCCGTGCGCTGCAAATGGCATGGAGCGCCGTGCAAGGCTGGAGCGGGTCCCTGGAAGAGGTCAGATGGTTACTGGATCCGTCCGACAAGCCGAACCCACCGGCAGGCGATGCTCCGGTTCAGGCCATCCGTCAGCAGATCAAATTCGATGGCGTGACGTTCAAGTATCCGGGCTCCGGCTCGCGACCCGTCGTGCTGCGCGCTGCGACCTTCGATCTTCCCAAAGGTCGTTCAACCGCCATAATTGGACGGTCCGGCGCCGGAAAGACGACGATCGTCAATCTCCTATGTCGATTTGTCGAGCCTGACGGAGGAAACATTCTGGTCGACGGCACCCCACTCAATCAAATCGATCCGATGCAGTGGCGCAGACAAATTTCGCTCGCCAGCCAGGATCTCGAGCTGATTGACGGCACCATTCTCGAAAATATCACCTATGGCCACAGCGCTTCGCTTGAAGAGGTCAAGAACGCAGCCAGACTTGCTGAAGCGCACGAATTCATCGAGAAGCTGCCAGATGGATATGAGACCGTCGTCGGCTACCGGGGAGCTACCGTTTCGGCGGGACAGCGACAGCGCATCGCGCTGGCAAGAGCCCTGGTGCGCGATCCGGAAATCCTCATTCTGGACGAGGCCACGAATGCCATGGACGGACTGTCGGAGGCAGCGATTGTCGAAACCTTGAAATCAAGAGCCGGTCGGCGCACGACAATCGTCATCAGCCATCATCGCAGCACCATCTCGTTCTGCGACGAAGTCGTCATACTTCAAGATGGCCGCGTCAAGAACCAGACCTCCTTTGCCAAGATCGCGACATTGAGCATGGACCAGCTCTACGAGCTTGAAACGGCTTCCTCTTAGGTGTTGGCGCATGCCCACCACCGCGGCCAGCAGGTCACCAGGAGCTCGCATTCCCCGATATCGTCGCCAGTGGACGGTCTCCACCAAAGGCGAACCATCTATGGCTTCCGATCAAGGATTGAGCGGCGGAAGCACGGGGGACACGTTGAGGCGCGCTGGTCGGCGGTAGTCAACGACTGCGGCCAGTCGCTCCCTGTCGATTTCAGCACGCCCGGATCGGAACAGCTTTTGAGAAAGAATGTCGACCTGGCGCTGTAGGTCGGCGGGGCCGAAACGAACCCATTCCTCCAGCGTGCCATTCCCCAGACTTCGGCTCCAGGTTTGGAGACCATTATAGATCTCTTGTTCGCTCCCCGAGCGGATGAGTTGGCGGAGCCGCTTCAAGCGGTAGCCGTGCGATGCCTGGTGTTTCAGGCGCGCGTTCTGCAGCAGACTGTTGATCACCGGCCAAAAGCGGAAGACAGCCCACAACACTCCCATCGCCGCCAACAGCCCCAAGATAGCAAGGGCGACTTTCTGTCTGACGACGTGTGGCGCCTGGCGTCGTACGTCATCCAGTACAGGCTTGATCGGGGTAGTGGCGACGGCGGGAGAGACGGCAACCGTTATCGACGGCAGCGAAGCGGATGTCTGCTCATGGCGCGCGACATCGAACCAATCATAGGAAACCGCAGGGATTGTAAACGACCCTTCCCTGTCCGCGGTATACACATATGTTTCGGTACGGCGGCTTGCCGTCTCGCGCCCGACGGGGATGCCGTCTTCGATCTTCGGTTGCTTCTCGTATTGATGCAGCCCCGAAACGGTCCCGACCCCAACCGGCGGTATCATCATGGCTTGCGTGTTTTCCACCGTCACCGTGATTGTTCTGACGAGAGCATCGCCGACCTTGAGCGACGGGGCGCTCGGGTCGAAAGCCTGTTCGATCGTGAGATCGCTGGCTGCGAAGACAACCCTTTGCCCAGCGGCCCCGGATGCCTCCCCGGCGTTGAACGAAACCGAAGGCATTTTCACCGTTGCCCTTGTCGGCTTTCCATCGACCGAATAGCCCAACCCGATGTCGATCTCCGGCAGAACAAACTTTCCGGGCGCCTGCGGCACGACGGCATAGGATTTCCGAATTCCGGAATATTGAACGCCGTCGATGGTTTCACTGATGTTCTGCGTCCGCTCTTCTGGAAGAGTGACAAGAGCGTCTGGAACATCAAAAAGAGGAAACTGCGGAGGCGAGGTAAAGAAATCAGGCGCGAACACATCGACATCAACTCGCACCTGCTGCCCCGGCACTATGTTGCCGTTGTCTTCCACGGTGGCACGCGCGAAGGGTTCCGCTCCCCAGGCCAGGGCCGGTAAAAGCAAAAGGAACACACCCGGCAGAAACTTCATCATGGCTTGGTCTCACCCGCCTCGATGGCAAATTTTCGCGCCATGAGATCGGCGGGGCTCACCTGAATGTTCTTCATCCACATCTCGGACGTCTGTTCTACGACCTGGACCTCGCCTGGCTTGCCCTTGTCGGCTTTCTTATCGAATTGAACGCTGTCGGGCTTTTCGTTCGGATCCTGCTGCTGCTCTTGCTCCTTGTCTTTGTGTATTTTCAGAAGTCGCTGCGCGAGTGCCAGGTTTCCTTGCGCGTCGGACCAGTGATTCCGTTTTTCCAAGGCCTTTTGGAAGGCCGAAACCGCCTCTTCCAGATCGCCCAGATGGAAGAACGCGTTTCCCTGATTGTACCAGCTGTCCGCGCTGTCGATCGACGCAAACGCATCGATGGCATCCTGATAGTGACCGGCACGATAGAGCGCCGTCCCCTTCCACATGGGATCGCGGAAGTGCGCGGAGGCCGATGCATAGTCTCCTCGCTCATAGGCGAGACGGCCCTGCTGATCCGGCGTCAACCAAAGGTCCATGAACCCGGCTGCTCCCGCGGACGAAGGTTGGAGCAGATGAAAGCAGAGCCCGATCGCTGCGAACTTGACCAGCCAGCCTCGCCGAAACGAAAGCGCTGATAGCACCGCCGCCGGTGCGATGAACCACCATCCGACGTCGTGCCAGCGATCTCCCTGTGATGTCGTTTGTTGAGCGAAATTCGTCCTTACGCGCTGCCCGACCCACCTGATGTCGGTGTCATCGTCCGTCATCGTCGCGACATCCGCTCCAGCGTCATTCGCGAACTTCTTCAGAGCTTCCACATCCAGCTTGGCATTGATCCGAGCGCCACCTGCGTCATTGACGAAGCTACCGTCGGAGCGCTTGACGACGCCACCCTCCGGGGTGCCGACACCGAGAACGACAATTGCGCTATGCAGCCCGTCGGACGCGACTGTCGCTCCCGCCTCGACGCCATCGGTTATAAGGAGGATCGTTCCGGGAGCTCCATCCCGCTGAAGCAGCCCATCCGCGAGTTTCAGGGCCGCAGGGGTATTCCTACCGGGCTTTGGCATAATGTCCGTGGCGAGCGCATCGGTATAGGTCTCGATGAGATCGGTGTCATCGGTCAGAGGGACCACCAGATGCGCCGTACCCGCGTAAGCGACGACAGCAGTTCGTGCGCCATTCCGGCCAGCCAGAATGTCGTGGATCTTCAGCTTGACCCGTTCAAGCCTGCTGGGGGAAACGTCGATGGCGTCCATCGTCGACGAAAGATCAATGGCAATGACCAGGGAAGCCGTGTCGGCAACGAAGGGAGGGGCTTCGCGTTTCCAGGTCGGTCCGGCAGCACCGAGCACCGCTATCGAAATCACGGCGGCCAACATCCAGGCTGGCATATACCGACGTCGCCCGTCGGGCTCGATCACGAGGCTGTCGAGCAGGTGCGGCGCGATCATGCCCTTCCAGCGATTGCGAATATCTCCTGAACGGGAGGCCATCCAGACGATTGCCGGCGGCGCCAGAAGAGCGAGCAGCCACAGAGGGCGCAGGAAATGAAAGTCGGAGATCATGCCGGCAATCTCCTGCGAACAAGGCTATACAATCCGGTTAGACCATACCAGGCGAGGATCGTGGCGATCGCTCCGCCCAGCGGCCAGAAGAACAGCTCGGTTCTGGGACGCCAGGAAAGCTGCTTTTGGTCCTCAGGCGTGATCCGATCAAGCTCGTCGTAAATCTCTTGAAGCTGCCTTTGATCACCCCCAAAGAAGTAGCGGCCTCCCGTATCAGTGGCGATCTTCTCGAGCGACGCGGTGTCGAGTTTGTCCTCCCCCGTCGCCGCAGGGTCGCCAATACCGACCGTGTGGATGACAATCTGCTTGCTTTTGGCGATGCCGGCAGCTTTCAGAGGCGGCATCTTGCTGGCTGTATCGTTCCCGTCGGTCAGTAGTATCAGGACCTTTTGCGGCACCGTTGTCTTCTCAAACATTCGGATGGCGAGCCCAAGCGAATCCCCCATTGCCGTGCGCGGACCGGCAATGCCGGGCAAAAGGCTTTCCACGAGGTTTTTGACAAGGGCGTGGTCCATCGTGAAGGGAGCAAGGGGATACGGCGCGTCTCCGAAGGCGATCAACCCCAGGCGATCCCCGGGTCGTCTGGATACGAAATCGGAAACAACGGTTCGAACTGCCTCAACGCGCGCCTTTGACGTACCGTCGGGCGCGGCGAAATCGCGCGTATCCATCGATTGCGAGAGATCGAGCGCGAGCAGGATGTCTCGCTGCGGTTCGGTCTTCACGACCGGTGGTTCGACATATTGCGGCCGAGCCAGAGCGAGAACGATGAGGCACCAGGCGATCAGATCGACCGCGACCTGCATCCAGGACCTCTTCGGCACGACGGAGCCCTCGGTGGGCTCCACGCCGGCAGCGCGCGCGACCTCGTTGAAAAACGGGAGGCGGATCGAAGCGGACGTTTCACGATGCGGGGGCAACAACCACCACACGATCAGGGGAGTCGGCAAGATCAGGAGCAGCCAGGGGAAATCAAGCTGGTACATGATGCCCCTCGATCCAACGTCGAGCGTCGCGAACAAGTCCGTCTGCAGCCTCTGTGGAAACCGGCGTACCTGCCTGGTACTCGAGATCGTCAAAGAACCGATGAAATCCCTCGGAGTTCGTCATATCGCCATGCTCGACAAGAAATGCTGCCCAAGCCAGCCCGGAGGTCGCGGCAACATCCTTCCGCGGCCAAGCCGCCAGAGCTGTACGCTTGAGCAATTCACCAAGGTCGCGGAGTGCCCGCGCGCGTTTATCGGCGTCACGAACCGCGACCTCTATTGCCTGAAGGTGCTTCAAGGCTTCTCGGCGGTAGGCGTTTTTCCGCCACCGACGATAGGCGAGCGCGCACCACAGCAAGATCGCAGAGAGCAGGAGCAGCGCGACAATCAGCCAGCCCCAGGTTTGAGGCATCCAGGAAACCGACGCGGGGACCGCGATGTCCTTCAGCGAACGAAGCGCCATTTCGGTGATGGGGTCGAGTTTGGGTTCGGAGTCCATCATCGCCTCCGCTGACGCCAGGCGGATTGCTCAAGCAGGCTTCTGAGCTGTGGAGCGACCTCTTCTGCGGTGGAAATCGGAAGCATCGGAAGGCCGAGTTGCCGTTGCCATTCCCGCAATTCGCGACCGCGATCACGGGCAAAGGTGTCGATGGATTGGCGCACGGCTGCTTGCCTGAACGAGAGCTCCGCCTGCAGCGCACCGCCGCTCACCACGATATCTCCGGTTGTCGGCAATTCGAGCATGAACGGATCGTAGATCAACAGGCAGATGACATCGTTGCGGCTGGAAAGCTCGAGAAGGAGCTGCCGCGTTGTGTCCCCATGGCCATCGTAGTCGCTGACCACAACCAAGAGAAAATCGTGATGTGCGACGCCCGCGACCTGCCGGAGAACGTTGTCCAATGCCTCGGGTGATGGCACCCCCGCATAGGTGGACTTCAACATCCCGTTCTTTTCGGCGATCCTGTCCGCCAGCGCAATCACGGCATTCCGGCTGCGGTGCGGCTTGATCTCGCTGATGTCTTCATCATTAAACACGAAGCCGCCGACGCGGTCACCGGACCCCAGTATGCGCCAGGCCGCGAGCATCGCCGCTTGCGCGGCTGCTACCGATTTCATCGTGAAGCGACTGCCAAAGAACATGTTGATGCGCTGGTCCACGACAACAATTGCAGGACGCTCCTTTTCCTCGCCGTAGACCCTGACGACGGGCTTCCTCGTTCGGGCGGTGACGCGCCAATCGATCGCGCGGACGTCGTCACCGGGGAGGTACTCTCGCAGCTCTTCGAAAATCAAACCCCGGCCACGCACCGAGGACTGCATGCGCCCCGCAAGCTGCTGATGGCTACGCGCACGCTGTATGAAAGCCAGGTCGCGCGCGCGTCCCTCCAGGGCAACAAGTTCCTGGGTCGTGACGTGTATGCCGTTCCCGATGCTCGGTGTCGGGGCCTTCATGAGACTGCCACCAATTCAGTGATGCGATTGATCACCTCATCCGCGCTCGTATTAGAGGCATGCGCCTCATAGGACAGAATGAGGCGATGGCGCAGGACGTCGTTGACGACCGCCTTGACGTCGTCAGGCGTCACATAGTCGCGCCCCTTGAGCCAGGCATGCGATCGTGAAACCTTATCTAGGCTGATGACGCCGCGCGGGCTCGCCCCGACATGCAACAGCTTGGCGAGATCCTTGTCGTAGCGATCCGGGTACCTCGTGGCTATCACCAGAGCGACGATATATTTCTCCACCGGCTCTGAAACCGCAGTGGCACCGATTTCCTTCCGCGCGTCGAATATCGCCTGGGGATTGAGTCTCGGGGCATCGGCGTGCTTGTCTTTGTTCTGCCCTGCATTCTCCTCGTCGCGATTGAGGCGCATGATTGCGACCTCGGACGTCTCGTCGGGGTAGCCGACTTCGACATGCATCAGGAAGCGGTCAAGCTGAGCTTCCGGCAAGGGATAGGTGCCTTCCTGCTCGATAGGGTTCTGCGTCGCCATCACCATGAAAAGGTCGGGCAGCGGATAGCTTGTGCCGCCGACGGTTACCTGCCGCTCTTCCATCGCTTCCAAAAGCGCGGATTGGACCTTGGCTGGCGCGCGGTTTATCTCGTCGGCGAGGATAAGGTTTGCGAAGATCGGTCCCTGCTGAAATTTGAACTCGCCCTTTCCACCTTCGGAAAAATACACCTCCGAACCAGTAATGTCGGCGGGAAGCAGATCCGGCGTGAACTGCACACGTGACAGCTCTGAATCGAGGTTCTTCGCCAGGCTCTTTATCGCTCGCGTCTTGGCAAGTCCCGGAAGACCTTCGACAAGCAGGTGCCCGTTTGCAAGGAGACCGATGATCAGCCGCTCGACCATTGTGTTTTGACCAATGATGGATTGGCTGACCCGTTTGCCAAGCTCGAAAATATCGTCACGCGCCGTCATTCAGACTTCCTCCGATATCCGGCGGCAAGGGAGCTGACCTCAGCCCATCACCGCCCGTATCGAGTTTGCCTTCAATTCGTCGCGACTGAAGTACGCAACGGTAAATCCACCGGAACCGGGCGTAACATTCCAACCCTTATGCAGGTGGATGGCCGTTGGCTCCGCCTGCCGGCAACGCGGATCGGTTGCGGCGCAGATCTGCGACTGCTAGGTGGCGCTTGCCCATGCCTGACGAAGGTTGCACGGCAACGTTGACACGGCTGGAACGCAAGAAATAAGCAACAATGATGCTGTTTGACTTTTGTCAGCGCGCATGAATAATGTCGAAATCAATCATTCTGGAACGATCCGCATGCCAATACGCTCTACCGACCAGGTCCTTCACAAGGCCGCCTGGCTCTACTACACACACGGCATGCGGCAGGATGAGGTAGCAAAGCATCTTGACATCTCCCGCGCCTCTGTTGCGACCTACCTGCGGCGCGCGAGGGAAACCGGCATCGTCAACATCGCGACATCAACGCAACTCTTCGCAGACGACGTGTTGGCCCGGCAGTTGGAAGACGCAGCTGGACTGAAGGCAGTCTGGATTGTTCCAGAAGACAGGCATGCCCTCGACCCAACGGCGGAAATGCCTGTCGTCGCCGCGGCGGTATTCCTGGAACTGATCGGCAAGGATGACAGAATTGGCGTTGCCTGGGGCCGGACCGTCTATCACATCGCCGACGTCATGCCTTTTGCGGACCTGCAGGGGGTAACCGTCGTCCAGCTCTGCGGCAATCTTGGAGCGCCTTATTCATACCGACCGGATCAATGCACCACGGAAATAGCAAGGCGGCTGAACGCCCAGGGTATCAACTTCTATGCACCACTCGTTCTCAGTTCGGAAAGGCTGGCGCAGGAGTTGCGTCAAGAGCCCGTGATTCAGGAACAACTCGCGACCATCCCTCACTGCACACTTGCCCTTTATTCAGTCGGCGGGATTGAGGCTGATAGCCATTTGGTAA
This sequence comes from Rhizobium sp. RHZ02, assembly GCF_014851575.1. Classification (NCBI taxonomy): domain Bacteria; kingdom Pseudomonadati; phylum Pseudomonadota; class Alphaproteobacteria; order Hyphomicrobiales; family Rhizobiaceae; genus Rhizobium; species Rhizobium sp. RHZ02. Next base: position 426,582 of record NZ_JACUZX010000003.1, read on the forward strand.
AGTGCGGTGCGTTGACGGCTGAGGAGTTGCGAGTGCTCGGAGAGGCGGGCGCGGCAGGCGTGATCGCCGGCCAGGTGATCGATCGAGACGGGCAATTGATGGATTGCGCCCACAACCGTCGCTGCATTTCGGCCGACCTCGATTCGATCCGTTCCATTCCGAAGCGGATGATGGTGGTTCAGGAAGATGAAAAGCTCGAGCCGCTTGTAGCCGCCATCAAGGGCGGATTTGCGTCACATCTCATCGTCACCGCCTCCATGGCTCGCCGCCTGCTCGAGCGCTTGGGCAGCGCCACTGTGGCCGCCAAAACGGAGTGATTTCAGCTTATATCAGACAAGGCGGCGCCTTGGCGCGTGCTTTGCGCGAGTGGAGGAGGACATGATGGAAAATCTTTGGCGCGACAGTGATGCCGAAGCAATGGTCGAAGCTTACGGTCGGAGGGGCGTCAACCGTGACCTGGCGCTCCGGACCTATACGACGCGACTGCTTGGCAGCGAACCGCGGTTGGTATTGCATGGCGGTGGCAATACATCCGTGAAAACGGCCGTCCGCGATCTGATCGGCGAGGACTGGGACGTCCTTTGCGTCAAGGGCAGTGGTTGGGATATGGGGACGATCGAACCCGAGGGATTGCCCGCCGTCAAAATCGCACCGCTGCTGAAAGCGCGCAAGCTGCAGAAACTGTCCGACGAGGACATGGTCACGCTACAGCGGGCCAATCTTATCGATCCCGCCTCCCCCAACCCCTCTGTCGAGGCGCTCCTGCATGCGTTCCTGCCGCATAAATTCGTCGATCACACCCATTCGACGGCAATCCTTGCCATTGCCGACCAGGCAAGAAGCAAGGAGATGAGCTCAGAGGTTTTTGGCAAGAAGATGGGCTTCGTGCCTTACATCATGCCTGGCTTCGCGCTAGCCAAGGCCGCCGCCGAGGTCTTCGATCGCGATCCGAGCGTGGAGGGCCTGATCCTCGACAAGCACGGCATCTTCACCTTCGCCGACACGGCAAAACAAGCCTATGACCGGATGATCCATTATGTGATGTTGGCTGAGGACTACGTCCGTCGTCGCGGCAAGACTCCATTCACGTCCGGACGCCTACCGCAACAGACGGCGGCGGCCAATGAGATCGCTGCAATGTTACGCGGCGCAGTCGCTGTCGCCCGCGGCGAGGGCCGGTTCGACCGGATGATAAGCGAGTTTCGTGTGTCCCCGGCGATCCTTGATTTCGTCAATGCGGCAGAAGTTGAGGACATGGCGGCGCGCGGCGTTTCAACACCGGACCTCTCCATCCGGATAAAGACCGGCCCGCTTGTGCTGCCGCCTCCAGCGGCAGGCAAGCTCGCGGAGTTCCGATCGGTGATCGATGAGCGCGTCGCCGCGTTTGTCGCTGCCTACACCGCGTACTTTCGCGAGAACGATGCACGCGACGACGTGAAGCGCACCATGATCGACCCTATGCCGCGGCTGACTTTGATTCCCGGCGTCGGGTTGTTCGGCCACGGTCGCACTTTCAGGGATGCACAGATCGCGGCAGATGTCGGTGAAATGTGGATCGAGGCCGCGCGCGACGCGGAATCCATCGGCCGCTTCGAGCCGGTCAGCCGGCCGGATCTCTTCGATCTCGAATACTGGTCCTTGGAACAGGCCAAGCTTGCCGGCGCCAAGCCGAAGCCTCTCACAGGGCAGGTGGCCCTCGTTACCGGGGGGGCCGGCGCGATCGGCGCGGCGACTGCAAAGCTTTTCGCGCGCGAGGGTGCCCATGTCGTGGTCGTCGATCTCGATGCGGCCAAAGCCGGCGACGTCGCCAGGGCGATCGGTAACCAGTCCATCGGCGTCGCCTGCGATGTGACCGATCCGGCTTCCGTTCGCGGCGCCTTCGATAAGGCCATCTCGACCTTCGGCGGCGTCGATATTGTCGTCTCCAATGCCGGCGCGGCCTGGGAGGGAGCGATCGCGACGCTCGATGACAGCCTCCTGCGCAAGAGCTTCGAACTCAACTTCTTCTCACACCAGCTCGTTGCGCAAAATGCGGTCCGGATCATGAAAGAACAGAGGACTGGCGGTGCACTGCTCTTCAACGCCAGCAAGCAGGCGGTCAATCCAGGCTCCAAATTCGGTGCGTACGGATTGCCCAAGGCAGCTACGTTGTTTCTGTCGCGGCAGTATGCTCTGGAACATGGAGCCGATGGAATCCGCTCCAACGCCGTCAACGCCGATCGCATTCGTTCCGGTCTACTGAACGATGAGATGATTGCCAACCGGGCGGCAGCGCGCGGTCTGTCGGTGCAGGATTACATGGGCGGCAACCTTCTCGGCCAGGAAGTAACTGCCGATGACGTGGCGCAGGCATTCCTGCACCACGCGTTGGCCGACCGGACAACGGCCGATGTGACAACCGTCGACGGTGGCAATATCGCCGCAGCGCTGCGTTGACGCGATTTGCTCTCCTGCTTCAAACAGGAGAGCAAATGGCCCGCCGAGGCTTTAGCTGACCCTAACAACACGTAAGACGGCCCGAAGGCCGCCTCGCGTTTCCTCAGATTTCTTATTACTTCTTGTTCGGCAGCGGCATCCAGGCTGGAACGGCCACATCAGCATGAGCGAACTGCGGCAACTTGGCGCCAAGTTCTTCCATATTCTTGATATCTGCGTCCTTCAGGTCCTTCTGCGTGATCAGCGTCGGCGGGACAATCACATTGTGGCCCGGATCTTCGCCGGCAAGCAGCATGGCAAGCGCGCGTACCGAGACCTGGCCAACGACGGCGGGGTTGGTAGCGGCTGTAGCTGCCCAGGCGCTGTCCTGCTCGCGCATAGCGGCGATATCAGACGTCGAAATATCGGCCGAATAGATCTTCACGCTGGTTGAAAGACCAGCTTCGTCCACCGCGATCTTCACGCCCTTGGCGAACTCATCGTAGGGTGCGAACATCACCTGGACGTCTGGATTGGCCGACAGCACGGAGCGTGCCTGGTTGGCGACGGAGTTTGCGATCGGATTATCCATTGTTCCGAACATCGCCGCTTCATTGATGCCCGGGTACTTTGTCTTGAACTCTTTCCAGGTTTCGTCGCGACGATCGAGCGGCGCAATGCCAGCGACGTAGACGTAGCCGGCCTTCCAGGCGTCGCCATTGTCCTTGACTGCCTGCTCAAGCGCGAGGCGCGCCAGATCGCGGTCCGATTGCTCGATCTGCGGGATCTGCGGGTTCTCGACGTTGACATCGAAGGCAACGACCTTGATGCCAGCGTCAACGGCACGCTTGGCGGCTTCCTTCATCGACTCCGTAAGGCCATGCTGGATGATAATGCCATCGACCTTCAATGCAATTGCCTGATCGACCATATCAGCCTGCAGCGCCGCATCCTGGCGGCTATCCAGCACGCGCAGATCGACACCCAGGGCCTTGGCCTGCGCCTCAACGCCAGACAGGTACGACTGGAAGAAATCGCCGGTCGACAGATAGCGCACGAGAGCGATCTTGACTTGGCCAGGGTTGTCGAAGGGCTTGGGCATGTCGGCCGAAAGGGCAACGCCCGAGAAGGCTGTCGCTCCCATGAGGCCTATTGTCAGCTTGCCGAGTGTTCTACGCGTAATCTTCATTCCTGTCTCCTCCACAGTAGACGCTTTGTTGTTCATGCGTATGCGCGAAGGGCCTCCCAGCCCTATCGTTTGCCTCTCTCCGAAAGAGCAAAGGTAAAGACCAGCGCGATGACGAGCACCGCGCCCTTGACGAAGTCCTGCGTATAGTAAGGCGCGTTCATCATCGTGAGGCCCTGCAGCAGGACACCGACGAAAAGGGCCCCTACTGCAGTCCCAAAGGCATTCGGCTTGGCGACTCCGAGCACGGCAAAGCCGATCAGGGCGGCGGCGACCGCGTCGAGCAAAAGATTGTTGCCGGAGGCGATGTCACCACGACCCAGACGCGCAGCAAGCAGAATGCCACCGATCGAAGCGAAGACGCCTGAGATGACGTAGGCAAACATCTTGTAGGCATTGACAGGCGCACCAGCGAGTTCCGCAGCACGCTCGTTCGAGCCGACGGCATACATCATCCGACCGAAGCGGGTGTACTCCAGAAAAAACCAGATAAGGATGGCGAGCACGATCAGCACGACGACCGAAACTGGCACCAGATTCGGAAGAAGGAAGTCAAACTTGTGACGTCCAAGTGCCAAAAAGGCCGGGCTGAAGCTGCCAGTTGCGGTACTGCCATCGGGCAGGCTCATCCCGGTCGCGATCGACCGACCCTCGGTCGGAATGCGCTGCAGCCCGACAAGAAGGAACATCATTCCGAGCGTTGCCAGCAAGTCGGGAACGCGCATGTAGACGACCAGGAAACCATTGACCAACCCGATCACTATGCCGATCAGCAGGCAGACGGCGATCGCCGTCAAAGCATCACCGTTCAAGATCACCATGATGTATGACGACGCCATCATTGCTGTCGTTGCGACCGAACCAATCGACAGATCGAAGCCACCGACGACCATGGTCGCTGTGACACCAAGCGCCAGAATGCCTGTGATCGATACCGACTGCAGGATGAAGACGGCGCTTTGCGGCGAAGCAAACCCGCTCGTAGCTATAGAGAAGTAGACGAGCATCGCCGCAAGCAGCAGCAGAAAGCCATAGCGGATAGCGAACTCGCGAATATTGGCGCCCATTGCTTGCGGTGGAACGATTTTTGCCGGCTGCGCTGCCGCGATCGGCGTGTCGTGATCAGTCATCAATTCACCATTTCATGCTGGCCCGCGATCTCGGCCAGGAGTTTACTGACATCGATACCGGCGTTTAGATGCTCGCCGGCCAGCGTCTGTTCGGACATCACCAGAATACGGTCGGCAATTTCGAAGGCCTCATCGAGCTCCGTCAGGAACACAACAGTGGCTCTTCCTTGCGCCGATGCTCGAAGCTTCTCCGCAATGTCGCGGCGCGCGGCAATATCGACGCCCTGGAACGGTTCATCGAGAACCAGCAATCGACAGGGCTGGCTTAGCCAGCGGGCCACCATCACCTTTTGCTGATTGCCACCGGAGAGCGTGTGCATCTCATCTCGTTCCGATCGGCAAACGATACCGAGAGCGGATATCTGCCGTTTAGCTTCGCCGCGCTCCGAACCGCGGCTGGAGACGCCGCCGACACGGGCGAGCCGCTTCAGGAAAGGAAGGCTGATATTCTCGTAAATATTGAAATCGGGGACGATGCCATTGTCCGCGCGGTCCTTGGCGACGAGGAAAACTCCTTCGGCAATGGCCTCTTGAGGTGTGCGCGGCTGATATGGCCTGCCATCAAGCGACATGCGTCCTGCAAACGGCTGTCTGGCGCCGAAAAGCGTCTCGGCAAGCGCGGTCTTGCCAACACCGACGAGACCGGTGACGGCAACGACTTCTCCCTCACGCAGCACGAAATCAAAAGGACGTGCGCTCGGCGAGAGCATGAGCTCTTCGGCGCCGAGGACTGTCGCCCCGCCGTCGCGAACGGCAATGCCGTCATGGCTGATCGCTTTGCCGAGCATCGCATTCACCGCACCCTCATAGTCGAGGTCAGGTCCCGTGAAGGTGCCGGTAATACGTCCGTCACGCAGGCTGACGATACTGTCTGCCAGGCGCCGGATATCCGACATGCGGTGCGAAATATAGAGGATGGCGACACCCCGTGCGCGCAAGCGATCGACAAGCTGGAAGAGTCGCTCGGCCTCGGCGCTTGACAACGAAGACGTCGGTTCATCGAGGATAAGTACCTTTGGCTCGTGGGCCATCGCACGGGCGATGGCCACCATCTGCCGGTCGGCAAGAGATAGGCCCGAGATGCCAACGCCGAGATCAAGGGAAAGGCCCATGCGATCGGCCACTGCCTTGGCTTCGCGCCGCACGCGCCTCGGATTGAAAAACCAGCGCGCGGAACGCCCGTTCAGCCGGTCAAGCGTCAGGTTTGTTGCGACATCCAGATCAGCTACCACCCCATCGTTTATATTCTGATGAACGGTAACGACGCCGGCACGGATGGCTTCAGCCGGTGACGACGGCGAAAAAATCTGCCCCGCCAGCGAAATATGGCCGGCGTCACGCGTGTAGACACCGCTGACGATCCGCACGAGCGTAGACTTGCCAGCACCGTTTGCACCCATAAGGGCGGTTACAGAACCGGCGCGAAGCGACAGATCGACTCCGCCGAGCACCTGGATACGACCAAAAGATTTCCGCAATCCCTCGACGCGGAACACAGGTTCTTCGTTCATCTCCGTCCTCCCACGGTGATGCTAGGCCGGGGCGTCATCATTTGTCAAGCTCGTTGACATTTGACAAATCGACCCATATCAAATGTCATCAGAGTGCAAGATCGCTGACTGCCCAAAGAGGAGGGAAGTCAGCCGCGCGGAGGGAGTTGGCACCGCGAAAACGGTCCGGGGAGGAAGAAATGACGGATACGAAGCCGTTCGTGGCCCTGTGCCCCGAAACGTTGCCGCAGCGGCTGGGCGACCTAGCGGCACTCATTGAAAAATTGGGCGAGAACCAGGGTAGCTGGCGCGTCAAAGAAGTCGGAGACGGCAACCTTAATCTTGTCTTCATCGTCGAAGGCGAGCGAGGAAAGGTGATCGTCAAGCAGGCGTTGCCCTATGTCCGCCTTGTCGGCGAGAGTTGGCCGCTACCGCTCAAGCGCTCTTACTTCGAGTATCATGCGCTGATGCGCCAATCGGACCGCGATCCCGGAATGGTCCCGGAGATTTTCCATTTCGACGTCGATCAGGCGATCATCGTCATGGAATTCCTGTCACCGCATATCATTCTGAGGCGTGCTCTCATCGAGGGCCAGCGACTGCCCAGGATCGGCCGTGATCTCGGCCTATTTGCTGCACGCACGCTTTTCCGCGGCTCAGATCTCGCCATGACCGCCCGCGAGCGAAAGCAGGATCTGGCGCTGTTTTCCGACAATGTCGAACTGTGCGACATCACGGAGAATCTCGTCTTTTCAGACCCCTATTTCGAGGCGTCGCTCAATCGTCACACATCACCACAGCTCGATGGGATCGTGGCTGAACTGAGGGCGGATCGCGATTTGAAGGTCGAGGCACAAAAGCTGAAGCACCTTTTCGCCACCAAGGCCGAGACCTTGCTGCATGGCGATCTTCATACCGGCTCCGTGATGGTGACGATGGATGAAACCCGTGTCATCGATCCGGAATTCGCCTTCTATGGCCCAATCGCCTTCGACGTCGGCATGATGATCGCCAATTTCTGGATGAGCTATTTCTCGCAGGCGGGCCACGAACAGAACGGCAATCGCGAGGCTATGCGGGACTATCTGCTCAACGTCATCGAAACTATCTGGGCAACCTTCTGCGAGGAGTTTTCGGACCTGTGGCGCAGCGAGCGCAACGGCATCCTCTATCAACGCTCGCTCTTCGAAGATCGCGGCGACCTGCTCGGCGCCGAACAGGCACTCGATCACGTCTTGCACGAGATCTGGACCGACATGCTCGGCTTTGCCGGCGTCGAGATCCACCGTCGCATCCTTGGCCTCGCTCATAATGCCGATTTCGAAACCATCACGGATCTGGATTTGCGAGCACGCTGCGAGTGCAAGGCATTGAAACTCGGCCGCCATCTCGCCGTCAATCGCCGGCATATTCACAGCCTCGCGGAGATCAACTCGCTCGCCAAACGACTCGAGAAGGAGACCGTCATTTGAAAGTTGGAGCGCGTCACTACCACACCATCTGGCTGAATGAAGACGGCGCATCGGTCGACATTATCGACCAGCGGTGGCTGCCGCACGAGTTTCGCGTGGTTACGCTGAAGAGCGTCGATGACGTCGCAGTCGCCATCAGGGACATGTGGGTGCGCGGAGCACCACTGATCGGCGTGACAGCAGCCTACGGGGTCGCGCTTGCCATGGCCGCCGACAGCAGGAACACCTCCCTCGACGCAGTGTGGAATACACTCCATGAAACGCGACCGACGGCAATCAACTTGCGCTGGGCACTGGATACGATGCGCAGCTTCCTGCTCGAGCTCCCGGAAAGTCAGCGCGCTGAAGCCGCCTACAGGCGTGCTGCCGCCATCGCCGACGAGGATGTCGACCTCAACCGCAGCATCGGCATGAACGGCCTCACGGTCATTCGCGAGATCGCCGCTCGCAAGAAGCCCGGCGAGCCCGTGAATATTCTCACTCACTGTAATGCCGGCTGGCTTGCGACGGTTGACTACGGCACGGCGACGGCTCCGATCTATCTCGCGGCTGAAGAGGGGATTCCTGTCCATGTCTATGTCGATGAGACCCGCCCCCGCAACCAGGGCGCCCAGCTAACGGCCTGGGAACTGAAGGGCCACGGCATTCCCCATACACTCATCGTCGACAATGCCGGCGGCCATCTGATGCAGCATGGCGAGGTCGACATGGTAATCGTCGGCACCGACAGGACCACGGCCAGCGGCGACGTCTGCAACAAGATCGGCACCTATCTGAAGGCGCTCGCCGCAAAGGACAACAACGTACCATTCTATGTTGCCCTCCCCTCACCGACGATCGACTGGACGGTGCATGACGGTGTACGCGAAATCCCGATCGAGGAACGTAGCGGCGACGAGGTCACCTTCGTGCAAGGACGTGGTGCGGGCGGCGAAATTGCGAGCGTACGGGTTTCGCCGGAAGGAAGCCCCGCAGCCAATCCTGCTTTCGACGTTACTCCGGCGCGTCTGATCACTGGCCTTATCACCGAACGCGGCATTGCAGAGGCATCGCCCGCCGGCTTGAAGGCACTTTTTCCCGAACGGAGATAACTCATGACCATCGCGAACAAGCAGAGGACGGAGGATGTCGCCGCCGGCATTCGCAGGCGTGTCTTCGTGCACACGATGCGCAACAACGGTGGCTACCTCAGCCAGGCCTGTTCCGCGGCCGAGAGTCTGGCGTTCCTTTATAACGAAGCGCTCGTCCTTGGCGAACCGACGCTGCCGAAGACCCCTCTGCCCTTCGCGGGCGTGCCGTCGTCCAATAATCCCGACGCGTTTACCGGCGCCGGCTATCATGGCGCCTTTGCTCCGGAATACGACCGCTTCATCGTCTCGCCCGCCCACTATGCGCTGGTCATATATTCGGCGTTGATTCAGGTCGGCCGGATGGACGAGAACGCGCTTGATCATTTCAATCGGGACGGAGGGTCAGTCGAAATGATCGGCGCCGAGCACAGCCCAGGCATGGAAGTGACAACCGGATCGCTTGCGCAAGGGCTATCGATGGCATCGGGCATAGCCTGGGCGCGCAAGCGCCGCGGCGAACCAGGCAAGGTCTGGGTCTACATGTCCGATGGCGAATTCCAGGAGGGGCAGACGTGGGAATGCCTGGCGGCAATGAGCTATCACGGCATCGACAACATCCGCGTCGTCGTCGATGTCAATCGGCAGCAATGCGATGGAGCGATGTCCTCGGTTCTTGATCTCGGCGACCTGCCGGCGCGCATCGCTTCCTTCGGCGCTACCTGTCGATCGATTGACGGACATGATCTGCAGGCATTTCGGGCTGCAGCCAATAGCTCAGAAGCACGCAGGCCTCTGGTCATCCTTGCCAATACATCGCCCTACGAGGGCATGCCGTTCCTGAAGAAGCGCTTCCCTCGCCTTCACTACGTCCGTTTCAAATCGGCAGAAGAGCGCGAGGAAATGCAGTCGGCAATCGCCACCGAGCTTCGCGTCGATCCCGCTGAAATCGCGAGGGCCTGATCATGGTCGAAATCGTCAACCGCCCCTATGCCAGAGCCTTCGAGGACTTCGCTTCCTCCCGCCCGGAAGTGCTTTGCCTGTCCGCCGATCTGACATCATCCTGCGAAATCGACGGCTTTCGCGATCGCTATCCCGATCAGTTTCTGTCGCTCGGCATGGCAGAACAGAACATGTTGTCTTTTGCCGGCGGCCTAGCAATGCAGGGTTTCCGACCCTTCGTCCATACCTTCTCCGTCTTTCTCTATCGCCGCCCTTACGACCAACTGATCAACTCCATCGCTTACTCCAACCGCAAGGTTCGAATGATGGGTTTCCTGCCCGGAATTACGACACCCGGCGGCATTACTCATCAGGCGATCGAGGACATATCGGTCATGCGCGCCATCCCGAACATGACGGTCCTCGAAACCGGCGATGCCACCGAAGTGGAGAGCGTTCTTGAGGTGGCAGACAGTATCGACGGCCCGGTGTACGTCCGAGTTCTGCGCGGCGAGGTCCCACGGCTTTTTTCGACACCTTTCGAATTCAACCGACTGCGGACGCTGAGCGAGGGAGGCGATATCCTCGTCGTCTCTTCGGGCGTGTGCACCGAAGAGGCCTTACGTGCTGCCGGGCCGCTGAAAAACCGCGGGATCGGCATTCACCACCTGCATGCCTCGACGCTGAAGCCATTTGATCGCGACGGCCTGCTAAAGGCGGCACGCGGCAAGAAAGGTATAGTCACGCTCGAGAACCACACAATCAATGGCGGGCTCGGATCGCTGGTCGCCGAAATTGTTGCCGAGGAAGGGCTTGGCATCCGCCTTCGCCGACTGGGACTGGAAGACACCTTCGCGCATGGCGCCTCCAAACCCTATCTTATGAAGAAGTACGGGCTCGATGCCAGCGCACTGACGCAGGCGATCGGCAATCTGCTGGGGCGCGCCCTCGACATAGCCGATCCTGAGTTCGAAGCGGCCCGCCTCGACACGGTTCATTCGGTACAGAAGGCAGAGGCGCTCTGATGGCATCGCGTTTTTCCGTCAGCTACTGGCTCGACGCCACCGGCGAAAAAGAAGCGCGAGCGCGAGCCTTGGATATCGCAGTCGAACAGACGGTGGAAATCCCAAGAGAGATCGTGCCGCGTGGCTACGTTGAGGACGAGATTCTCGGCCGGTTGGAAAACCTGAAATCCGCCGGCGCCGAGCGTGGCGGCTTCCTGGCGGAAATTTCCTACAGCGAGGACGATGTGGGTGGCGATTTCCTGCAGCTTCTGAACATCGTCTTTGGCAACTCCTCGATCAAAACCGGTACGCGCGTCGAATCTCTGCAGCTGTCGGACGGCTTGCGCAAGCTTTGCCCTGGACCACGTTTCGGCGCTGCCGGATTGCGCGCTCGAACAGAGGTCACTTCTGGTCCGCTCATCATGTCGGCGATCAAACCCGTGGGTCTATCGACGTCGGAACTCGCGGATCTCACTCACCGCTTTGCCTTGGGTGGCACGCATCTTATCAAGGACGACCACGGGCTCGTTGATCAGCCGACCTCACCTTATCCTGAGCGCCTTAAGGCCTGCGTCGAAGCCGTTGCCGAGGCAAATGCCAGCACCGGATTTCAATGCGCGTACGTGCCCAACATCACAGGACCGGCGTCGCAGATCTTCGAGCGGGCCCTCATGGCAAAGGAAGCGGGCGCGGGTGCGGTTATGCTGGCACCGTCACTCGTCGGCTTTGACGTGTCCCGTACGCTTGCCGCCGACCCCAATTTCTGTCTGCCGATCATCTCGCATCCGACTTTTGCCGGCGCCAATGTCATCACGCCAACGACGGGTTTTTCGCACCGCTTCTACTTCGGAACGCTGCAAAGGCTCATGGGTGTCGATGCGGTCGTGTTTCCGAATTTCGGTGGGCGGTTCGGCTTCTCGCGCGAAGAGTGTCTGTCCATCCTCCACGGTTGCACGGAGGATCTTGGTGAGCTGAAGCCCATTTTTCCTGCGCCTGGAGGTGGCATGACGTTCGAGCGGATCCCCGACATGCAGCAGGTTTACGGGAACCATGTGATTTATCTGATCGGCGGCGCGCTTTTGCGCGAGAGCGATCTCGCATCCGCGTGCCGGGCGTTGCGAGCGCGCATCGCTGACCTATCTCTCCCGGCCAACTAAAGCCCTCCGCTGCACACGCCTCCGCGAGACCGCTCGCAGGGCAAATTCCGTGTCGATCAGATGGCCGAGATCGCCATTGTCCGACTAGTCGTCGACCTGCCGCGCACACTCGCTTTGGACAATTGAGTAATAGAGACGAAGCGATGGAAAGGCAGCGGTCAGCGTCTCAAACATGGCATCGAGGGGAAGCAACGTCCTGTTGTACTTAGCGGCCAGGAAAACTTTATGCGCTTCCACCTGCTCCGCGCTTGCGTCCTCAACGATCGTATACACAGGCGACGGCGTCGTTCGTCCCTTCACGACGATTTGGTCGAGCTCCATCACGTTATAAAACCCGCCTACGAGACGTGCAGTTTCCTCCCCAAGCAAGATAGCAACGCCATAGTTTTTTGACGCCCCTTCCAGGCGCGAGGCAAGATTGACGGAATCCCCCAGGCAGGAATAGTCGAAACGCCGGCTCGAGCCCATGTTGCCGACGACACATTCGCCTGTATTGATCCCAACGCCCATCTTGAGAACATGCTGTGGTGACCCGCTTGCTCGCGCTTCTATCTCGAGGTCCTTGTTGAGCCTTCCGATGGCCGTCTGCATTGCAATCGATGCCTGAACAGCGTGGAGCGCGTGCTCAGGGTCATCGAGGGGAGCGTTCCAGAATGCCATGATGCAGTCGCCCATGTACTTATCGATTGTCCCTCCGTGATCCATGACGATATCGGAGAGCGGCGTCAGCAGGCGGTTGATCAGGCCGGTTAGCTTTTCCGGATCATCCTTCATCGTCTCGGCGATTGTCGTAAAGCCACGGACGTCGGAAAATAGCACCGACAACGTTCGTCTCTCGCCGCCGAGTTTCAGCTGCGAAGGGTCATCAGATAGCCTTTTGACAAGATCGGGTGAAATGTATTGAGAAAATGCGCGGGTAATGCGTTGCTTGTTTCGGCGCTCTTCCGCAAAGTCGAAAGCGGCCTGGCCGAAGGCGACCGAGGCAAATGCAACGGTCGGCCCAAGCGGTGATACGAAGAAATGGCCGAAACGCAGGCCCGTGTAGGACAGCAGTGCGAATAAGCAGATGGCGACAACAGTTGCCAGGAGGGTGAGCCAGCCAGTCGATTTCCAGACGGCTGCAGCCGCGAATGCGGCTGCGAGCAGAACAAATCCAATAAAAGGCACCATGCTCGTGCGATTGATCGACAGCCGTTGCCGAAGATTGTCATAGATCGTTGCCTGGATCTCTACGCCGGCCGTAAGCTTCCCCGTATGCATCGTGTATGGGGTGGCAAAGGCATCAGCACCTCCCTTGTCGATCTCCGGGGCATTCTGGAGACTAAGACCCACCAGGACAACGCGGTTATTGAATGTTCCTTCGGGCAGGAACGTCTTCGGGTCGAGTGCCTGATAATATGAGACCGTCTGATAGCTCCGTGCCGGGCCAAAGGACTGGATCATCGCGTCCTGCGGGACGGGCACGCCATCGTGGCCAGCGGCTCGCAAAAGCGTGGCCGCAAAGCCGTCGTCGTAGATCGGGATGGTCCGGAAGACACCGTCCCCACCAAGTTCGATTGAGGCAATGCCCGTGCGAGCACCGGCAGCGGTGAGTTGCGGCAAAGGTGTAGCCCGCACGAGTTGGTCGGCTTGCGGCGTTTCGATCAAGGTTTCGTCGCCTGCAAGCACGATGTCAGGGCCGACCGCGGCGGCAATTGCAGTATCGTTCTCCGGTGTCGAGGGCTCTGCCATGATGATATCGAGGCCGACTGCCTTTGCGCCGGCTTCTCGCAATTGCCGGATCAACTGAGCATGCAAGCTGCGCGGCCACGGCCATTGTGCGTTTATTGCCGCAAGTGAAGGCTCGTCGATGGCAACGATCACCGGCCCCTCCCCCGGCGGCACCAGGCCATCGATCGTCGACAGATAGTCGAAGGATTTGAGCTCCAGTAGCGGCCAAGCCGGCAGTCGCGAGAGTAGCGAGATCCCGATCAATGTCAGGAGAATAAGGACGAGCAGCCGGAGGCTGCGGTTGCTGAACAGCCAACCGGCAGATCCTGAAGCCGGACCAAGGGTCGGTGTCTTGTTCATCAGAAACGAACTTTGAATGTGCCCTTCACGGCACGTCCCCAACCAGGAACACCCGGCGTTATTTCAAATTTCTCATCGAGGAGGTTGAACGCAGCCACTTCAAGAGCAAAGCGCTTGTCGAACGGCTCCCATATCATATTGGCATCAAGCGTCCAGAAGTCATCAAGCTCTGTCCCGATGTCGTCTCCGTCCCGTTTGCCGATATAATTCGCAGCGATCGTCGCTTTCACCTTCGCTTCGTTAACCCAGGTTAGAGCGACCTGACCCGAGTTGCGTGGAACGAACGGAAGCGCACCGCCAAAGTTGACGCTTGCTTCATCCTTATTCTCCGAGTCCATACGAGCATAGGTCGCGGAAAGGCCAAACCCGTTCCCCAACGCAAAATTTGCCGTGACGCTTGCGCGGTCGAGGCTTGCTCGTTCCAAAGTCAAGCTATCGAAGGCGGGAAGCGCCGTCAGCGGCAGCCCGATCGTCATGTCGTGCAATTCCTGGTGCTGATAGCTCATGGACGTGAAGAACCTGTCCGTCCACTGGGAATCCCATTGTAGTTGAGCAGTGTCGACGTAGCCATCGACTCCAACCGCAATCTGATTGGGCTGCAGCCCGACAATACCGATCGGGGCAAGTGTCGGAACGCCTATCTCAACGCTCTGACGCATGAATGCGGCGCGCAACCATTGATCTTCGACCGGTGTCCAGGCCACGCCCAATCGCGGCTCCAGCCGGCTGACATCCGTACCGTCTCCATCCAGCCACGTGGCATGGAGCGCGTATTCAGCCTTCAGGTCCGGGGTGATCTCGTGCAGCAAGTCTACGTAGGCGCGCGTCAGGTTTGTTCGATTGGACGCTTCTTCAGGACCGATCGTCACATCCGGGACAAAGAGGGGGAACAGCTCGAAGAACTCGGCAAAGCCGCTGGCACGCGTGTCGATCCATCCTCCCTCAAGTCCGTAGCGCCAGGTCAAGCCGTTGTCAGTGCCAAGGCTGTGACTGATGGCTGCGACATAGCTTTTGGACGATAGGCTTTCATTTGTGTGCCCGAAGGGAACGAGGTCCGGCGGGGGCCCTCCGAGGAAAGGCACAGCTGACTGATCGAACACGAAGTCATTCGTACTCTGCGACTTAACTTCAGAATAAAGCAGTGCCGCATTAACGATATTTTGGTAGCCGAATGTGTGGCTCCAGCCTACGCCACTGTTGAGATTATCGAGACTGTTGCGTTCGTTGCGATAGAAGGGCAGTTCGGGCGGAGCGAGGTCAAATCCGAGAAGAGGAAAGAAGAGTTCGTCATTGAACCGGGCCGAAGGCGATGGATCAAGTGTCAGCGAATTCAGGTCGAAGTCGCTTTGGCTTTGATTGACGAAGGCAACCAGCCGATCCTCAGGGGTTAGAGTGGCCGTGACATAGCCGTTGGCGCTCAGCAGCTTGTTCTCGGTAGAGAAGTTTCCGAAGTTGGCATAATCTCCCTCGGCTGGAATTTCCTCCCACTCGAAATTGCCGAAAAAGCTGATCGGGATCGTCTCGTTGGCAAAGCCCTGAATCTCGGCTTCACCGACACGCCCGGTGTGGCCGCCAACGCTGTTTATGCCGCCACCGATAGAACCTTCGATAAATGGCGTGCGAAGGAGCGTGGCCGATCTCGACCGACCTGACAACATGTGCGGATCGAGCAGCAGTCCCTGGAACAGGGAGGAAAAGCTCGTTGCGTTGGCGGTGTTTTCAATCACGCTGTCGCCAAATGTAATGGCGTTCTTGAACGGGTTGATACTTCCCTTGAGGGCCTGGTCAGTAAAACCGCTACCTTCAAACGGATCAAAGACCGCGTCGCCGTAATATCGGCCCCAGGCGTCGAGGCCCTGCAAACGAAACGCGTTGTTGAGCGTGGATCCGGCGTCCTGGTTGGCTCCAAGCGCGCTGAAATCCCCGCCGCGGGCACGCGCGCGCCTCAGAAACTCCTGAGCGTTTGCTATCGCGCCGTCGGCATCGTAGTCGTCAATAGCAACGGCGGTTCGAAATGCTGCAATAACGGGATCATTCTTGTCCAGTCGGTCGGCATTCTCGAGCGCCTGATTTGAAGGGTCCCTGTCGCCACGCTCATAGTGGCCCGCGGCCAGCATGAGCTGCGCTTGCGAGTAGCTCGGATTGGCGGTGGATGCCGCGAGCAGGTCTTCGATCGCCTTTTCTCGTTCACCCGTCTGGAGATAGTAGCGTCCACGCGCAAGCAGTGCGACGTCGAAGGCTGGATCGGCGGCCAGTGCCAGGTCGATCTCTCGCTTGGCTTCCTTCATGCGCGATTGGTCGAGATAAAGGATCGCAAGATTGGCGTGGCTGATCGGATCGTCGGGATCGAGTTCGATCGCCTTTTTGAAGGCCACCTCCGCCTCACGGCTGGCACCGCGAGCATCCTGCAGCAGGCCGAGATCATTCCATGCCATCGCGGAGCCTGGCGCAATCTCGATCGCTTTGTTCAGGTCTGCAAGCGCTGCATCGAGATTTCCCTCGAAGTCGGCGCGCATACGAGCGCGGGCTTGCAAGCCATCAGGATCCATGGGGTCGATCGAAAGTGACCGTTCGATCGCCTCCCGCATCTGGGCGCGGTCATTGATCAGAAGGGCAAGCTGTGCGCGCAGTGCCGGCAGGCGCGAATCCGTCGGATAACGCGCTTCTGCTTCCTTCATCGTCCTGATGGCCGCGGGAATATCTTCGAGGAAGCCGGCCGTATAGGCCTTCATAACCGCAGTATAGGGACCTGTGATCGATGCGGGGGGCGTCTCCACATGATCGGGGTCGCGTAGCGAGCGGGAATAGTAGCCACCGTAGGCGGCAATACTCCGGCGCTGCGGATCGAGTGCAGGCTCGGCCCGTGAAAACAGTCGTGCTGCATCGTCATAGCGTTTTTCAGCGCCGGCGATCAAGGCTTCGATCAAATCTGCACGGGCGCTTTGGGTAACCGACAACTTGAGCGCCCGAGCTCTCGCCAACGACTTGAGTGCCTCCCGGCGACCATCAAATGACAACTGCACTTCGGCGAGCGTCAACCAGTCTTCCGCGGTTCTTGCTTCCGGTGCCCTGGCCTCGATGCGGCTGCGCTCGGACCTCATTTTCTGCATCGGCAGGGGCGAGGCAGGCATGAAGGTAAAACCACCGCGCAGCGTTAGATAGAACAGCATCTGCTCGCGATCGTCTGGTGTCACAATGACCAGCTTGCGCGGTGCCTGTCCGATCGTCGCAACTGCCGCTTCGCCCTGTGCGACTTCGACGCTACCGTGCTCGTTTTTAAGCTCTACCCGGCCCTCGAGCACGATCAGTGAGGTCTGGTCGCCCTTGACCGTCATTGTCCAGTCGGTGCCGCGAATGGCAGCCGCTGCGGCCGGCGTCTCGACCGTCAGGCCCTGACCACCACGCTGGGCGCGTGCCCAGATAGTGCCGGATTGCAAATTGAGAATCGTGTCACCGCCGGCAGCTATCTGCTTGACCTGCAGCGCAGAATTGCGGCCCAGTCGCACCTGCGTGTGATCGGCAAACAGGATCGCCAATTGACCATTGGCATTGGTGCGCAGCACGTCGCCGCCGAGCAAGTCTTGATGAAGAGCGACGTTCTGCCAATCGGAAAGATCGACGAAACGAACCTCTTCTCCCGTCTTGCGGTCAATCACCGAGCCAGCAGCTCGCGCGGTTCGCTGGATAGGCTCCGCCGCGGCCGGATGCGTCAAATATAACGCAATCACCGCGATCGCTGTGCCCCCGCACGCGTATCTCGTAAATTTACCCCACATATTGGAAGGATTTGTCTGCCTATAGTTGAAAAGTCAAGCGGGAGTAACGCAGGGATTTGCTTTGTTTCTCGAGTGTAATATTAGGGAAACACTTCAGCAGGGGGATGCAATGTGAGTGACGTCGAGAACACCACGGATTTTTTGAGTAGTCCGCCATCACATACTGATATTAGTTCCGAGTACTTCGATCACATCAAGAAGATAAACGACATATTCTACGATCAAATCAAGATTTCAGATCAAAAAGCTGCGTATATTTTTACATTCATGCTCGCGTTTCTTGTTACATCGAGCGAGGGACGTGAGGTTTTTGCCTGGCACCGCTACGCCCACGGGACGCCGGTAGGCATTCTTTTCTCCGGCGCGCTTGCTCTGGCTTCAATCTTTTCGATTCTTTCTGCGATTCTCGTCGTCCTGCCTCGGCACTTGAATTCGTCAACATCCCTGTTCTGGGGCACCTGGCACAAGCACCGAGGACACTTTTGTGAAGCCGCGGGCAAGCGCGACGCCGGCTATCTGTTTGAACAATACCTCGAAAACGCCGACATTCTTTCGACCATCGCGCGCGGAAAATACCGGTGCGTCGTCTGCGCATTCCGGGGGCTGATGGTGACCGTCGTCGCTTACATTCTCTTGCTTGCAGCGACGTAAGAGGTTCGGTCGTTGGACATGCCTCGCATGGCACGGCCGCCGCTTTTGGCATGTCGTAGTACGGAGTTCTCAGGTTTCACGGCTTTTGGGCGTCCCCACACACGGAACCTAATGCCGATGCCTGAACCCCACCAATGGCGAGTGCCGCGTTCAGGGCGAGACGGTCATAGAATTATGTGAAGCATCGATGTTTCCCTGAGTTCCAGCGTGTTGATGGGCGGCCTTTTCAGGCCGCCTTGTTATGACCGATCGCCTGGATCTTTTCCCAGACCCGTCCGAATTGGGGAACGTCGAGGTCGAAAAAGGTTTCGAACGTGTCCGCGAGATGGTCCGCGCTTGTGATGCGCAGCTCGCGAACGCTGTTCGGCGTTACGCTGCGCAAGCGATCGTTCTGCAGGGCGACATAGCCGTCCGTGGTATGACGCAGAACGGCAAGCGCATTTGTGAACGGCGACCCCTGGTCCCGCATCAACCAGGCATGCGTGGCGGCCATGGCGGCCTCATCACTGTGGTCGGCGCGGAAATCGAAACTGCGCGCGATGCCATGCACGTGATTGTTGAAGCGCAGCCAGCCGTTATGGGTCGGCATGATCGAAAAATCGAAACCGCGCTGGCTGATGGGTCCGACGGCAAGCGGGACAGGTTCGATGATGGCGTCGGCCACGCCCACTTCGGCGAGATAAGGTCGATGAAGATCGACCCGTAGCGTCAGGTGATTGCCGATCGCGATGTCCCCCAGCTTTTCACGGTCGACGCCGCCGCAAAGGCGGGTCACTCGAAAGCCGAGTGCATCGAGAGCCGCACCGAAGAGGCCATTCATCTCGTAGCACCAACCGCCGCGCCTTCCTTCCACCATCTTGGCGAAAGCCGATCTTGGTGTGATCGAGGACGGCCACTCCATGAAGGCATCCAGCGCTTCCCATGTGAATGTCATGAGGTGGGCGCGATGCAGTCTCGACAGGCTCTGAAGGTCGAGAGAAATAGGCCGGGAGACCCCGATCTTGGCAAGATAGGCATCCAGCTGATTGGCTGTCAGCGTCATTTCGTTTTCGTTTTCGCTTGAAGGCGCGCGTGTCATCCTTCGGTCTCCTTTCGATGGACCGTTATTGAATTCTCGATGCTGTATTTCAGAGTGGCTTGTCGCCGGATCAGGCGACCTTGCGGCCTTCGACAGGCAGGAAGGTCAGGCCGAAATCCATCGCGACAGAGGCGATTTGCTCGGGGGTTTCGGGCTTGCAAAGCTCGATGATCGGAAAGAAATTCTCGAACCCGCCGGGCGTCACAACGACCATGATATGGCCTTCGCTTTCGCCGACATTCCGGAAGCGATGCGGAACGCCGCGTGGCAGCGCGATGCAGCCGCCTTCCGTCAGTTCGACATAGTCACCGGCACACCAGAAACCGAAGCGGCCAGACAGGACACGGAAGAACTCATCCTCGCGCTCGTGCATATGAAGCGGCGGACCATCTCCGGACGGCACGGTGGCCTCAAACATACCGAACGAACCGCCGGTGTTGGCCGCCATCATGCGTATGACATGCTTGCCGAACGCCATTGCGGGCGTTCCATGGTTCGGCGGCGATACCGCCGCATGCGTAAACTTCTCCATCATTCACTCCAGGCTTCAGCCGTTTCGGTTGCGACTATTTCGTGCACGGACGGGTTCGGATGCCGTGCCGGTCCGATATGCCGACATGATCTCGGCCTTTGCAGCTTCGGTGGCATAGATCCACAAACGACCGGGCAGATGGTTATCCAGACGGTCCAATCCGTGCGACGTTTCTATAGCGCGCCGGAAAAACGCGCGTTCCTAAAAGAATGTGCAAACCGTGCCGAATATCCTAAAAGGATGCTAAAGAGGGTTAGGACACGCAGTGGGGGCGGCGGTGCAGGTCGACGACAAGCTTCTCGATTTCTTCAATCGACCACTTATGTGCATCATAGCCGCCGCCGACGAAACGGGGCA
Organism: Rhizobium sp. RHZ02; assembly: GCF_014851575.1. Classification (NCBI taxonomy): domain Bacteria; kingdom Pseudomonadati; phylum Pseudomonadota; class Alphaproteobacteria; order Hyphomicrobiales; family Rhizobiaceae; genus Rhizobium; species Rhizobium sp. RHZ02. The sequence goes on from NZ_JACUZX010000003.1 coordinate 446,909, forward strand.
CCCATCCGCTGGACGCGGAGTCGGCTTCCACATTTTCGACGACCGGGAGACGATCGACGTCATCTTCTCGTCCTGGCAATGGCCTCGGCTCGAAACCTCCGTCCGGCAGACGGGCCGGATTGCCGCCACCTTCGTCAGTCCGTCTGACTATGTAAGCTTTCAGCTCAAGGGGGCCGCCTCGATGCGGGACACGGAGGCACATGATATCGATTGTGCCGACCGCTTCATCGCGGCAGCCACGGGCGAGCTTGAAGCCCTTGGAGTGCCCGGGCGCATCATTACGCCGTGGCTTACTGCTCGCGAGGCCAAGGTCGTTCGGCTTTCCGTGAGTGAAATATATATCCAGACGCCCGGCCCGCTTGCCGGCATGCTGGCGTTCGCGAGGCCCAGATGAGCTTGCGTCTCAGCGACCTGTCAGCCTGCTTCGAAGGCGTCATTCCCTCCATCATCGCCACTGCCGCGGCCGACGGAACGCCAAACATCTCCTATCTGTCTCATGTGGTGCGGGTCGACGAAGACCACGTTGCCCTCTCCAATCAGTTCTTTGCCAAGACGGCGGCGAACGTGCGCGCCAACCCTCAGGTCGCGCTGATCCTCGTCGATGGCTTCACGGGCGACCAATTCCTGCTCGACATCGGATTCGTGCGCTCCGTCGATGCCGGCCAACTGTTCGACAAGATAGCGCTCCAGCTGAAGGCGAGCAGCGCGCAGGTCGGCATGTCGGAGGTAATGCGGCTGCGGAGCGCGGATATCTTCCGTGTGCGCCGGATCGAGAAGGTCCCCTCCCCGGTGGAAACCACGCGTAGCCCGACAGGCCGTGATAGCGTCAGCCTTCCCGCTCTCTCGGACGCAATCCGGGCCATCGAACGGCAGGGAGAAGCGGACGAGATCATCGATAGCCTCCTCGCCGGTATTCAGCGCGTTCTTGGATATCGAAATGCGGTCGTGCTCATCCATGATAGCCATCGCGGCTGCCTGATCACGACCGGCAGCCTCGGCTACGACCGCTCGGGACTGGGATCCGAAATCGCCGGGAGCGAGGGGCTGATCGGCGCGGCGGCAACGAGCGGGCAAACGATCAAGGTCAGCGACATGAGCCGCGTGCGCCGGCTCGGGGAAGCGATCGGCATGGAGGCAGAGGCATCGGAAAACGCCACGCGTATCGTCGCCTTTCCGCAATTGCCCATGGTAATGAGCCAGATCGCCGTTCCCATGTCAGCTCGAGGCACCATGACCGGAGTACTTTTCGTCGAAAGCGCGGAACGGCTGGCCTTCCGCGAGGAAGATGAGGCAGCCCTTGAAATTCTGGCAGGACAGGCCGCCAGCGCCTTGAGGGCGAGCGAACGGGAGGCGGCGTCGGCCGAGCCGACGCAGGGTGCACCCGCGCTTGCATCCGAACCTGCGGCCAGCGGCCGGGATATCCGTGTTGTCCATCATCGCGTGGACGACAGCGTGTTCGTCGACGGTACCTATATCGTGAAGGGCATTGCCGGTACGCTGCTTCGTCTGATGCTCGAATGGCACCTGAGCGACGGCCGCAACGAGTTCACCAACAGGGAGATGAGGCTGGCCGTTGGCGGCCGGATGCCGGAGATAAAGGACAATCTCGAGACCCGACTGTTGCTGCTGCGCCGGCGGCTCGAAGAGAAGCAGGCCCCAATCCGGATTGTCAGGGTCGGAAGGGGCCGCGTTCGTCTGGAGGCGGAAGGAGCACTCAGGTTCGACGGCGCTTGAAAAGCGCTGCCGACAACGAGGCGCCGCGCTATCGGGCGAATTTGCGGGCAGCCGCCACGCAGGCAATCACCGCTGCGGTTACCGCAAACATCGTCCAGGTCACCGTTTCATGCAGCAGCGTTGCGGCAAGCGTCAGGCCGAGGAAGGGCTGAAGCAATTGCAGTTGACCGACGCTCGCGATTCCGCCTTGTGCCAGGCCCCGATACCAGAAAACAAAGCCGATCAGCATGCTGAACAAAGAGACATAGACGAGGCCGGCCAATGCGGGGGCATTGATGCCCGAGAAGCTTGCCGGCATGAACCAGATCGATGCAAGGATCATCAGCGGCAGCGACAGAACGAGCGCCCAGGAAATGACCTGCCATCCCCCGAGTTTCCGCGAAAGCTTCGCCCCTTCGGCGTAACCAAGCCCGCAGACGACGATCGCCGCCATCATCAAGGCGTCTCCGAGGGGCGCAGCACTCAGTCCCTGCGCCACGGCGAAACTGCAGACCAGCGCACTTCCCATCACTGCAAAGAGCCAGAATGCCAACTTCGGACGCTCCCCGCCGCGGATCACGCCGAAGATGGCGGTGGCAAGTGGCAGCAGCCCGATAAAGACCACCGAATGTGCCGAGGTAACATGCTGCAGGGCAAGCGCAGTCAACAATGGAAAGCCGACCACCACGCCTGCGGCAACCACCGCCAGCGATAGCAGATCGTCTCTTGCCGGACGCTTCTCCTTGAACAGCAGCAAAAGCAAAAGCGCCAGTGCTCCTGCAATTCCCGCTCGCGCCACTGTCAGAAACACCGGATCAAACTGCATGACCGCCACACGCGTGGCGGGCAGCGAGCCGCTGAAAATCACTACGCCAATAAGGCCGTTAAGCCACCCAGATGCGGTGCGGTCCATGTACACTGCCTTTCTCACATGCCGTTCTTATCGACCCAAAGCCATGGCAGCGCCAGCGACAATCTGGTACAGTTCAACAAAACTGTTATGCCTGAGGTAGCAGTACAGATGGATGTAAATACGGAAATCAGCACTAGCCGGGTGGCGACGGTCATGGCCACGATCCGGCAACGGATCGCCGGCCGCAACCTGACGCCGGGCGCGAAATTGCCATCCGTTCGGGCAATGGCCAAAGCATCCGGCGTCTCCACGTCGACGGTCGTCGACGCCTATGAGCGCCTGGTTGCCGAAGGCGTCATCTTGTCTCGACCGGGTTCCGGTTTCTACGTCGCAAACCAGACCGCTCCATTTTCCCTCTCCGACATCGGCCCCAAGCTGGACCGAGCCGTCGATCCGTTCTGGGTTTCCCGGCAGTCGCTTGAAGCCGATGACGGAGATCTGAAGCCAGGCTGCGGCTGGCTCCCACCGTCCTGGCTTCCGGAAAACGGCATTCGACGGGCCTTGCGAACACTGTCGCGTGCCGACAACACGGCGTTCGCCGACTACGGCTCGCCCCTAGGATTGCCGCCGTTACGCCAGCACATCGCGCGACGCATGGCGGAGCGAGGCGTGGAGGCCTCCCCGGATCAGATCATGCTGACGGAATCGGGCACACAGGCGATCGATCTTCTCTGCCGTTTCCTTCTCGAACCTGATGACGTCGTGCTGGTGGATGATCCCTGCTATTTCAATTTCCAGGCGCTGCTGCGGGCCCATCGTGCCAGGATCGTCAGCGTTCCCTATACGCCCTCAGGTCCGAACATCGAACTGTTCGGCCAGGTTGTCGCTGAACATCGACCACGCCTCTACATCACCAACTCGGCAATCCACAACCCGACAGGCGCGACGCTTTCTCCAGTTGCGGCCCACAAGGTCTTGAAGGTCGCTGATCAATTCGAACTCACCATCGTCGAGGACGATATTTTCGCCGATTTCGAGCACACGCCGGCGCCCCGTCTTGCGGCGTTTGATGGCTTGGACAGGGTCATCCATATCGGAAGCTTCTCCAAAACCCTGTCGGCCTCGGCCCGCTGCGGTTTCATCGCCGCAAAGCCGGAATGGGTCGATGCACTGATCGATCTCAAGATCGCCACCACATTCGGCGGCGGGCGGCTTTCGTCCGAACTTGTTTATAAGGTCCTCAGTGATGGCAGCTACCGCAAGCATGTCGAGGCTCTGCGCAGCCGGCTCTCGGAGGCGATGTTTAACGTCTCGGCGAAGCTGAAGAACCTCGGCATCGTTCCCTGGCTGGAACCCTCGGCAGGCATGTTTCTTTGGTGCCGGTTGCCCGGAGACGTCAACGCTGCCGATGTTGCACGCGCTGCCCTGGAACGGAAAATTGTCCTCGCCCCAGGAAACGCGTTCAGCCTTTCGCAATCAGCCCAGAACTTTATGCGCTTCAATGTTTCCCAGACGTTGGATGCCCGCGTCTTCGATGCGCTGCGCGACACATTGAGGGGCTGAGAGGGCGGCAGCCGGTTCGCGATCATCGCTCGAACATCTCCTGCCATTGCCGCTCGCCGATCATGCAGTCGGTCGCGGGTTGGCCGGCGATCCGCTGTGTCGCCGGCTGTGGAGGAAGACCACTGACCTCAAGCACAAGTTTCCGCCGCACCGCGACGGCGAAATCCTCGATCTTGTAGACTGGCAAGACGAAAGAACCTGGGCCGCCGATCACGCAATCCGCATAATACCTGTCGAGACCGCCTGGAGCCCCGGACGGGCGCAGCATGAGCGCAAGTCCATTGATGACCATGCCCGTCTCCACTGCCTTGTCGCGCGTTGGCGCAACCGGACTGCCGGAATTGTTCGTACCGTCTCCCGAGACGTCGATCACCTGTCGCATACCGGTGTAGGGGCTGGAGACGATCATCGCAGCCCCTTGCGCAATCGCGGTGGAAATCGACGTGCGGCGCTGCGTGGCGATCGGCCGCTGCTCGAGCTTGTTGGCAAAGTCGATCGCGTCCTGTTCCGTCGCGATCACATGCCAGTCGATGACGGAATCCGGCACCACATAGCCCGCCCATTCGAAGTAACTGATCGCAATGCGTCCTGTGAGCCCCCCGGTCACCGCATCGATGAATTCTCTGTGCTTGAGAGCCTCGACATAGCCTTCGCGCTGGATGCGAGCCTCTTCCTGATCCATGGATCGAGAGGTATCGACTGCGAGGACGAGTTTCACGTCAACCTCGCCTCCCCCGGGTTCCGCCACAACGGGGGTTGCACCGGAGAGGCTGATCAGCATCGCGAGCGTCGCAAACATGGCACTCCAATCCCCTTATCCAAGCAGTCAAAAATGTAGCACAGCTTCACACGCAGGCGACGTTGCCTTGCATCCCCTGGGTCAAATTTCAGTGATGGGTCGGCTCGATGCTGGTGTCTTTGAACATGCCAAACATAGCAGCTTGGACACCCCTTGATTTAAGTTGCGCGCAATCTCATCTGAATAGACACTATTTCAACCTGTCGAACCGACAGCCCCTCGCCTTTGCAGCCGCTGCCGTTCCTCAAAGCGACGCTTGCGCGTCGGAGGAGTTTTCATGGGATTCCTGGATCGTGACATCCAACCGTCTCAGGACGCTAGCCTGTTGGATGCCTATTCTCATTCTGTATCGAACGCGGTCGACCTCGTCGGCCCCGCGGTCAGTCGCATTGAAAGGGTGGGCGGCCGCGCCGGACACGGTTCCGGCTTCGCGATCTCTCCCGATGGTCTTGTCGTGACGAACAACCATGTCGTCGACGATGCCAAGACCGTTCGCATCAAAACGCCAGATGGCGCTGTGATCGAGGGCAAGGTGCTGGGCCGGGATCCGGACAGTGACCTCGCTCTCATTCGAGCGAACGACTGGCCGGGCGCCTGGGCCAAGCTTGGGGACTCGAAGAGCTTGAAGCGCGGCCACATCGCAATCGCAATTGGCAATCCGCTCGGTTTCGAGTGGACGGTGACGGCAGGCATCGTATCCGCGCTCGGCCGATCGATGCGCGCCGCCAGCGGACGCTTGATGGATGATATCATCCAGACCGATGCGGCGCTCAATCCAGGAAATTCCGGAGGCCCGCTTGTGTCCTCGGCAGGCGAGGTCATTGGCGTCAACACGGCCGTGATCCAAGGTGCGCAAAGCATCGCCTTCTCTGTCGCTTCCAACACCGCCAAGCATGTTGTGTCGGAACTCTTGAGGTTCGGCCATGTGAGGCGCGCCTATATCGGCATCGCAGCGGATACCGTGGAACTGCAGCGCCGCGTGGCCCTGGAAGCCGGGCTTGTCCAGACAACGGCAGTGCGACTGCGCCGGGTCGAAATTGACAGTCCCGCAGCGCGAGCCGGGCTTCGGGACGGTGACTATCTGCTTGCGATCGATGGCCACCCGACCTCGGGTATCGACGACGTGGTCAGGCTCATGGATGGCGAGAGGATCGACATGGACGTCGAGGTGCTGATCTTTTCAGTCGCCGGGCGAATCGAACGCCACACGGTCCGTCCGACCCATCGACCGAAGTCGGCTTGACCGTCAGGCCGTAGCCCTCGACCTCGCCCAATCTTACACGCGGTCTCAAGCAGTGAAGGAACGACCGAGCGCCCGCGATTGTTTCCTGGTTGAAAGGAGACGTCATGAGAGAAGAGTTACGCGAGATATCGTATTCACCGGCCATGTTGCAGAGACAGTATTGCCTCGACAAGGGAGAAGCGCGGCGGCTGCTGACCAGTTTCGGCAGCTCCCGGCATGAAATGGACAGGCTGCTTGCCGCGCGAGGCAGAACAACATTGCATCGAAGGCGCGAAATTCATACGCCTCTGTCAAAAGTTCCCTTTGGCATCGGATAGCCACCGATCGTGAACATCGTACCAAATCACGGTCGGTCAGGAACCCGACGGCTCCCTCGAGGGAGCGGTAGTCGAAAGGTCATTCGTCAGCCTTAAGCTTGTGCTTTTCGCTAATGGCCCCCGCGCCGAAAGATAGCGCCGCCACCATAATCTCGGCAGCCGCCAGCGTTGCGATGACAGCGGGGCGCTTATCTTTTATGGCGGTGCCGCCGATCGGGCAGACGAGGCGATCAAGAAGGTCTGGCCTGCCCACTTCGCGTGATAACCAATTCCTGAAGGTCGCACGCTTCGTCTTCGAGCCGATCATCCCGACATAGGCGGCATCGCCCCGACGCAGTGCTTCCGTGGCAATCAAAAAGTCGAGCGCGTGATCGTGGGTGAGGATGACAAACGCGCTTCCCGCCGGTGCATTGCGCACGATCGCCTCGGGCATTGCGGTCAGGCACGTTTCGATCCCCGAAGCACGCGAGGCGGCAAGCTCGTCTTCACGGGTATCGACCAGTATTGTGCGCAATGGCGCCAGTGACAGTGCAAGGGCCAATGCGTCGCCGACGTGACCGGCTCCAAAGACATAGACATGGGGCCGTTGGGCAATCTCGTCATCGGCCCGAGCAATCAACTCATCGGCCAGTTCGCTTGTGACCGCGGTGAAGGAAAGGCCGACGCGACCACCGCAGCATTGACCGATCTCCGGCCCGAGAGGAATGCTCATCGTCGCTACCGACTGGGACTGGCGGAGTGCCCGTCGTGCCTGGTCGATCGCCATATATTCCAGTTGGCCGCCGCCGATCGTTGAAAAGGAACGGCTCTTGGACACCAGCATCCAGGCATCGGTATCGCGCGGCGTCGAGCCGACTGCCCCCGTCACTTCGACGAGTATGCAATCCGGTTCTCCGCGCAAAAAGCCCCGCAAATCCTCGCGAGCGGCAGGCATACCGATCAACCTTTCCTTTCAAGAACACGCATGCGCTCGATGGCACACGTTCCGGCATCCGAAGCACCGATGCACGGAGGAACATGATAGTCCGCAATGCTCGCTGCCGCCATATCCCTGGCTGCCTTCCCCTGACGACGCCCCTCGTACTCGGCACGGCAATGGTGCGCCGTTTAAATACCATCGTCAGCCGGGTATTTTCATGCGCCGAGTGACGGACTTTGAAAAGTTCAGGTCTAGATCCGGGATATGTGACGCATCGTCCGCGAGCTGCGCCCGCCCTGCCCGGCCGCGCCACTGCCCTCGCGCCGGAACGCGTCGGGGCTTTTCGACATCCATTTGCGAAAGGCTCGGAAGAAGGCGCTGGGCTCCGAATAGCCAAGCTGGGCGGCGATGTCGCCTGTTGTCTTCGACGTGTTGAGCAGCAGATCGACGGCAAGATCGCGGCGGATGTCATCCTTGATGCCGGCGTAACTCTGGCCTTCGTCACGCAAGCGGTGACGCAAGGTTGAGGGTGGTATCCGCATTTCAACAGCGAGATCCGAGAATGTCTTCCATGCGGCCGGAGGCACCTTGTCCAAGCGCCGCCTGACGCTGGAGGCGAGCCCCGCATCGTAGCGATAGCGCACGAGGATATTGGCCGGTGCGCCCCGCAAAAACTGCTTCAGCGCCTGTTCAGTACGCGTGACCGGCAAATCCAGCATTGCGCTGTCGAAACCGAGGCGACTGGTTGGTTGTCCAAACCTGACGGGCGCTCCGAAGAAGAGCCGATAGTCAGCCCCCTGCGTCGGCTCGGCGCAACGGAAATCGACAAGCCGAATCGGAATGCGCCTGCCGACCAGCCAGCAGGTTATCCCATGGATAAGGATCCAGTAGGTGCGATAGGCGAAGGCCGACCGTGCTTCACAGGCATCCGTTAATTCGATCTGGGCAAGCCCGTCTCTGACAACAAGCTTGCCACGCGGATCGTCCAGCACCACGTCGAGGAAACGCAGTGCCCGGCGCAGCGCGTGGCCGAGCGTCGGCGCGTGCAGGACACAATGGCAAAGCAGCGTAAAGCTGCCGCTGCGCATCGGACGCCCGCCCATCCCGAAAAACTCGTCATCGAGCTCCTTGGCAATCGCAAGCCAGAGAGCGCCATAGCTCTCGGCGGATACCGGCTCATCGATAACCTCGGGCAGCCCCAGCGACGCAAGAATTGGCGCTGTCGGCCGCCCTGTTCGGCGCAAGCTGTCAAGCGCCTCCTCGACGAAGCCGCGCGCGATCATGCGTCTCTCAATGTCAGCCACCAGCTCCTCCACCTATGGCAAAACTGTCCGAAACAATGCAGCATTTTTGTCATCGCTTGCAATATGGCGCCGGAATAGAATCCGTCAGCTTGGGCTGGGCCGGGGAGGTGTCACAGTCCGAGCAGACGATCGCAAGGTGATGGGAGCAAACCGATGCTGATCCGTGAAAGAAGCTTTATCGTTACCGGTGGAGGTTCTGGCCTGGGCGCTGCCACGGCGCGCATGCTGGCTGAGAACGGCGCGCGCGTCATCATCGCCGACCTCAACGAGACTGCCGGCGAAGCGATCGCCGCGGAACTCGGGGTGGACGCAAGATACGTCAGGGCCGATGTGACAAGCGCCGGGGATGGTGCAGCTGTCGTAGCCGCTGCGATGAAGGCCTTTGGCGGCCTGAGCGGGCTGGTAAACTGCGCAGGCGTGGCGCCCGGCGAGAAGATCATCGGTCGCAACGGCCCCCACGACCTCGACAGCTTCGTGCGCACGATCACCATCAACCTCGTTGGCACGTTCAATATGATCCGATTGGCGGCATCTGCCATGCAGCAGCAGAACCCGAACGCTGAGGGGGAGCGCGGCGTCATCGTCAACACCGCATCGATCGCGGCCTTCGATGGACAGGTTGGACAGGCCGCATACGCAGCGTCCAAGGGTGGCATTGCCTCGATGACGCTTCCGATTGCACGCGAGCTTGCCCGCCATGGAATTCGGGTCGTGTCGATCGCCCCGGGCATCTTCGAGACGCCGATGATGGCCGGCATGCCACATGAGGTGCAGGAAGCGCTCGGCAAGAGCGTGCCCTTCCCGCCGCGCCTCGGAAGGCCTGCGGAATTTGCGGCGCTGGTGCGCCATATATGTGAAAACAGCATGCTGAACGGCGAGGTCATTCGCCTCGACGGCGCACTGCGCATGAGTGCGCGCTAGCGCGTTTTGACCAGGAGACTTGAACATGGCTTTGCAGGACCCTGTCGTCATTGTCGGAACGGCGCGCACGCCGATCGGCGGCTTCCAAGGCGAACTCAAAGGGGCAACGGCGCCCGACCTCGGTGCCACCGCGATCCGCGCGGCACTTCAACGGAGCCGCGTGGATGCGGATGCCGTCGACGAGGTCGTCTTCGGCTGCGTGCTCCCGGCCGGCCTCGGCCAGGCGCCTGCCCGGCAGGCGGCGATCGGCGCGGGCTTGCCTTTCTCGACCGGTGCAACCACCGTCAACAAGATGTGTGGCTCCGGCATGAAAGCCGTCATGCTGACACACGATCTCCTTGCAGCGGGCAGCGCCACGATCGGCGTCGCCGGCGGCATGGAAAGCATGACCAACGCGCCCTATCTTCTCGATCGTGCCCGTGGCGGTTACAGGCTCGGCCACGGACGCGTCATCGATCATATGTTCCTCGACGGGCTGGAGGATGCTTATGACAAGGGACGTTTGATGGGCACCTTCGCCGAGGACTGCGCCGAAGCTTACCAGTTCACTCGCGAGGCGCAGGACAATTATGCGGTGACATCATTGACCCGAGCGCAAGAGGCGATCCACACCGGCTGCTTCGACGCCGAGATCACGCCAGTCACGATCGCTGCGGGAAAGAGCGAACAAACGGTCAGCCGAGACGAGCAGCCGGGCAAGGCGAAGATCGACAAGATCCCTCTCCTCAAGCCCGCCTTTCGCGACGGCGGGACCGTAACGGCTGCCAACTCCAGCTCGATTTCCGACGGTGCGGCAGCCCTCGTGCTGATGCGTCGTTCCGAGGCCGAGCGCAGGGGACTGGCACCGATCGCGACCATTACTGGACACGCCACGCACTCGCAGGCGCCCAATCTCTTTGCCACTGCTCCGATCGGCGCCTTGCAGAAGCTCTCCGATCGCACCGACTGGCCGCTCGGCTCCGTCGATCTCTTCGAGATCAACGAAGCCTTTGCGGTTGTCGCCATGGCTGCGATGCGCGACCTCAGGCTACCAGAGGAAAAGGTTAACGTGCACGGCGGAGCCTGCGCTCTTGGCCACCCGATCGGCGCATCCGGCGCGCGTATCCTGGTCACGCTGCTTGCCGCCCTCAAGCGCTACGACCTGAAGCGCGGGATGGCAGCTCTGTGCATTGGCGGCGGCGAAGCGACCGCCGTTGCCATCGAGCGGCACTAGAGCGGACAGCAAGGAGGCAAGCATGGTTCTTTCCGATCTCCAGCAGCAAATTCGCGATCTGGCACGCGATTTTGCCCGCGAGCAACTTGCCCCTGGTGCGGCAGCACGTGACCGGGAGCACAGGTTTCCGCGCGAAGAGCTGAGCGAGATGGGCGAACTCGGCCTGCTTGGCATGCTGGTTCCCGAGGAATATGGCGGCTCCAATACCGGAACGCTCGCTTATGCAGCAGCGCTCGAGGAGATCGCTGCAGGCGACGGGCCATGCTCGACGATCATGAGCGTCCACAGTTCGGTCGCATGCGTGCCGATTCTGAAGTTCGGCACCGAGGAGCAAAAGCAGCGTTTCCTGCCGAAGCTTGCCAGCGGCGAATGGATTGGCGGCTTTGCGCTGACGGAGCCGCAAGCAGGTTCGGAAGCGTCCAACCTGCGCAGCCGCGCGCGCCGCGATGGCGATCACTACGTGCTCGACGGCGCCAAGCAATTCATCACATCGGGCAAGAACGGTCAGATGATCATCGTCTTTGCGGTGACCGATCCGGATGCCGGCAAGAAGGGGATTACCGCCTTCATCGTACCGACCGACACGCCGGGCTACGAAGTCGTCCGCGTCGAGGAAAAGCTTGGCCTGCATTCGACCGACACCTGTCAGATCGCCTTCAGCAGCATGCGCATCCCGGCCGAATTGCGGTTGGGTGCGGAGGGCGAAGGCTACCGGATCGCGCTGGCAAATCTCGAAGGCGGTCGCATCGGCATCGGCGCTCAGGCTGTCGGCATGGCACGCGCCGCTTTTGAGGCAGCGCGCGACTATGCACGCGAACGCACGGCTTTCGGCAAGGCGATCATAGAGCACCAGGCGGTCGCCTTTCGCCTCGCCGATATGGCGACCCAGATCGAAGCAGCGCGCCAACTCGTCTTTCACGCTGCGGCGCTGCGCGACAATGGCCTGCCGTGCCTCTCCGAAGCATCGATGGCCAAGCTCTTCGCGTCCGAGATGGCAGAGCGGGTCTGTTCGGATGCGATCCAAATCCATGGGGGCTACGGTTATATGGCGGACTATCCGGTCGAGCGCATCTATCGGGATGTGCGCATCTGCCAGATTTATGAAGGCACAAGCGACGTGCAGAGAATGGTGATCGCGCGCAATCTATAAGAACAAGAACTGCGGCGTTCCTCTTTGAGGAGAGAAGCGAGCACCGCAGTTGGGAGGGAAAGTACGATATGACGGACACAGCTCAACTGAGCCTTCATGTGCCGGAACCTGCCGTCCGGCCGGGCGGTCTACCCGATTTCTCCAACGTGAAGATAGCCAAGGCAGGCGTGGTGCCGCGCCCCGAGGTCGACGTTGCGCCGGAAGAGATCCGCGACCTCGCCTACTCGATCATTCGTGTCCTCAACCGCGAGGGAGAGGCTGTCGGCCCATGGTCGGGCATGCTCTCCGACGAAGAGTTGCTGATCGGCCTGCGCAACATGATGAAGCTTCGCGCCTTCGATGCTCGCATGCTCATGGCGCAGCGACAGGGCAAGACGTCCTTCTACATGCAGCATCTCGGCGAGGAAGCCGTCAGTTGCGCCTTCCGTAAGGCGCTTCGCAAGGGCGACATGAACTTCCCGACCTACCGCCAGGCAGGTCTCCTGATCGCCGACGATTATCCGATGGTCGAGATGATGAACCAGATCTTCTCGAACGAAAGCGATCCGTTGCGAGGGCGCCAGCTGCCGATCATGTATTCGTCGAAGGAACACGGCTTTTTCACCATCTCGGGCAACCTCGCCACCCAATATGTCCAGGCGGTCGGCTGGGCCATGGCGTCGGCCATCAAGAACGACAGCAGGATCGCGGCTGCCTGGATCGGTGACGGCTCGACGGCGGAGTCTGATTTTCATTCCGCTCTCGTGTTTGCCTCTACCTACAAAGCCCCGGTCATCCTCAATATCGTCAACAATCAGTGGGCGATTTCGACATTCCAGGGGATCGCCCGCGGCGGCTCCGGCACGTTTGCAGCGCGCGGACTTGGCTTCGGCATTCCGGCCCTGCGCGTCGATGGCAACGACTATCTCGCGGTCTACGCAGTCGCACGTTGGGCAACCGAGCGGGCGCGGCTAAACCTCGGACCTACCCTGATCGAATATGTCACCTACCGCGTTGGCGCTCATTCGACATCTGATGATCCGAGCGCCTATCGGCCAAAGACGGAGTCCGAAGCCTGGCCACTGGGCGATCCAGTGCTGCGCTTGAAAAAGCACCTGATCATCAGGGGCGCATGGTCGGAAGAGCGGCATGTCCAGGCCGAAGCCGAAATCATGGATGAGGTGATTGAAGCCCAGAAGCAGGCCGAGCACCACGGCACGCTGCATGCAGGGGGCAAGCCCTCGGTGCGAGACATCTTCGAAGGCGTCTACGCGGAAATGCCGCCACACATTCGTCGCCAGCGGCAGAAGGCAGGTTTCTGACATGGCCAGGATGACGATGATTGAAGCGGTGCGCAGCGCCATGGACGTTTCGATGGCCCGCGACGACAACGTGGTGGTGTTCGGCGAGGACGTCGGATACTTCGGCGGCGTGTTTCGCTGCACCCAAGGACTGCAGGCAAAGTACGGCAAGACAAGGTGTTTCGACACGCCGATCAGCGAGTCCGGCATTGTCGGTACCGCGATCGGCATGGCGGCCTATGGCCTGAAGCCCTGTGTCGAGATCCAGTTCGCCGATTACATGTATCCGGCCTACGATCAGATCACCCAGGAGGCCGCCCGCATCCGCTATCGCTCGAACGGCGACTTCACATGTCCGATCGTGTTGCGAATGCCCACTGGCGGCGGCATTTTCGGCGGCCAGACCCACAGCCAGAGCCCGGAGGCATTGTTCACACATGTCTGCGGCTTGAAGGTCGTCGTACCCTCCAATCCCTATGACGCTAAGGGACTGCTCATTTCCTCGATCGAGGATCCGGATCCGGTGATGTTCCTGGAACCGAAGCGGCTCTACAACGGGCCATTTGATGGCCACCACGAGCGTCCGGTCACGCCATGGTCAAAGCACGACCTCGGAGAGGTGCCCGAGGGCCATTACTCGATCCCGATCGGCAAGGCCGACATTCGGCGCTCAGGCTCAGCCGTGACGGTCATCGCCTACGGCACGATGGTGCACGTGGCGCTTGCTGCTGCCGAAGACACGGGCATCGATGCCGAGGTGATCGATCTGCGCAGCCTCTTGCCGCTCGACCTCGATAGCATCGTGCAGTCCGTCAACAAGACCGGGCGCTGCGTCGTCGTCCACGAGGCCACCCTGACGTCGGGGTTTGGCGCAGAGATCGCATCTCTCGTGCAGGAGCACTGCTTCTACCATCTCGAAGCGCCGGTCATGCGCGTTGCTGGCTGGGATACGCCCTATCCGCATGCGCAGGAATGGGACTACTTCCCCGGCCCCGGACGGGTTGGACGGGCGCTTGCCGAAGTCATGGAGGCCTGACACATGGGCGAATTCACGATCAAGATGCCCGATGTCGGCGAAGGTGTGGCGGAAGCCGAGCTTGTTGAATGGCACGTCAAGGCGGGCGACCCGGTCAAAGAGGATATGGTCATCGCCGCCGTCATGACCGACAAGGCGACGGTCGAGATCCCTTCGCCCGTTACGGGGACCGTCGTCTGGTTGGGCGCTGAAATTGGCGACAAGATCGCCGTCAAGGCGCCGCTTGTCAGGATCGAGACTGGCGATGGCGAGACGACAGGTGACGTGAAGGCACCTCCTGCCGAGGCACCGGCGAAAGCTGCCGACAGTCCACCCCCTGCCGTCGAGCCGGACACCCGGCCGGTCACCAAGGCCGCGATTGTGCTTCGCCACGAGGCTCCGGCGCCGGCAGAAAAGCCGCTGGCATCACCATCCGTGCGGCTCTTTGCAAGGGAAAGTGGTGTCGACCTGCGCCAACTCAAGGGATCGGGACCCGCCGGCCGCATTCTTCGCGATGATGTCGAGCTATTCATCGCGCGCGGCGAAGTGCCGCCCCAACCGGTGGCGATCACGAAAAGGACGTCGACCGAGGAGATCAAGCTCACCGGCCTCAGGCGCCGCATCGCCGAAAAGATGTCCTTGTCGACCTCTCGCATTCCCCACATCACCTATGTCGAGGAAGTCGACATGACGGCCCTGGAGGAATTGCGGGCCACCATGAACCGCGACCGCAAACCGGAACAGCCGAAGCTCACTGTCCTGCCGTTCCTGATGCGGGCAATCGTGAAGGCCGTCGCCGAACAACCGAACGTGAACGCGACCTTCGACGACGACAAGGGCATCCTCACCCGGCATGGCGGTGTCCATATCGGCATTGCCGCGCAGACGCCCGCCGGGCTTGTCGTCCCAGTGGTCAAGAACGCGGAGGCGCGTGGCATCTGGGATTGCGCAACCGAAATGGGCCGCCTGGCGGATGCTGCGCGCGCGGGCACCGCGACCCGCGATGAATTAAGCGGTTCGACCATCACCATCAGCTCGCTTGGGGCGCTTGGCGGCATCGTCTCGACGCCTGTCATCAACCATCCGGAGGTCGCGATCGTTGGCGTGAACAAGATCGCTGTGCGCCCGGCCTGGGACGGCACCCAGTTCGTGCCGCGCAAGATGATGAATCTCTCCTCGAGTTTCGACCACCGCATCATCGACGGATGGGATGCCGCCACCTTCGTCCAACGTGTTCGGGTCCTTCTCGAGACGCCCGCCCTTATCTTCATCGAAGGCTAACATCCATGAAAGAGATCGTCTGCAAGCTTCTCGTCATCGGCGCCGGGCCGGGCGGCTATGTCTGCGCCATCAGGGCCGGACAACTCGGCCTCGATACCGTCATCGTCGAGGCGGGCAAGCCCGGCGGCACCTGCCTGAATGTCGGATGTATTCCGTCAAAGGCGCTCATCCATGCGGCCGAGGAGTTCGGAGCCACAAGACAGATGCTTGCTGGCAAGAACGCAATGGGCATTCGTGTCGAGGCTGCTTCGATCGACCTTGCAAGAACCATCGCCTGGAAGGATGGGATCGTCGGTCGGCTGAATGGAGGCGTCTCCGCCCTGCTGCAGAAGGCCAGGGTTAAGATCGTTCACGGCCGCGCGACCTTCCGCGACGGCAAAACCGTGGAGGTCGAAACCGAGGTCGGCATGCAGGTCGTTCGTGCCGAGACGGTGGTGATTGCTACGGGTTCCGAACCTGTGGAATTCGCAGCCCTGCCGTTCAGGGGTCGGGTCATCTCGTCCACGGAGGCGCTCTCGCTGGCCGAATTGCCGAAGAAACTTGTCGTCGTGGGTGGTGGCTATATCGGTCTCGAACTCGGCACGGCATTTGCGAAGCTGGGGTCGGAGGTAACGGTCGTCGAGGCGATGGAGCAGATACTGCCGCAATATGATGCCGATCTCGTGCGGCCGGTTGCACGACGGCTTGGCGAACTTGGCCTTCGGGTCCTGACAGGCGCAAAAGCGAAGGGCCTTTCGGACGACGGCAATGCGCTGGCCGTCGAGACGTCGGACGGCCAGCAACAACTGCTTCCCGCCGACCGCGTGCTGGTGACCGTCGGTCGCCGCCCCAAAATATCGGGATCGGGTATCGAAGAGCTCGATCTCGATCGTACAGGACCATATCTGCGTATCGACGATCGCTGCCGCACCTCGATGCGGGGCGTCTATGCGATCGGTGATATTACCGGCGAGCCAATGCTGGCCCATCGCGCCATGGCGCAGGGAGAAATGGTTGCGGAGATCGTTGCCGGCAAGCAGCGTGCCTGGGACAAGCGTTGCATCCCGGCGATCTGCTTTACCGATCCGGAAATCGTAACCGCGGGACTTTCGCCGGAGGAGGCGCGCGCCCAAGGCTACGCGATCCGGGTCGGTCAATTCCCGTTCAGCGCGAACGGCCGCGCAATGACGATGGTGTCTGAGGAAGGCTTCGTGCGGGTCGTGGCGCGTGCGGATACCGGTCTCCTTCTTGGCCTGCAGGCCGTCGGTGCGGGTGTCTCAGAACTGTCGGCGAGCTTTGCGCTGGCAATCGAGATGGGCGCACGGCTGGAGGACCTCGCGGGCACGATCCACGCGCATCCGACACGGAGCGAGGCCGTGCAGGAAGCAGCACTGAAGGCGTTGGGGCACGCGCTGCACATCTGATACGATTTTTCCGCAGGAACGGCTTGGGAGGCGCGATATCGGTTTGGCCACGCCGCACAATCTGATAGCAAGCGCGCTCCACCGTCACCGGAGCAGTTGAGATGGCCGCCGCATTGTATCGAGACTACATCGTTGACCTGAAAGCCAGGATCGATGACCTGCACACCAACGCGGAGAGCTATCAGAGCTACGCGTTGACGATGGAACTGCTGGCCCAAAAGAACCTTGTCAGCTACTCCGCAAAAAAAGCGAAGGGGCAAACGGAAGGCCTCTCCTATCGACGCGACTTTACGACGGGGCAAGCCGTCCGGATGCAGCAGGAAAGCGCCTATGCGCTGTTCAACGGGTTCTTCAATCTTGGCCAGTTTCTGGCCTTCACCGGACAGGGGCGCGAGCAGGATGCCAAGCAGTTCGCCGAGCTTCTAACCGATAATTGGCAGTACCCGACCTGTGCGGTGCAATTTGACTACCGTCGGAAGGGACAACCAAAGACGGCGTCCACCCGGATGCACTTTGTCGGATTAAATGGGGAGGCGGAAGCCACATCCTACGAGCAGACGGCTCGAACGGACAGTTTGGTGCTGCGCAGGCCTTTTGCATCCGCTCTGTTCTGGGAATGGAAATAACGCGGCCGGGCGCACCGACTTAGCCGCCTCGAATCGAGCCGCGCCAAACCAGTTCGGCATGAAGTCTGATCGACTGCTCCTGGAGGGCGCCATCATTGTCCGGCTGCGAATGCGAGAGCCAGTCGATCGCCTTGGAAGCTATCGCTGAAACCGGCTGGGCGAAGGTCGTCAGGTCATACGAGGACCATGAGGCCTGCTCGATATTGTCAAAGCCTGCAATGCACAGCTGGTCTGGCACCGATATCGAAAACTGGTGGCGGGCGGCGTCCATGAACCCGCATGCGAGGAGGTCGGTCGCGCAGAAGACGGCATCCGGGCGTTCCGGGCGCGTCAACATTCGCTGTGCAAGGACTTTTCCCGCATCGTAACCCGTCCATCCATGACGCTCGACAGAAACCTCCATTCCGAGCGCATTCGCCGCCGCGACGAATCCCCGCTCACGAGCCATCAAGCTTGGTGTTCCGGCTTCCGAGTTGGCAAAAGCCAGCTTCCGGCATCCAGCTCTGACGAAGGCCGTCACCACCTGCCCGGCCGCCTCGCGATCATCAAGATTGATCCGCAATGGACCGGGCTGTTCGTCATCGCGATTGATGAGGACAAGCCGCTGTCCGCTTCGCAGACAGAGTTGTGCGATGGATTTGTCCGGCATTCCGGACAGGATGATCGAAGCATCTGCGCGATAGCGGATCGCTTGGCGAAGGGCTTGGTCCACGCTGCCGTCCGAGCGGTCCGTGTTGATCAACATCGCCACCTTGCCGGCATTCTGCAGCAACATTGTCAGTTCGCGTAGCAAAGCAGAACGATTGGGTGTCGCCACGTCGGACACGATGAGGCAAACAATGCCGCTTTCATTGCGCATGAGACCGCGGGCAAGAGCATTTACGTGGTAGCCGAGCGTTTCGGCTGCCTCGAGCACCCGTCGCCGGGTCTCGGGTGAGACGCTGGCACCTGGCGTAAACGTCCGCGACACAGCGGATCGTGAAACGCCCGCTCTATCAGCGACTTCCTGCGCACTTACGAACACCTTCTCCGACACGCGTTCCCGTCCCCCACCCACATGAAGTCTGCACATTGCTGAACGGCACACAAGTCGAGTTTTTGCCTTCCGCCATGAACATCTGGTGACAGCCAGCGCGTTCAGCATTGTCGACGCTACATCCCCAATCGCAACCCCTTCCTCCGTGAAAGCGAGCGCTTCATCTCACTCTGCTGAGTGAGTTCGGCCCGATGGCTACGATCGGCGAGGCGTACGACGCCGCGGATGCGCTCGATCTCGCCAGTCTGATTGAGCCCAGCCCGCCTCAGCTGCTCCGCAAGATCTGACGGATTGGCGCGGCCGAAGCGTTTTTCGATCGCACTCGCCGTCTCACTTGCCTCGTCGAGCGCCTTGGAGCCCTCGATCGTTACCTTTAGCTGTGCAACGAACGCCCCCTTTTCCGCGTAAGGCAAATCATCGAGCTTCCGAAGCAGCGCCTCTGCATGGTTGCTGAGACCAGGCACGTCGATCACATCCTGCTTTTCTCGCCTCCATTGCTCGGAACTGCATTCCGCCTCAAAACGGCGTTGCCAAGTCTTTCCGGATTGTTCGACACGAAACGCAAGCGCGTTGACGAGGCCAAGTGCCTGTCGGCGCTCGGCGTTCTCTCCGAATGTTCCTGTCCTTCCGACGAGAGTGCCGACTGTCTCCGGTGTGGAGCGAAGCTGTTTCCCGAGTTCAGCAGGGTCTACGTTTCCTTCGACAATGCGGCCCCGCAACCCGTCAATGACGGCATGTGCGTTGGAGTATATCCGTCGGGCAAGCAACTTCGCGGATTCCCAATCGCGTTCAAATACCGGCATCGCTTTCAAGCGTGCGACGTCATCCACGCTGTTCTCATACTTCGCGATTGCCGGGATTAGCACCGGACGATCATGACCGTGGTCAAGCCTCTCAGGACGGACGCCTTCACACACATTGTGACCACTCAGCGACGGCGTTTCGTGCGTGGGCGCGACAGTGTTTCCTGCCGGAACGGAGCGCTCCTCCTCGGCGCCGCCCTTGCCATGGTGATCACCTATGCCGCGTCGGCCGGCAACCGATGGGGCATAGTCGAGCGTGGTCTCCTTGGCCCCTGACCTGCTGAGTGTCTCACTCAAGGACCGCACCGTCTTGAACTCGTCCAACCCCGCATAAAGCTGTGCCTTCTCACGATGACGGGTCATTGCGACGTAGGCCAGATGTCGGTCCATGGTCCTCGATGCCAGAACGAAACTGCAATCCACCGTCGACCCTTGGGTCTTGTGGATTGTTGTCGCGTAGCCGTGATCAAACGCCCGATAGCTATTGACCGACATGGTCACGCAGCGTTGGCCATTTGCCGCCTGTACGCTTCCATCAAGCCGGACTTGTATTGCGTCCGGCGCGACAGATATCACTTCACCCAAGATGCCGTTCTTAACACCGAGGTCGCGATCATTTTCCAGGAAAACAATCCGATCGCCCCGGGCGAAGGCGCGTATCCCGTTGTTCGTCCGGTAAGTGAGTTCATGATCCTGAACGTCCGATCCTTTAGCGCCTTTCGCAAGGCCACCACGCTCCTGTAATGCTGCCCGTATTCCAGCATTGATCGAGGCCACGTCCTTGCGACTGTGCGCCATCGCAATGCGTGTACCATCAGGGTTTGCCGATCGGTCAGCAACATAATCCGCAATGATCGCCTTCAAAGCATCCTCGCGGCTTGCCTTCAGATGAAGATTTCCGTGTGCGTTGTAGGCTGACAGCCCAGCAGTGGTCCGGTGAGAGGCAAAGTCGATTGAGGCCCGCTTTTGCCAATCCGATCTTTGCCTTCGAACTTCAGAAAGCTGCGCATGTCCGACCACGTTTGCGATTGCTCGAAACGGCGCTCCTGCTCCAATCGCCTGGAGCTGTTCATGGTCTCCGACAAGGACGAGTTTTGCTCCAGCCTCTCTGATCTCCTCGACGAAGCGCGCAAGCTGCCGGCTTCCAATCATTCCGGCTTCGTCGATGACGAACACATCCCTCGATTTGGGGCGACTGCGACCAGCCTGCCAACTGTATTCCCAGGACGCAAGAGTACGGCTCACTATGCCTGACGATTCCTCCAACCCTTCCGCCGCCTTGCCGGCAAGCGCTGCCCCGTGAACACGATAGCCCTGAGCCTCCCAGGCCTGCCGAGCGGCTGCCAGCATCGTGCTCTTGCCAGCACCGGCCATGCCGAGCACCACAGCGATCTGACCAGGCGCGGTGACATGTTCGATCGCACGACGCTGTTCGCCCGACAGGCCCTGCCCCGATGATGCACCGCTCGCCTTGATCAACCGGTCCTGATCGAAAATCGCTTCTTCAACGTGCCGCTTCGAGACCCAGTGCTTTTGACGTCCTTTCATTGCCACGACCGAGGTTGCCATCGCACCCTCGACCGCAACCATCTCCATCGTCGAATAGCGTGCCTCTCCGCTGCCGCCGCGATCCGCTGTTTCAGGTTTCAGTTCGATCAGGGCCTTGGACGACATGACTGATGCAAAGGCATTCTGGAATGTCTGCGGATCATCGTTGATGTAGCGGTGCAGGGCCCGGGCAATGTCGTAACGGTTGAAGACACTCTTCTCGTTGGTGATGAGCTTTAGAATCTCTTCGGGACGCCGGCGAATGGTCTCTGCATTTCGATCTGCCGATTGCGGAGCGATGCGGGCACGCGAGACTTGTCCACCTTGGCGACCTATCTGGGTCGCGTGAACACCGACATGTTCGGTCGGCTCGATCGTCAGCCCAGCCTCCAGGTGCGAGCGGTGGTCAATGCGAACATCGACGCTTGCTTTCGCAAGATGCCGATTGGCGAGGCGCTCCCAGGCTTGCCGGAGCTCCTGCAACTGCAACTGCGATGGGAGCATATGGTTGGCGAGAAGCCATCGGTTCTCTCGCTCAAGCAACGTCTTATCGCCAAGGCCAGACTCTTTCACCTCTCGGGTCGTCATCATCAGATGCGCGTGGCAGTTGCGCAGATCGCTTTTGACGTCGGGCTGATGGATTGCGAAGTCGACGGCCGCTCCGTAGCGATTGGCGAGATGCTGGGCGAGCGCTCGGGTCAGAGCCAAGCGCTGATCTGGATTGAGCTCGTGCGGCAGCGCGATCTCGAATTCCCGGGCGATACGCGCGTCGCTTCGCTTCTCCGCACGCTCGGCGGCGTTCCACAGGACCGATCGCTTCATTGCCCAATCAGCCGACACTTCAGGGGGCAATACGATCTCGGCATGCTCGACACCCTTTTTGTTGGTGAAGTCATGGGTCATCCCGTCGCGCTCATTGGTGAGCCGCGCCGCAGCACGATAGGCGGCGGAGGCGACAGCGCTGCGCCCGCCACTGCGAGCGATCGCCTTCATGCTGAGATGGTAGATCGCCATAGTCCTCCTTTTCCCGCGGGGTCTGCCGGCCCGCGCACTGAGTTGCCCCGCAACTCGTAAGTGCGCCCTTGTGCCCTCGTCGGCTCGCCTCCTCCGGCCCAATGGGAGCATGCAGGCAATGCCCGCGATCAGTGTCTTCGCTGCCACTTGCATGCATCTACCCGCAGATTTGCGAGTTGCCGGAATGCAAGGGTTCGATGAGCCTCATGGCCGCGCATTCATCGCGGACGACACCTGGCCGGACATGCGTTTCAGCAACAGTTCAAAGGGGAGACAGCAACGTGGCACGCAAATCGATCGGCGAACGGCTGGCGCAGCTCGAAGCGCGGCGAAAGACACTGCAGATCCGCCTCAGCAAGCAGGAGCGCAGCATCGACACAAGGCGCAAGGTGCTGATCGGCGCGCTCATCCTGCATCGGCTGGAGACCAACCGCGATGTGCAGATATCGGGAGGGCTCGCCACGTGGCTCAGATCCGAACTGCCGAAGTTCCTGGTCCGGGACGCCGACCGGCAACTGTTTGACGACCTGCTGGTAGGACAGACAAACACCTCAGGCGCCGCGACCGTTGACAGTGAGGTCGGCCAATGACCCAGTTTGCTCTCGTCAAACGCGCTGTGGCAAACATGATGCGCATGGCCGCGCGCGACCCGCTATGGGCAATCGTTGCAATGATCACGTTTCCGTTCCGCTACGCAAAGTCGTTCGCCATGCATGCGCTCGGCTATGTCTTGATCATCCTGATCGTCTCAATCGGGATCGACTATCTGATCCGGCAGATTTTCGGCAGCAGCGAAGGAGGCATCCTCGTCCTTGTCGGCAACTGCATGTTTTTCCTGTTTGCACTGGCGTTGCTCCTGCGGATGCTGTCCGCCCCCCTGATCACGCATTTTGGAATGGCAAGTGACGACACGCATGGCTCGGCGCGTCTTGCGAGCAAACGGGAAATCAAACCGCTGACGCGATCACCGGATGGCCTGCTGATCGGTCGCGCGCCTGGCTCCGGCCGGCTTCTTCGCTATGACGGACCGGCCCATCTCATCACGATGGCACCGACCCGCAGTGGCAAAGGTGTCGGGACGATCATCCCGAACCTGCTGACAGCAGATCGTTCGATCATCTGCGTCGATCCGAAAGGCGAGAATGCAGCCGTATCTTGCGATGCACGGTTCCGCTTCGGACCGGTTCATATCCTCGATCCATTCGGCGTTACCGGCAAGCCATCGGCTGCCTTCAATCCTCTCAGCGGCTTTGACCCCGACAGTATCGATGTCGCCGAGGACGCGGCCACGCTTGCCGATGCGCTCGTGTTCGACGAGCCAGGCCTTGCGGGCGATGCTCACTGGAACGAGGAAGCCAAGGCCCTGATTGCGGGACTGCTTCTCCATGTCGTTGCAACCCAGCCCGATGACAGGCGCACGCTGCCGATGCTGAGGCACATGCTGACGCTGGCACCAGAAGCGTTCCGCATCCTGCTCGACGAGATGCAGGACAGTGATGCGGTCAATGGGCTGATCGCGCGTGCGGCCAATCGGCATCTTGGCAAGTCCGATCGTGAGGCAAGCGGCGTGCTTTCGGCCGCACAGCGGCACACGCATTTCCTCGACAGCCCGCGCATGACCAACGTGCTTTCGCGCTCGGATTTCCGGTTTGGCGATCTGAAGTCAGAAAAGGCGACCGTCTTTCTGGTGTTGCCGCCAGACAGGCTTGCGGCCTATTCGCGCTGGCTGCGCCTGTTGATCTCCCAGAGCCTGATCGAGATGGCGCGCTTTTCCCCTTCGTCAGTTTCATCGGCGTCACGTTCATCGGCACCACCCGTCCTATATCTTCTCGATGAGTTTGCAGCCCTTGGTCATCTCGCCCCAATCGAACGGGCCATGGGGCTGATGGCAGGGTACGGCGTGCAGCTCTGGCCAATCGTCCAGGACATTCATCAGCTACGCGCCACCTATGGCCAGCGCGCCGGCACGTTTTTATCGAATGCCGGCGTGTTGCAGGTCTTCGGGGTCAATGATCATGACAGTGCCCGGCTCGTCTCCGATCTGCTCGGTGAGGAGACCGTCGTGTTCAATACGATTGCGCGCGCACTTGATTCCGAAAAGACCGGTCTCTCGTTTGCCGAACAGCATGTCGCCCGCCCGCTTCTGACACCCGATGAGGTCCGCAACCTGCCTGCCAGTGTCGAGATCCTGTTCATCGCCGGACAGCGGCCGATCGCGGCCGGAAAGCTCAGATATTACGCGGATCCCGAATTTGCCGGACTGTTCGAAAAGCCGCAAACTTAAGGGGTGGGGTGCTCTCAGCGCGAGCAGCGGTCGCTCGCGAATCTAATCAGAAGCTTGCTGAAGGATGCCCTGACCACGTAAATGGGAAGACCCCGCTCGGATTGGGCGGGGTCCTGTTTTCCATTCGGCATCGCTAGGCGTGAAAGGGCGGCTCACGCCGCCCCCTCGCCTTCGACGCGTGGCTGCAGGTGATGCAGGTAATCGACGGCACGCTGTGCCTGTGAAGCCGCCGTAAAGATCGCGCGCTTGTCGCCGCTGAGCACCGTCAGCCAGCTATCGATGTAGCTTGCATGATCGGGGCGCGGCTCGAGTTCCGGAACGATTCCGAGATCGGCACATAGGAATGCGCTGCCCAGTTCGGCAATCATTTCTTCCCGGGCGCGCTCACTACGATCCTTGCCATAGCGGCTGAGATCGCGATCGAGCCGTCCCTTTGCCGATGTCCAGTGCGTCTTATGCCGATATCGGCATAAGACGCATTATGCCGTGGGCCGGATTATGCCGCATGACCGAGTTTAGCCGTTGTCGAGCCTCGTTTCGGCCATGCGGTAGTTCGGCATAATCGGAGCAGTTAGTCATCAAGCAGCTTCAATGCCCAATATGA